>NZ_JABAZW010000036.1:1646-8569 GCF_018608325.1 Brevundimonas sp. | reverse complement strand
CTTTCAAGGGCCGGACTCTAGCTCCGCGTGGAGGAAATTCTCAGGGGCACGTCAACACGACAGCGAACGATGACGACGGATTGAACCGGGCGCCTGCTGCTGTCTGCTTTTAGTTCAAGGGGATCTATCATGAGACAATTCACCGGCCATCGCGCCCTTCTGTTCGCCGCGGCATCGACAGCGGTTCTGACGATTGCGTCTGGCGCCGCCGCCCAGAGCGCAGGTGCGCCCAGCGCTGCAGACGTTGACGAAGTCGTCGTCACCGGGACGCGCGTTCCGGGCCGCACCCGTCTGGACACCCTGGTGCCCGTCGACGTCGTCACCAGTGAGGCGCTGCAGCAGCGCGGTACGACGGAACTGGCGTCGCAGCTGGCGGTCGCCGTGCCGTCCATCGCCTTCCCGCGCCCGTCGCTGACCGACGGCACGGACTCGGTTCGCCCGGCGACCCTGCGTGGTCAGGGACCGGATCAGACGCTGGTGCTGGTCAACGGCATCCGTCGCCACGTCTCGGCCCAGGTGAACACCAACGGCACGGTCGGGCGCGGTTCGGCGCCGGTCGACCTGAACGCCATTCCCAGCTCGGCTCTGGATCGCGTCGAAGTGCTGCGTGACGGCGCATCGGCCCAGTATGGCTCGGACGCCATTGCGGGCGTGATCAACCTGCGTCTGCGCGAAGCCTCCAGCGGCGGCGGCGCTTCGGCGACCTATGGTTCGTATCTGTCCAGCGTGACCCTGCCGAACGCCGGCAAGAAGGACTTCACCGACGGCAAGCAGCTGACGGTCTCGGCATGGCAGGGCTTTGCCTTGGGGTCGGACGGCTTCTTGACCGTGTCGGCAGAGTACCGCGACCGTGACTACAGCAACCGCGCCGACTTGAACCCGACCGCCGTGCCGCAGCGCATCACCGGCCGGTTCGGCGATCCGGAAAGCACCGACTGGTCGGTCTACGCCAATGCGGGCAAGCCGCTGAACGCCGCCTGGTCGGCCTATGGCTGGGCGGGTTATCAGGAGCGTTCGGCCCTTTCGGCGGCCAGTTATCGCAACCCGCTGCCGGAAATCTTCCCGGACGGTTACCTGCCGCTGATCGGGGTGGACACCCAGGACCTGACGGCCAACGGCGGCGTGCGCGGACAGGCGGGCGGCTTCGATATCGACGTCAGCCTGGGCTATGGCCGTAATGCGCTGGACTACAGCGTCCACGACACCATCAACGCCTCGTACGGTGCCCAGTCCAAGACCGACTTCTACGCCGGTTCGGTCACCTATGATCAGTTGGTATTCGGCATCGACGCCAACCGCGCTTATGACGTCGGTCTGGCCGGTCCGCTGAACGTGGCCTTTGGTCTGGAAGCGCGCCGCGAGACCTATGAGATCGGCGCGGGCGAGCCCCAGTCGTATGATCGTGGTCCGGTCACGGGCAAGGGTTCGGCGTCGCAGGGATACGGCGGTTTCGCCCCCTCCAACGTCCTGTCCAAGAACCGCAGCAACGTCGGCGTCTATGTCGATGTCGAAGGCGAGCTGGTTGAGAACTTCACCGCCTCGGCGGCCCTGCGGTACGAAAACTATTCCGACTTCGGCGACACCCTGACGGGCAAGGTGGCGGGTCGTTATGATTTCAACCGCCATCTGGCGCTGCGCGGCGCGGTGTCCACGGGCTTCCGTGCGCCCAGCCTGCAGCAGCAGTATTTCACCCAGACCTCGATCACCCTGGTGCCGCCTGCGACGCCGGGCGGTCCGACCACCTTCACCGAATCCGGCACCTTCCCCTCCAACAGCGTCATCGGGCGCGCGCTGGGCGGAACGGACCTGGAGCCGGAAACCTCGGTCAACTATTCGCTGGGGACCGTGTGGCGCTACGGCGGGTTTGAGCTGACCATCGACGCCTATCAGATCAATGTCGAAGACCGCATCATCCTGTCGGGCCTGCTCAGCGGCAACCGTACGGCGGCGGCAGGAACCAATGCGAAGATCATCGCCGATCTGCTGGATTCGGTGCCGGGCGGCGCGACCTCGGCGCGCTTCTTCATCAACGGCGTCGACAGCAAGACCAAGGGCATCGACATCGTCGGCCGCTATCGCTGGAACAGCGCCGATGTGGGCCGGTTCGACTTCACGGTCGCGGGCAATATCAACGACTTCAAGGTCACCCGCTATCCGACGACGCGCACCTTCTCCTCGACCACGGTGCTGCCGCAGGAAGTCGATCTGTTCGACCGCCGCGAGCGCGTCCGCTTCGAGCGGGGCGTGCCGCAGTGGAAGGTCAACTTCCAGACCGACTGGAGCTATGAGGCGTTCGGCGTGACGGCCCGCACCACCTTCTATGGCGACACCCTGAACGCAGGCACGCCTGCAGACGGCAGCGGCGACGTGCATACGGGCGTCCGCGGCGTGGTCGATCTGGAAGGCCGCTACACCCTGTCGAACGGCGTGGTGCTGGCGCTGGGTGCGGACAATCTGCTGGACACCTATCCCAAGAAGACGCCTGCCGCCTTCCTGGGATCGACGGGGGGCTCGCCCTATTCGTCCTTCTCGCCCTTCGGCTTCAACGGCCGGTTCGTCTATGGCCGCGTCAGCGTGAAATGGCGATTGCGAGCGTGGGAGGCTGGCTGCGGCCAGCCTCCTGCGCGCCTCAGCCCAGCCATTTGGACAGGACTGCAATCAGCAGCGGCATCTGAAGCGGCTTGGCCAGATGGTCGTCCATTCCTGCGGCCCGGCAGTGAGCGATCTGCTCAGGCTGGACATTGGCGGTCAGGGCGACAATCGGGATGCGGCGGTCGGTGGCGGCTTCCAGGCGGCGGATTTCCCGCGTGGCCGTCAGACCATCCATCACCGGCATCTGCACATCCATCAGCACCAGATCATAGGTGTCGAACAGCAGGGCGTTCAGCGCCTCTGCGCCATTGTTGACCGTGGTCGCCTGGACGCCCAGCTTGGTCAGGATGGTCGAGAACAGCTCGCGGTTGGCGTGGGTGTCGTCCACCACCAGAATACGCGCCTGCCCCTTCAGTCCGCCGACTTCGTCAACCAGGGGCGCAGCCGTGCTGTCGCTCAGCGGCAGACGGACCTCGAACGAGAAGGTCGAACCCTCGCCCAGTTGGCTGACCGCCGACAGTTGGCCCCCCATCGCCTCAACCAGGCATCTCGAGATCGCCAGCCCCAGGCCGGTGCCGCCGTACAGGCGTGTGGTGGAGGGGTCCGCCTGGGCGAACCGTTCGAACACATTGGCGATGGTGTCCGATGTCATGCCGATGCCGGTGTCGGTGACCGTGACCTTCAGGTGCCAGTCGTCATGGTCGCCGCGCTGACCGCCCACGCTCAGGGCGACGGCGCCCTGGCTCGTGAACTTGGCGGCGTTGCCCAACAGGTTCAGCAGCACCTGCCGCAGACGGCCTTCGTCGCCCAGCAGGGCGGCGGGCAGGGCGGGATCGATGGCGACCTGAAGCGCCAGGCCCTTGGCGGCGCATTGGGCCTCGATGATCTCCACCACATCGTCGGTCAATTGCACGGGATTGAACGGACGAGGGTCAAGGTCGATCGCCCCCTTCTCCAGCTTGGAATAGTCCAGCACGTCGTTGATGACGGCCAACAGCGCCTTTGAGGCCGTGGCGATGCGGTGGACATAGCCGCGCTCTGTCTCGGGCAAGGCCTTGCTGGCGGTCAGCAGGTTGGAGAAGCCCAGCACGCTGGTCAGGGGCGTGCGCAGTTCGTGGCTCATGTTGGCCAGGAACTCGCTCTTGGCGGCGGCGGCGCTTTCGGCCCGCTCCTTGGCCTCCAGCAGTTCGGCCTCCATCGCCTTGCGATCGCTGATGTCGCGGATGACGACGATGGCGTCTTCACGCCCGTGTTGCGCGTTGACGGTGGCCCTGAAGGTGCACTCGACCCAGATGACCGTGCCGTTGCGATGGACGGCGCGGTGCTCCAGGCGGTTCTGCTCGCCTGTTTTCAGGGCATCGTGGATCGCCTTGCTGACCTTCCTGCGGTCGGGCGGATAGACATAGTCGAGCGGATCGCCCGACATCTCCTCCAGCGTCCAGCCCAACAGGTGGTAGATGGCGGGCGATATGTATTTACTGGTGCCGTCAGGCCGGACGCGGGTGATGACGTCGGCGACATTGTCGGCCAGCAGCTTGTAGCGCGCCTCGTCCTTGCGGGCCTGGACGATCTGTTGCTCCAGATCGGTGATGTCGGTCACCGCGCCGAAGATGGCCTTGATCGAACCGTCGGGGGCGAGTTCGGGCCGGGCCTGAACCATCACCTGTCTTTGCACGCCGTCATGCCGGTTCAGGCGCAGGCGGTAATGCTGTTCTTCACCCGTGGCCACGATCCGCTGGATCGCCGCAGCCATGCGGGCTCGGTCTTCCTCGGGAAACATGGTGCGGAAGGTTTCAAGGCTGGGCTCGCCATCGGCCGGGTTCAGGCCGTGCAGCCGGAAGGTCGTTTCGGTCCATTTGATCGCACGGGTGGCCCAATCGATCCGCCAGTGGCCGACGCCCGCCATGTCCAGCACGGCCAGTCGTTCGTCGCAGAGGCAGTTGGGTGTCGCGTCTTCAGGCCGTTCGTCCCCGTCCGGCAGAGCCTTCAGAGGGTCCATACTGCTGTGAATGGGGGACATCGCGATACTCCGGCGATTGCCGAGCTATCAATCTCCGGCAAATTCTTTGTTACCGAAACGGACGGGGCGTCGATCCGCGCACGAATATTTTGGTCTAGAGGCTGTGTATTTGGTTCAGGTCGCCGGCGGTTCGCCCGGCGCCTCGCCCAGGGCGCGCACGTTCAAGGGCTCGGGTTTGCGGCTGGCCTGCAGCGGCAGGTCGGGCACCAGAAGGGTCGAGGCGAAGCCCAGCAGGCAGACGATGAACCCGGCGAAGATGACGCCCAGGATGGCGCTGCTGACCGCCTCGCGGACTTCTGGATCGACGGCGACGGGGGCGCCGTTCTTGGTCGATTGATGGGCCTCGACCGTCATCCGCTCCAGTTCGGCCAGTGAAAGGGTGCGGACCTGTGCGGTGGGCTCGGCGTTCGGGGCCGTCTTCATCGGGGCGGCCAGATTGTGGGTCAGGACGGCGCCGAACACCGCCACGCCGACGGTCGATCCGACTTGCCGGAAGAACTGGCCCGCGCTGGTCACCACGCCCAGCTTGTCGCGCGGCACGGCGTTCTGGGTCGCCAGATTGAACACGCTCTGCGCCGGACCCAGGCCCAGACCCAGCAGGGTCACGCGCCACATGATGTCGAACAGGCCCGCGTCCGACGGCGTCTGCGACAGCAGGAAGGCGGCGAACGCCGTCAGGGCCGCGCCCCCGACCATGACCATCTTGTAGCGGCCGATCCTGTTGACCAGGAAGCCGCTAGCGGTCGCCGTCAGGATCAGGCCCAGCGTCAGCGGCGTCATGGCCAGGCCGCTGGTGGTCGCCGCCAGACCCAGTCCCGTCTGCAGGTACAACGGCAGGAAGGACACCATGCCCATGAAGGCCATGAACATCAGAAAGGCTGACAGATTGGCCGTGGCGAAGGTGCGGTTCTTGAACAGGTCCAGCGAGATGATGGGATTGCTGACCCGCGCCTCCACGATCAGGAAGACGACCAGCGACGCGGCCGCCAGGGCGAACAGGCCCAGGATGTGCGGCGCGTTCCAGCCCGCCGTGCCGCCCCAGCTCAACGCCAGCAGCAGGGGCACGAAGGTGGTGATCAGCAACGCTGCGCCGGGGAAGTCGATCTTGCCGCCGATGCGGTGCGTCAGGCGCGGCATCTTCACCAGGATCATGAACAGGGCCAGACCCGCCAGCGGCAGGTTGATGTAGAAGACCCAGCGCCAGCCCGCGATCTCATAGCCCAGCAGGTGGGCGGTCGGCAGGTCGGTGAAGAAGCCGCCGATCAGGGGGCCGATCACGCTGGCCAGACCAAAGGTCGATCCGAACAGGCCGCCCAGCTTGGCCCGCTCGCGCGGCGGGAACAGGTCGGCGATGACGGCGAAGGCCGAGGTGATCAGGGCGGCGCCGCCCAGACCCTGAATGGCGCGAAAGACGATCAACTGAACCATGCCGCCGCCCAGCAGGGGCAGATCGCCGAACTCGCCCGACAGCCCGCACAGCACCGAGCCGACGATGAAGATGGCGATGCCGACCACCAGGATCGGCTTGCGGCCATAGATGTCCGACAGCTTGCCGTAGATCGGCACCATGACCGTGGACGCCAGCAGATAGGCGGTGGTCACCCAGGGATAGAGCTCAAGCCCCGAAAGCTGGGCCACGATCCGGGGCATGGCCGTCGAGACGATGGTCTGGTCCAGTGCTGACAACAGGAAGACGATCATCAGCCCGATCAGGGTCACGCGCTTTTCAAGCGGTGAGAAGGTCTGTGGTTCGGCGTGCGTCATGTCGCCGCACATGACGCAGGTTTTGGCTCTTGTCCACGAAATGCCATCTTCTGGAACCGGCCCGGCATCGGATCGTTGGTTTCTCATCAAGGAGAGACGACATGCTGAAATGGGCTTTGATTTTTGCGGTGATCGCCATTGTCGCCGGTCTGCTGGGCTTTGGCGGCATTGCGGGCGCGGCTGCGGGCATCGCCAAATTCCTGGCGATCCTGGCGTTGATCATCTTCGCCGTGTTCCTGATCCTGGGCTTCACGGTGGCCAAGAAGGTCACTTGATCGGGACCAGAGCCTGATCAGGCGGACGGCGGCTCGCAAGGGCCGCCGTCTTGCGTTGAGGCGTCTAGTTCGTCGTCCAGGTCAGGTTCAGGCCGATGGTGCGCGGGCGCAGCGGCGTTGTCGTCAGCGCCTCGGGCAGGCGGAATGGGTCGCCGAACGCAAAGGTGTTGGCCGATGTGTTGAACGGGTTGGTGATGTAGGCGCTGGCGCGCCAGTGGCCCGTCTCGACGCCGATCGAGGCGCGGGCCGTGACATAGTCCCCCATCTTGTGC
>NZ_JABAZW010000036.1:0-1636 GCF_018608325.1 Brevundimonas sp. | reverse complement strand
ATCTTGTGCCGCTTCTCGGCGTCGAAGGTCAGGCGCGACGGCCCGACATAGGCGACAGACCCGTCCGCAATCAGGTCCATCCGGTCGCTCATCGGGCGACGCCAGCTGATGTTGATGTTGGTCGATACCGCGGGCACGCCCGGCAGGCCTGAGTTGCCCTTGGAGTTGAACAGATCGTACGATTTGGTGACCCGTGGATGGGCCAGAAGGGCGTTGGTGCGGATCTCCAGGCTTTCGATAGGCCGCCAGTTCGCCTCGATCTCCAGCCCGGTGTTGGCGCCGTCGCCGACATTGACGGTGTAGGACAGACCGCTGGGTAGGAACTGGTCGCTCTGCAGGTTGCGCCAGTCGGCGAAGAACAGGGCCGCGCGCATCTGGATGCGGCCATCCTGCATCACGCCCTTGGCGCCGAACTCATAGTTCCACAGCGAGTCCCCGCCATAGGCGCGCAGAGGTCTGACCACGGCGTTGGAGAACTGTTCGCTGATGGGGCCTGCGGTGTTGAAACCCCCGGCGCGGTGGCCCTGGCTGATCTGGCCATAGAAGGACCAGTTGTCGTCAGGCCGCCAGCTCAAAGCCAGTTTGGGCGAGAAGCCGGATGTGCGGCCCTTGCCGTCGAAGGGGCGCTCGTCCTTGCCCTGACGGACCATGGAGGCGGTCTCGTAATCGACGACATAGTAGCGGCCGCCGACGATCAGGCTCAGGTCGTCGGTCAGGTCATAGGTCGCCTGGGCGAAGCCTGCGAACTCGCTCTGCCAGTCTTGGCGATGTTCGTCATAGACGGCGTACTGTGTCGGCCACAGGGCGGTCAGATCGACGTTGTTCTCGATGACTGTGTCGGACCAGAACAGGCCGGTCAGCCAGCGCAGACGCTGACCGCGCGGCGAACTATAGGCGATGTCCAGCACGTTCAGGTCGATGTCGCGGTGGTCGTCCAGGGCGCCGATGCGGCCGTTGGAGCCGAAGAACTTCAACCCGCTGGAGGCGTCATAGCGGCTGACGAAGGAATGGCTGACCCGCGCGGCCGTGGCTTCCAGACGACCCCAGTCGCCGTTGCCGACCAGCCGGGCGTAACCCATGCTGAAGATGTTCTCGTGCGGTTCGCGCACCAGGTTCTCGCGTCGGGATCCGTTGACGGTGCGATAGATGTAGTGGGTGTCTTCGGTCTTGATCTGCTGGCCCACGCCGCCGCCTGACAGGTTCCATTCGGGGGTCAGGTCGAAGCTGTAGGACAGCCGCCCGCCCGAGCGACGTCCATTGTTGACGCGGCGCAGGTTCAGGGCCTCGTCGTCGATATAGCCGCCGGTTTCTTCCTCATAGGCGACCAGACGCACCGCGCCCCGCCCCTTGAAGAGCGGCAGATTGCCGGCCAGGGCGGTTTCGCCGCTGGGGTCGCCGCCCTGAGTGTCAGCATAGCCCGCCGACAGGGTCAGCAGGCGTTTCTCCGTGTCCGGCGCCTGCGGCACGATGCGCAGAACTCCGCCGATGGGGCCGGTGCCGTACAGCACCCCCTGCGGGCCGCGCACCACCTCGACCCGGTTGATGTCGATCAGCTTTAGGTCCGGGTCCGGCGCGCTGTAGGTCAGGGGCACGCGGTTCAGGTAAAGGCCGACGGTCGACTGGGTCTGGCCGGTGA
>NZ_JABAZW010000020.1:7726-8847 GCF_018608325.1 Brevundimonas sp. | reverse complement strand
CTGGTGGTCCCTGCCCGTGCCGCCGCATCGCAATCTGGACCTCGCCGCCGTGCTGGAGCCGGACGCCGAGGTGAACTGGCTGGAGGATGCGGACAGCATCCTGGCCCTCGCCTCGCCGCTGCACCGCGCGCGTCTGGACGCCGCCGTCGCCTCGGGCCAGCGCCGTGTCGGCGCCGCCTATCGCCGGGTCCGAACGGAAAACGGCATGAAGGTTCAGCGGCTGGAGATCAGGTTCGATGGTCTGGCGGGCTGCCTGCGCACGCCTGCGGGCGGGTCATCGCGCCAGTATGTGGTGGTGTGCGACGGCGGGCAGGTCCGGGTTCGCCGCCTGACCGGACGCGAGGCGGCGCGGCTGATGGGCGTATCGGACGACTATCAACTGCCGAAAAGCCAGAGCGCGGCGTTGAAGCTGATGGGGGACGCGGTGGCGGTTCCGGTCGTGCGCGCTCTGACGGAGGGATTGCTGCTGCCCGCCCTGAACAATCGACGCGCGGCGGCCTGACGGACTTCAGTCCTGATCACGGCGACCGGGGTCGAGATGATTATCAACTCGATCATCCCAGCCTTCGCGGTCAGACTTGAACGCCAGTCCCATCAGAAGCCAGCTCAGGGCCACAGTCCCGGAGATGCCCAGAGCAAGGGCGATCCAGCCGTGCAGCGACATGGCCCCGCCGCCGATGGCGATCCAGGCCAGACCGACGCCCCAGGTCATGGCCGCGGCAATCACGACGGCGATGACGACAGACGTCAAAAGGCGAACGACCCGACGGTTCACCGGATCGTCCGCCTCGGCATTATCTTAACGCTGGACCCACTGGCCCTGGGCGTTGCGGTACCACTGGCCCGACGAGATGCGCGGCAGAAGCTGGCTCTCGAACATACGCGAGCCTGCAACATCGGCGCTGGTGCCGGCGTCGGCGGCGCTGCGGGCGTAGGCGGCGCGACGGCCGGCGTTGGTGGCGTCCACGGCGGAGCGCAGGTCTGCGTCCGACGACGGAACGCGGAAACCGACGTAGCCGTCAGCCTGTTCACCCACAGTGCCAGCAGCCTTGGCGGCGTCGATCAGCGACTTTTGCGCGCCCGTCTGGGCGACAGCAGCGCCAGCGACGCCGAGAGCAGCC
>NZ_JABAZW010000020.1:0-7716 GCF_018608325.1 Brevundimonas sp. | reverse complement strand
ATGTCAGCCTGTCCTTTCTAAAAAAGCGAGGCGATCAGAAGAGGTTCGGGTTCGACTGCAACAGTTGCTGCAGTTCCTGATCCAGTCGGACGCGCACATCGGCATCCAATTTGGCGTAAATCTGGATCGGCGCAACCTCCAGACGGATGGTCGGCGCGCAGGCCGAGACGGCGACGACGACCGCCCCCAATCCGAGGCCCGCCAGTTGGCGCTTGTTGATCATGGCTTAGGCTCCGGTTCGGCCAAGGTTGATGCGTCTAATAGCATGCTGTGGCGTGAACGCATGCTGAATGGCGAGGTTTGATATTATTGAGGTTCGTCCATCTGGCCGCTGCGGGCGCGGTTGACCCGCAGCAGGTCGGAAATCAGCTGGTTGGCGTTCAATGTGGTGTCCAGCGTCAGGTCGATCTTGGTCCCCGACGGCAGCGGCAGGGTGCGGTTGAGGAATTTGCGGCTGATCAGTTCCGAGATGGTCAGGCGCAGTTCCTGGCGCTTGGGCGGATTATGATCGCCGCGGATATGGAACAGGACCGCCACGCGCCCCCCGTCCATGCTGTTCACATCGGCGGTCAGCAGGTCGAAGGACAGGTTCTCCATCGCCTGATAGGCCAGATCCTCGACCATGTTCGGCGGCACATCCTCGCCTGCCCCGCCCGCGCTGACATCGGTCAGGACCTCACGCTTGATCGACAGCTTGCCGGGCTGGACCGCGCCCAGCGATCCGGCGACGATCTTCAGACCGTTCTTGGGATCATAGGTGAAGGGCAGGCGTCCCGACACCACCGCATCCAGCAGCACCTTGTCATCGAAGCCGGTGTCGGCGACCACATCGCCCAACTGGACCCGGTCCAGCACGATCACCCCGTTGAAGCCTTTTTCGATATCCAGCGGGATGACGAACGGCTCCAGCGCAATCGTGCCGCCTGCTGCATTGACGGTGCCGCCCGCAACATTCAGCCCCTCGGCGTCCAGATCGAACTTCAGGTTCAGCGCCGTGACGTCGGTGCCGATCGCCATCTCGTCAATCGTCAACTGCTGATCGGACGCCGTGGTCAAGGGTGTCAGACTGGTCAGGACGATGTCGCCCTTCAGTCCCTTCACCGCCCCGGCAGGGCTGGTGAAGTCCAGACGCGGAATGGTCAGCCGCCCGCTGGACGTCGGCTCCGCCGTCTTGGTCCAGTCGAAACGTCCCTCGAAACCGACTGTGCCGACCACCGGCGACTGGATGAATTCTTCCGACAGGGCCGACAGCATGTCCGGCTGCAGCCCATGCTCGGCGAAGACGATGTTCGGGGCTGAAATCTGGATGCCGCCTGCGCCAGTGCGCCCGTCATGCGCCAGGGTCAGATGTCCCAGCCGGGCGGACGCCGCCGGGCCTGTTCCCTTCAGATCAAACCCGCCCGACCAGCGCTCATTGGCCAGCTTCACCTCGCCTGACGCCGCCAAAGGCGTGAACCGCTGGGGGTCCGTGGTGTCGGACACCCGACCCTCGGCGACATGGGCGGTCAGGCCGATGCCGGCGGAGTTTCCATCCACGGCCAGCTTGCCGCCGATTTCCGCAAACCGCATGGCCAGGAAGGCGGCTTCGGCCTGGAAATCCTGAACATCCGCCGCCACATGCCAGACGCCGTCCTTGGAGTTCAGCAGAGGCTCCGCGCCCGGACAGAGCTTGCCCGCAATGTCGCGGACGTCGTTCTCCTCCATGGCCAGACGCTCGACGGTCAGGGCTACACAGTCCTCGGCGACATAGGTCAGCCGCCCGTCCGTCATGGCCAGCACGCCCTTGGTCTGGGCGTCGATGCCCCGCGCCAGGTCAAAGTCCAGCTTGGCCCGGCCATCCAGATGCGCTTCGAATCCAGCGTCCGTCAGGCGCCATTCGGGAACGGCGATAGCCAGTTCGGGCAGGCCGTCTCCGCGCGTAGCATTGACCTGCAAGGCGCCCCCGCCTGCACGGCCCGGCTCGGCCTGATAAACCGCCTCTCCGACCTGGGCGATCGTCAGCACACCGCCGTTGCGCGGGCTCAGGGTCGCAGGCCGGGTCAACACCACATCCGTGCCCCCCGTGCCGGTCGAGAACCGCAGCGCAGGCGCATTGAAGGCGAACGCGCCCAGAGCGCGCTTCATGGCCTTCAGTTCAGCGACCTCATCCGCCGCCTCAGGTCCGAACAGGGGCCATGCGCCGTCGTCGGAGACCACAGAACCCTCGGCGGAAATCCGCGTCGCGCCGTCATAGACGACATCGAGGTTCAGTTTGCTGCGCGCCCGTTTCAGCGACACATCGCCAAAGCCGATCGCGCCCGCCGTGGTCGCCGCCGCCCCCGTCAGTTCGAAGGTGTCGTTGCGACCGCCCATGGTCAGGCCGGAAGAGCGGATCGTCAGGGCCTGAGCCTTGGCTTCGCCCGCTCGACCCGACGCAGCGTTCAGGGTGATGGGCGTCGCCAGACTCCAACGGAAATCCTTGCCGCGCGACAGCGCCAGCCGCCCGCCATCCGCCACGGCGTCTGCGCCCAGAATCTGCACATCAGGTCCATCGATACGTGCCGATTTCAGGCCCAGCGCCGTCGCGCCTTCGGCCCGGAAGCTTTCAATCCAGCCGGATACCGCGCCGTCGAACCGGGCGGTCAAGGCAGCGTCGCGCGCCGTTGTGTCGGCGCTTCCCAGGCTTTCACCGGTCAGGGCGGCGTCGATCACGGCGCGACCGTCGCCACGCTGCGTCTTCATGTTGGGATAGGGCAGGTCGCCGGTCAGCAGCAGGCGGGCGGTTTCGCCGTTCAAGGCCTGGGTCTTGAACCCTGCCGCACCAGCGTCGATCAGCAGCTTGACCCGGTCGCCTGTCGTGGTCAGGTCGATGTCCACCTTCAGATCACGCGCTTGCGTGTCGCCGCTCTTGAGCGTCTGGGCCGTAGCCTGCCCCTTCAGCCGCAACAGCTTGCCATCATCGACACGCGCGTCGACCAGGGCCTGCACAGGACCGTATTCCGTATCCAGACGCCCGCGGCCACCCTCGATGATCACCAGGGGGCCGCGCGAATCCGGCCGGGGCGGGCCGCCGGTGAACTCCTTGATCAAGGGGTCCAGCGAGCCCAGCGACAGTTTCCCGTCCTTCCAACTGGCCCGCATGACCGGCCGCACCAGACGGATGCGGCTGGGCGTCACGCCAAATCCGGCCTTCGTCCACGGCATGCCAATGGCGTAGTCGACCTCGACCCGTTCGACGACCACGTCCGGGTCGCGCGGATCGCCGATGCGGATGCGCCCGACAAAGCCGTCCAGCTCCAGCCGCTGCACATCGACATCGGCCTCGATGCCGCGCCGATCCAGCCACCCGACCAGGACTTCACGCGCCGCCGCTCGCCGGTTCAGATAGAGGGCGCTGGCCAGGACAATGGCGACGACCAGAACCCCAAGCAGAACAAGCCACAGGCGGCGCACGCGACGCTGCGGCGCGCGCTTTCGCGGCTGCGGCGCGGGACTGGCGGTTTCTTCTGGCGGATTATCGGTCAAACGGGCGTGTCGTCTTCTGGAACTGGTTTCGCACGATCATCGCCACCCCAAGCGTCAGCACAAGATTAATGCGCGCCGTTCAACGCCCAATTCGGCGAACCGTTGCAGTGACAGATGATACGATGAGGGCGGTTTATGGACCAGCAACGCCGTCAGACACGCCAGGCCTGTCCACAACAGGGGGCAAACAGGGTGTTTTCGTGCAAATTCGCGCCAAACAGCCTAGCTTATTAACAGTTTGTAACCCTCTGTCTTCCCAAACTGACACAGGCTCGCTATACGCCTTCCCTTCGCCTTGGAAAGCGTCACAAGGCGGACCTGACTTGAGTAAGCCTGCTTAACGACCGACTTGTCGCCGGATGGCGTCGCAAAACGACGGGAACGATGGCTCAGTTCGACCCACGCCGCCAGCCGATGCGCCTAGCTCCGCACATGTTGACGGCGGTTGCGGCCCTGTCAGTCGCGCTTTTCGCCAGCCGAGCCTATCAACCCGCCCAGGCCGAAGAAGTTCCCGTTCTTTCCGCCTCCCAGATCGCCGCTCTGGAAGTTCAGGCCTTCGCCTCCGCCAACGCCCCCGCCGGCATGACCGCCCCCGAGGCCGTCCCCGTCCAGATTCGCCGCGGTGAAACCTTCGAGCAGGCCGTGCGCCGCACCGGCGTCGCGCCGGAAGAAGCCAGCGCCGTCGCCGCCACAGTCGCCAACGCCTTCGACCTGAAAGACCTGCGTGCAGGCCTGCGTTTCGAAACCGCCATCGCCAAGCCGCGCAACGGCATGGGCGACGCCCGCCTGATCGGCCTGACCATGCGCACCGGCCCGGCGACGCAATTGACCGTGTCGCGCAGCTTCGACGGCGCCCTGCGCCTGCGTTCGCTGGAGGAAAAGGTTTCGCGCGAGACCGTGGTGGTCAAGGGCGACGTGGAACGCTCCCTGTCCGCCAGCGCCCGCGAACTGGGCGCCGCCGCCTCGATCGTCAGCGCCGCCAACCGCCTGTTCGCCACCAAGTTCGACATGCAGCGCGACGTGCGTTCGTCGGACGAGTTCACCATGGTCTTCGACCGCGACATCACCGAGGCCGGACGCACGGTCAATGTCGGCGACCTGCTGTACGCCGAACTGCGCGGCGTGACCTTCTACCGCTTCCAGCCTGCGGGCGCGAAGGAAGCCCAGTTCTTTGACGCCAACGGCAAGAACCTGCGCTCATCGATGATGCGCACACCCCTGCAGAACTTCCGCCGCGTCTCCTCGGGCTTCGGCGTGCGGACGCACCCGATCTCGGGCTATCGCAAGATGCACCAGGGCACCGACTTCGCCGCCGCTTCCGGCACGCCCGTCGTGGCGCCCGCCGACGGCGTGGTGGTCGAGGCCCGTCGCTGGGGCGGTTACGGCAACTGGCTGCGCATCCGTCACAACAACGGGCTGGAAAGCGGCTATGGCCACCTTTCCCGTTACGCCACCGGCCTGCGCGCCGGTCAGCGCGTCAGCCAGGGCCAGGTCGTCGCCTACGTCGGTTCGACCGGCGCCTCCACCGGCCCGCACCTGCATTATGAACTGTGGCGCAACGGCCAGCGGATCAATCCAGCGGGCGTCCGCACTCAGGAAGGCACCGAACTGGCTGGCGCAGATCTGGCCGCCTTCCGCGCCGAGAAGGCCCGCATCGACCGCGTCATCGCCGCGGGCGGCCAGAAACGCCCCGCCGTTCAACAGGCGTCCGCCGAGGGTCTTCGCCCCGCTCAGGGCTGACGCCTTTCGTCATCCGACCAGATATGGGGCTGCATAGCCGCCTTCCGCGCAGGACAGGCCGTGCACGCGCACGTCCGCCTCGCCCAGACCGACGCCCAGCAGATCCAGCAATGGGTTGAGCACAAGGTCCAGCGCAGGCCCGATCGGGGACAGCAGCACGCCCAGCGCCTTGGTCAGTTCGCCCAACGGCAGCGGAATCCCCAGGGCGACGGGTGTGATCTCCAACCGCTGCAACAGGGTCGAGGTCAGGCCGTTGGCCAGTCCCCGCGCCTTGACCGTCTGCACGCGTTGATCCCGGATGTCCGCCGCCGAAAAATGCGCCGTGGTGAAGCTCTGGTCGCCCACGTCGATATCGGCCTTGGCGTCTAATCGAACCAATCCCAGCAAAGCATAGACAATGGTCGCAGGCTGGGGGTTCAGGTTCGTCTTGAAATCCCCCAGCTTGGCCTCATTGATGGAACCCACCCAGGCGCGGGCCAGACCGGGCCGGACATCGACATCCGCCGACTTGGCGGGACGGCAGGTCAGCCCCTTCAACTTGGCCTCTGACGGGGCCAGTTCGATCAGGATCGGCAGCTCCACCTGAGCTAACCCTGCCAGGACTTCCGTCGTCCTTGTGCGCAGATACAGGCGCGTCTGGGCCGTGCGGATCACCGGATCCCCCTTGGCCGTGACCGTCAGCCACGGTGAATTATTGGGCCGCTCCCCCACAGCCAGACTGGTCTTCAGATCGGCCAGACCCAGCGGCGCATCAATGTTGAGCGCCATTTGACGACCGCCGCCGCCGATCTCCAGCATGGCCATGATCAGATCCAGCGCCGAGACATCGGCGTTCAAGCCGTTGCGGATGCCTTCCGGCGCCTGGGCGTCGACGCCGATCAATTGGCCCATGTTCAGCTTCACCTTCGTCGTTGCGCTGGTCAGCTTGCCCACCGCCCCGCCGTCGCGCCCGCCCGCCAGGGTTTCGATCACCTTCAGCGCCTTGCCCGCCGTGACGTCGGTCTTGAGCAGACTGTCATAGTCCCCTGCCCGGACCCCCACATTGGTCGCCAGAAGATCGGTGAACTGCAGCAGATTGATCTTCACATCCGCCAGGGCGCGATAATCCATCAGGCTCAGCGACACCTTGCTGCCCGTCAGGCCGCTCAGCAGCTGGTTGGCCAGGCCGCCATCCAGACTGGCCAGGCGGGAGCCCAGCGAGAACATGACCTTGGGCGCGTCCGGCGCAGCCGCCGTCGCCTTGCGCGTCACCTCAACCGTGTCGCGCCCCAGCAGCAGGCGACTGAAGAAGACCGGGGCCCTGGAGGTCACCGTCACCCGCGCCGCATTCGCGCCCGACGGCCCCGGGCTGAAGCGCGCGGCCGGCGCCAGGGCCCGGTTCGGCGTATAGACCCCGACCTTGACGTCGATGGCCATGGCGGCGTTCGCCTCCAGATTGGCGGTCGCTGTCGCGGACGCCGCCTGCGAAGCGTGGCTCAAGTCGCGTGCCGCCGCCAGGGCCGCCAGATCCGCCGCCCCCTGCACCCGCCGCGCATGCAGGACCATTGACCCCATGTCCACAGCGACAGCCGCGCACAGGCACAAAAGCCCCCCGCCCACCGCCGCCATGACGGCGATCGCGCCGCTTTGATCTGTAATGAAATGCCGGATGCGGGCCATCAGTTATAGCCTCCAACGCGAATGACCGCCTTGCGCTCTATGATTGTCGGGGGCAGCGGCAACATGCTGCCCAGCGCCATCATCGGATGGTCCCGGGCGTCATAGACGACGATGACCTGCAGGCGCTGGGCGTCGCTGACCGTTCGAACTGTGGTCTTGGCGGGAACCAGCGCCCCCATCCGCGTGACCGAAGTCGTGACCTCGGCCCGCGCCAGGCTTTCCCGCTCGCTGGCGTCCAGCCCGCCAATCGCCGCCCGCGCCCCCTCGGACGCCAGGCTCTGGACCGACTGAGCCATCAGGAACCAGCTGCCATAGACGACGATGCCGATCATCAGCACGACCATGATCGGTCCGACCAGGGCGAACTCGACCGCGGCGCTGCCGCCCTCCGCACGCACGAAACTCGACTTAACCGACAAGGGACGCATGGACGCCTCCATATACACGCATGAAGTGTTCCATACTCAGGATAACAAGATATTACCCTCATAGGTAGTACATGTAGGCACAATTAGAACGGCTATTAAGGTTAACGCGTCCCGTTACCGCCACCTCATCAGAAACTCGAACTTAAAGAACCGAAAAAAAGGTGCAGTTGAAGCAATCAACTGCACCATGAAATATATGTAAACCGCGCGGCTTAGAGCAGCTCAACCTAATCGATGGACAATGGATTTTGAATAATAGTTTTCTGATCCGTACTCGGCAAAGCCACCCGATCCGCTAATGACCGCGCATCTAAAGCCAATGGATGCCCAGTGACGTGCCCCTGAGAATTTCCTCCACGCGGAGCTAGAGTCCGGCCCTTGAAAG
>NZ_JABAZW010000121.1:4967-8899 GCF_018608325.1 Brevundimonas sp. | reverse complement strand
ATCGCCGCACCGGGCGAGGCCGGCAGGCCCGCCGCCACCACGCGACGTTCCGCATTGGGGTCCAGCGTCGGGTGCAGCAGTTGGTCCAGTGACGCAGGCTCGACGCGGCTGATGGCCTCTTCCTGAGAGATCACGCCCTCGGCGGCCAGATCGACGGCGATCTTCAGCGCCGACTTGGCCGTGCGCTTGCCGTTGCGGGTCTGCAGCATCCACAGACGGCCCTGTTCGACCGTGAACTCGATGTCCTGCATGTCGCGGTAGTGGCTTTCCAGCTTGCCGACGACCTCTACGAACTGGCCGAAGACTTCCGGCATGGCCTCTTCCATCGAGGGGGCCTTTTCGCCCATCTCCTCGCGGCCGATCTTGGTCAGGGACTGGGGCGTGCGGATGCCCGCGACCACATCCTCGCCCTGGGCGTTGATCAGGAACTCGCCGTACAGGCGCGCCTCGCCGGTCGAGGGGTTGCGGGTGAAGGCCACGCCCGTCGCCGAGGTCTCGCCCATATTGCCGAACACCATCGACTGGATGTTGACGGCGGTGCCCCAGCTTTCGGGGATGTCGTGCATGCGGCGATAGAATTTCGCCCGGTCGTTCATCCAGCTTTCGAACACGGCGCCGACGGCGCCCCACAGCTGGTCCTTGGGATCCTGCGGGAAGGCGTGACCCAACTCGCGCTCGACCACGGCCTTGTAGTCAGCGACCACCTTCTCCCAGTCCGCGGCGCTCAGGTCGGTGTCGACGGTGACGCCCAGACGGTCCTTGTGCTGGTCCAGCACCTCTTCGAAATCGTCATGGCTGAGGCCCAGCACCACGTTCGAATACATGGTGATGAAACGACGGTAGCTGTCGAAGGCGAAGCGGCGGTCACCCGACAGTTTCGCCAAGCCTTCGACCGTCTGGTCGTTCAGGCCCAGGTTCAGGACGGTGTCCATCATGCCCGGCATCGAGGCCCGCGCGCCCGAGCGCACCGAGACCAGCAGCGGGTTTTCGACATCGCCGAACGTCTTGCCGACCACGCCTTCGACCTGCTCCAGCGCCGCCTGAACCTGCGCCTGCAGGTCGGCCGGATAGGTCTCGCCATTGGCGTAATAGTGGGTGCAGACCTCGGTGGTGACGGTAAAGCCGGGCGGCACCGGCAGGCCCAGGGCGGACATTTCGGCCAGGTTCGCACCCTTGCCGCCCAAAAGGTTCTTCATCGACGCATCGCCGTCAGCAGAGCCTCCGCCGAAGCCGTACACCCACTTGGTCATCTTGCAGTCCCTGAGCCGTGGTCAGGCGGGCCTTCACCCGCGTGTAAAGATGCGGCGGGTTGTCCCCCGCTCGCGGTGGCCCTGACTACAATGCTGCGAACGCGAAGGCGAGGCCGCACGTAACAAAACGTGACCAAACTTCGCCATTCCGTCGCAGGATTAAATTCATCCGGTCTTTGAGAGCGCTAACGGCCTGACGCGCGGCGTCCGGGTCACCAGCCAGATGCCCACGCACACCAGAATCAGTGCGCCCAGATAGCTCCATTTCAGGATCGTCTCGCCCAGGAACAGGCCCGACAGCACCACCCCGAACACCGGGATCAGGAAGTTGAAGGCCGCGATCATGCCCACCGGATTATGCTTCAGCAGCAGGCTCCAGATCGCGAACGCCGCCGAGGACAACAGCGCCATATAGGCCAGCAGCAGCGTCGCCTCCCATCCGAACGCCGCCAGATGCCCGCCGCCCGCCAAACCGATCACCGTCAGCACCACCCCGCCGATGGTCAACTGCCAGCCCGTCATCACCATCGGGTCCAGTGTCCGCGACACCCGCTTGCCATAGATGGAGGCGGCGGCCAGCACGAAGGCGGCGATGACGATGAAGCCTTCGCCCAGCAGGCTGAAATCCACCCCCAGCCCGTTCGGTCCCGCCCGGTCCAGATTGACCAGCATGACCCCGACGAACCCGATCAGGCAGCCCAGCGCCTTTCGCCCGTTCAGCCGGTCGTCGGCATAGATGAAATGGGCCAGCATGACGCTGAAGAAGGTCGAGGTGGCGTTGGTGATCGACGCCTTGGCGCCCGTCGCATGGGCCACGCCCGTATAGAAGAAGACATACTGGATCGTGGTCTGGGTCAGGCCCAGCAGCCCAACCTGCCGGAACTGCGCCAGCGACAGGCGGAACACCGTCTTCTTCATGACCGCCGCCAGCACCAGCAGGATCAGCCCCGCCAGCGCGAACCGCCATCCCGCGAACAGCATCTGGCTGGCAATGTCGGACGGCGCTACGGCCAGCAGGGCGAATCCCGCCTTGATCGCCGGAAACGCACTGCCCCACAGGAAGCAGCACAGGGTCGCCAGAGCAAAGACCGAACTGCGGGTGGTGAACAGACTGGAAGACATGGCCGCGCTTTAGGCCGCGCGGACAGGAAGGGGAAGCCGTCCCTCCTCAACCAGCCGCCCACATTCGTCATTCCGGGGCTGAGCGCAGCGAAGAACCCGGAACCCAGGGCCGCACGCGCGCTGCTGGACACATTTGAAGCCTGATGCGCGCCTCCTGGGTTCCGGGTTCGTCCTTCGGACGCCCCGGAATGACGGTTTTGGCTCAGGCCCTACCCCGCGATCTGGCCGAAGTCCGCGACCTTGCCCATGACTTCGCGGACCTGACCCAACAGCTTCAGGCGGTTATCCCGCTCCTCAGCCACGTCGGAGTTGACCAGAACATCGGTGAAGAAGGCGTCCACCGGGGCGCGCAGGGCGGCCAACGCCGTCATGGCGGCGGCGAAGTCCTCGGCGTCCAGTGCGATGTCCACGGCGGTCTGGGCCGCGCCGACGGCGAAGGCCAGGGCCGTTTCCGGCTCGGGCTGGTTCAGCAGGCCGGTGCGGACCATGCCGGTCGGCACAGGCCCCTTCTTCTCTTCGGCGCGCAGGATGTTGGAGGCGCGCTTGTACCCCGCCAACAGGTTCGCCCCGTCGTCAGTTGCCAGGAAGGCGGCTAGCGCCTCCACCCGACGCACGATGCGGACAAGGTCGTCGTCGCCCAGAGCGAAGACAGCGGCGACGAGATCATGGCGTTGGCCACGGTCGCGCAGAAGTACGGTCAGGCGGTCGGCGAAGAAGGCGAGGAGATCACGTTCGACGCTCTTGTGAATCTCAAGTTCTTTTACAACCGCATCTGAAAGATCATCTAGCGCCTTTGTATAGGCAGGATGCGAAGCAACGGTTTCGTCAAATTTAGAACCGCTAGATATCAACCCATCAACTTCGTTACGGACCTGCATCGGCAAAATATCGAAATCTGCCAAAGTGCGCGCCGCCTGTTCGAGACGGCCCTTTTCAGCCACCTCAAGTGATCTCATGCCAGAGATGAAATCGTTTATTACTGGCGTAACACGTACCACCCGCAGCGAGTGCCAGTATCCACCACGCACCCCATTATCAAGCACCAGCCGGATCACGCCCAGCGCAGCACGGCGCAGGGCGAACGGGTCTTTCGACCCCGTGGGCTTCTCATCAATCGCGAAGAAGCCGACCAGCGTGTCCAACTTCTCGGCCAGAGCGACGGCGACCGTCACCGGCGCGGTCGGGACCGTGTCGGCGGGGCCTTGGGGCTTGTAGTGGTCGCGAATGGCGTCGGCGACGGCGTCGGGCTGGCCCGCCAGACGGGCGTAGTACCCGCCCATGACGCCCTGCAGTTCCGGGAACTCGCCCACCATGCCTGAGGCCAGATCGGCCTTGGACAGACGCGCGGCGGTTTGCGCCTGATCGGCGTCGGCGCCGACCAGCGGGGCGATCTCACGCGCCAGGGCGGCGATACGCTCAACACGCTCGGCCAGGGTGCCCAGTTTGGCGTGGAAGGTGACGCCGGACAGTTTGGCGTTCCAGGCGTCGAAGCCGACCTTCTGGTCCTCGTCCCAGAAGAAGCGGGCGTCGTTCAGGCGGGCGGACAGGACGCGGCTGTTG
>NZ_JABAZW010000121.1:0-4957 GCF_018608325.1 Brevundimonas sp. | reverse complement strand
GCCGGCAGCCAGCGCCTTGCCGCCGTCGGTCGCCTCGACATTGGCCACGACCAGGAAGTTGGGGGCCAGACCTTCATGCGACGGATCGCGAACGGCGAAATACTTCTGGTGCACCTTCATCGACAGGCGCACGACCTCGGGCGGCAGCGACAGGAACTGCGGGTCCATATCGCCCAGGATCGGGGTCGGCCATTCGGCCAGACCCGCCACCTCGTCCAGCAGGCCGTCGTCATCGACCAGCGACAGCCCCTTGGCGGCGCAGGCGGCCTTGGCCTGTTCCAGAATGCGCAGCTTGCGGTCGGCCACGTCGATCAGGACGTGCTCGCGCTCCAGCTTGTGACGGTAATCGACGAAATCGCTGACGGCGAAGGGCGCGCCCGATCCCAGGAAGCGATGCCCCTCGGTCAGGGCGTCGGACTGGATGCCGTCGACCTCGAACGGCACGACATGGCCGTCGAAGATGCACAGGATGCGCTTGATCGGCCGCACCCAGCGCAGGGTGCCGGAGCCCCAGCGCATCGACTTGGGCCAGGGGAAGTTGCGGATGATCTGATCGACCATGCCGGGGATCAGGCCGGGCGTCGCCTGACCCTGCTGGCTGATAACGGCGAACAGCACGCCGTCACGTTCGACCAGTTGATCGCGCGTCAGGCCGGTCTTGCGCAGGAAGCCTTCCAGCGCCTGTTCGGGCGCCGAGGCCTTCGGCCCCTTCACCTCGTCCTCGCGGTCGGGCGTCGCGGCAGGCAGGCCGTCCACCACCAACGTCAGGCGGCGCGGCCCGGCATAGGTGGTCAGCCCGTCCCAGGTCAGGCCGGCGGCCTTCAGACGCTCGGTCGCCATACGCTCCAGATCGCGCGCAGCGCCCTGCTGCATGCGGGCGGGTATTTCTTCGGAGAAGATTTCGAGGAGAAGCTGGGGCATCAGGCGGTTTTCCGCTCTTGTTCAACGTAAGCGAGGGCGCAGGCTTTGCAGAGTTCGCGGATGCGGCCGATGTAGCTTTGGCGCTCCGCCACGGCGATGGCGCCGCGCGCATCCATCAGGTTGAACAGGTGCGAGGCCTTCAGCACCTGGTCATAGGCGGGCAGAACCAGCGGCTGCCCCTGCGGTCCGGTCATGGCCAGGAAGCGCGAAACCTCGGACACCATGTCCTCGAACCGGCGCTTCAGGCCATCGACGTCATAGCCGTGGAAGTTGGCTTCCGACTGCTGGCGCTCATTCTCCAGGAAGACTTCGCCATAGGTCAGGCCCTCCTTGGTGAACTTCAGGTCGTACACATTGTCGACGCCCTGAACATACATGGCCAGACGCTCCAGCCCGTAGGTCAGTTCGCCCGAGACCACGTCCACCTCGATGCCGCCGACGCCCTGGAAATAGGTGAACTGCGTCACCTCCATGCCGTCGCACCAGACTTCCCATCCCAGCCCCCAGGCGCCGACGGTGGGGTTTTCCCAGTCGTCCTCGACAAAGCGGATGTCGTGCAGCTTGGGATCAATGCCGATGGCGGCCAGCGATCCCAGGTACAGCTCCTGCAGATTGTCCGGGTTCGGCTTCAGGATCACTTGATACTGATAATAATGCTGGAGCCGGTTGGGGTTCTCGCCATAGCGGCCGTCGCCGGGGCGGCGGCTAGGCTGGACATAGGCGGCCTTCCACGGCTTCGGCCCCAGGGCGCGCAGCACGGTGGAGGGGTGGAGCGTGCCGGCTCCAACCTCGATGTCATAGGGTTGCAGGATGGCGCAGCCCTGCTCGCCCCAGTAGCGGTGGAGCGTCAGGATCAGGTCCTGAAACGCGAGCGGTTCAGTCGAGGTGCTCAAATCGGGCTCGGGAGGGGCTGTAAAAAAGACGGCGGACCATAGGGCCCGCCGCCTTCCGCTTCAACACACCCTAGCAAGGGTGTTGCATTCAACCGCGATTATTGCGGGGTGGGGTCGGTCTGTTCCGTGGCCGGATCAGTCGATTCGACCGGCGGCGTGGCCGAAGGATCGGTCGCCTCGGTCGCAGCCGGAGCCGCTTCAGCCGGGGCGGCCTCAGCAGCGGGGACCGCTTCTTCGTCACCCATGGCGGCCATGGAGTTGGCCGGATTCAGCACGGTGTCGATCGGGAAGACGGCGCCGTTCGACGCGTCCAGTTCGGCGCTGACCACGGTGGCGTTGTCAGCCTTGATGGCCGAACCCGTGCCGTCCAGCAGGATCTGGGCTTCCGAAGCGGTCGGAACGCCGCCCTTCTTGCCTTCGATCTGGTCGGGCGAAACATCGGCGACGATCACGTGGTACAACAGCACCTGACGCAGTTCATTGGCGTTGGCCGGGTCCAGCAGACGGGTGCGCTCGGCTTCCGGCATGGCGGCGAAGGCCGCATCCGTCGGGGCGAAGATGGAGATAGCCGGACGCGACTGCAGGGTGTCGGTCAGTTGCGCCTGATCCAGCGCAGACAGCAGGGTGGTGAACTGACCGCTGGACTTCAGCACGTCCACGACGGTGCCTTGCGCAGCAGGGGTGGCGGCGGCCTCAGCAGCCTGAGCCGGGGCGGCGGCTTCAGTCGGAACGGGCTGGGCGGCTTCCTGAGCGAAGGCCGGAGCAGCAATCAGGGTAGCGACAGCGGTTGCGGCAAGCAGTTTTGCACGTAGCATGGCTGGGTATCCTTTTTCTGTTTGAGGATCGATATCCGGGGAGGAGACGACCCGTTCCAGTCATCGGAACTGCCCAACCCAATCGGTCACCGGCGATACGGTTCCGAAAAAGTGAAACAACCTGAAACTTTCGTGATAATCTAGGCGAGAACTAGGCCAAACAGGCCGTCAAACGCCCACACGGCCGGGTTTTGGCCATAATGCTTGAAGTTTACTTGGCCGCCAGAATACTCGACTGAACCCAGGCATTCGGATGCGCATCGGCCAGCGTGGCTGCGGCGGCGTCCGCATCCTCCTGCGTCAGGCATAGACCAAAGATGGTCGCGCCCGATCCCGACATCCGCGCCAGTGCGATGCCGGGCGTCGTCGCAACCGCCGCCAGGGCGTCGCCGATCTCTGGTGTCAGGGCGATGGCGGGCGGCTGCAGGTCGTTTCGCAGCCCCGCCAGCCAGTCGATCACCGTCTCCGCGGACCAATCCAGCGGCCGCACCGGGCGGTTCGCATCCTGAACTGCACCAGCATCATAGGCGCGATAGACGGCGCCCGTCGGTGACGGAACGCCGGGGTTGAACAACACCACCGGCAGGGGCGGCAGGCGCGGTTCGTCGGTCAGCACCTCTCCCCTGCCCTCAGCCCAGGCGGTGCGGGCGTGCAGACACATGGGACCGTCGGCGCCGATGACGCCCGCGACGACCTCCAGCGCCTCATCCGACAGATCCAGCCCCAAAACCTGCCGGGCCAGCTTCAGAGCCACCCCGGCGTCAGACGACCCGCCGCCCAGACCGGCGGCGATGGGCAGACGCTTGTCCAGTGTAACTTTCAAGGGCGGCTCGCCCCCGCCCGTGACCTGCCCCAGACGACGCAGGGCGCGCAGGATCAGATTGTCCGGCTCTACCGCCAGACCCGCGCCGAACGGGCCGACGACGGTCAACGACAGCCGGTCGGCCCGCTCCACCGCGATCAGATCGCCAACATCAGCGAAGACGACCAGACTGGACAGCGGATGATAGTTTTCCGCATCCACCGCCCCGACATGCAGGAACAGATTGATCTTGGCCGGAGCCAGCGCCTGGATCGACATGGGCCTACTGCGACGCGCCGGTGACTGCGGCGTTCAGGCCGTCCTCAAGCTTGCGCTCGACCTCAGCCTTGCGCTCGGCGTCGGGGTTCAGGGTCAGGACACGGCTCCACAGCCAGCGGGCCTCGCGCTCACGCCCCACACGCCAGTAGGCGTCGCCCAGATGGTCGTTGATCTCGGGGTTGGCGGGTTCCTTATCGACGGCCTGTTCCAGAGTATCGACGGCGACGCTGAACTGACCCTGCTTGAACTGAGCCCAGCCCAGACTGTCCTGGATATTGCCGTTTTCGGGATCAAGCGCATGGGCGCGGGCGATCAGCTCGGCGCCCTCTTGAACGCGCAGCCCCTTATCGACCCATAGGTAGCCTAGATAGTTCAGGGTGTTGGCGTTCTCGCCATCCTCTTGCAGGGCGGCCCAAAGTTCAGCCTCGGCCTCTGGAATGCGGTTCATCGCCTCCAGCACGGCGCCGCGCAGGAAGTGGATCTGCGCGCCCTGATCCGCCGTGTTCAGCAGCGGCCCGTTCAGCAGGGCCAGCGCCTCGTCGTAGTGTTTCAACTGCGTCAGCTGGCTGGACAGGATCAGGGTGATCCGGGGATCTTCCGGCGCGGCGGCGGCGGCTTGGCGCAGGGCGGCCAGAGCCTCATCCGGCTGGCTGTTGTCTTCCAGATTCAGCGCCAGTTGGGCGCGGGCGGCGGCATACAGGGCCGGATCCTGCGGCCCGACCTGAGACAGAACGGCGCGCGAGGCCGCCTTCAGCCCCGCCCGGTCCAGCACCCCGGCCAGTTGCAGGCGGGGGGAGCCGCTGTCGCTCAGATTCAACGCCAGACGCAGATAAACGGCGGCGAACTCGTTGCCGCGCTCAGCAGCCGCCTGGGCGGCGGCGGCGGTCAGGGCTTCGGCTGCGCCCTCACGCAGGGTCAGCAATGCCGGCGGACGCCCACGATTGCGCATCCGCTCCAGCGCCCGCAGCGCGCCGAAATCGGCATTGGCGCCAGCCGCGGCGGCTTCATAGACGGTCTTGGCCTCGTCCAACCGCCCGCGCCGCTCCAAAAACTCGCCATACGGGCGCTTGAACAGAATGCCGACCGAGGGGATTTCCGACAGGGTCTTCAGCTCAAGCTCGGCCTCGGCGTAGTCGCGGCGGCGCTCCAGCAGCATGGCCCGGTTCTGACGAGCGAACGACAGGGTCAGGGCGTCGCCAGCGGTCGGGGCCGGCGCCAGTGCGCGCGTCCAGTCGCCAGCCGCAGCC
>NZ_JABAZW010000022.1:2486-8910 GCF_018608325.1 Brevundimonas sp. | reverse complement strand
GCTCTGGACCGGATGGACAAGCGGCCCCAGTGGCTGAACGCCGAGACCTATCCGATGCGGGTCTATTTCCTGATCGGCCTGTTCCAGTGCCTGGCCATGATCCCCGGCGTGTCGCGTTCGGGCGCCACCATCGCAGGCGGCCTGCTGCTGAAGACGGACAAGCGTTCGGCCGCCGAGTTCAGCTTCTTCCTGGCCCTGCCGACCATGGGGGCGGCGGTCGCCTATGACCTGCTGAAAAGCTACAAGACGCTGGACTTCAGCGACATCGGCCTGATCGTCATCGGTTTCGTCGTGGCCTTCATTTCGGCGCTGGCGGTGGTGCGGGTGTTGTTGGACTTCGTGTCCAAGCGCGGCTTCGGCGTCTTCGCCTGGTGGCGGATCGCGGTCGGCGTGGTCGGCCTGATCCTGCTGCAGATGGGTTTCTGAGGCTGGCCCCTGCGGCCTTGCGGCGTTAAGGGGCGGGCATGAGCACGCTTCTTTATGGTCGTCCGCCGGTTGTCTTCGATCCGCCGGGCGTTGCGACCCAGACCTCGCCCCTGATCCCCGGCTCCACGCCGCTTGAGACCGTGCCCGAGGGTTCGGTCGATGAGGTGATGATCTATGCCCCGCCCGGCGTGCTGGAGCGGCGCTATGTGCTGGCGCAGGCGCTGCGGGCGTTGAAGGTCGGCGGGCGGCTGGACGTCATGGCCTTCAAGGACAAGGGCGGGTCGCGCCTGAAGAAGGAGTTGCTGGCCTTTGGCGTTGAGGTCGGTGAGACGGCCAAGGCCCACCATCGCCGCTGCATCGTGTTCAAGCCCGAGGCGATGACCGGCGTTGACGCCGCCATTGCCGATGGCGCGCCCCGGATCGTGCCGGGGCTGGAAGCCTGGTCACAGCCGGGCGTCTTCGCCTGGGACCGGATCGATGCGGGCTCGGCCTTGTTGGCTGAACACCTGCCGGCGCTGAAGGGCGCGGGTGTGGATCTGGGCTGCGGTTACGGCGCGCTGGCGACGGTTGCTCTACGATCAGCGGCGGTGACGTCGCTGCGGATGATCGATCTGGATCGCCGCGCGGTCGAGGCGGCCCGGAAGAATGTCGAAGACGCCCGCGTCACCATCGAATGGGCCGATGTGCGCACGATGGCGGCGGACGGCGAACTGAATTTCGTCATCTCCAACCCGCCCTTCCACGATGGCGGGGCCGAGGACCGGCGGTTGGGGCAGGCCTTCATTCGCAAGGCCGCCGAACTGCTGAAGAAGGGCGGCGTGGCCTGGATCGTCGCCAACCGGCACCTGCCCTATGAGGCCGAACTGAACGCGGCCTTCAACCGGGTGCGGATGGTGGCGGATGCAGGCGGCTACAAGCTGTTTGAGGCGGTGAAATGAGCGCGCGCTCAAGCAGCCCTAAGGGCGTTAGCGCATGAAAAAGACGCCGACCTCGCGCGTCGACCGTCTGCTGGGCTCGATGGGCTATGGCTCGCGGGCCGAGATGGCGCGAATGGCCAAGGCGGGCGGCATCGTGCTGGACGGCGTGGACCTGACGGATGTGTCCAAGCGCATTCCGGTGACGCCTGATCTGCCGACCCGGATGGAGATTGACGGCCAGCCGCTGGACCCCGTGCAGGGGCTGGTGCTGATGTTGAACAAGCCGCTGGGCATGACCTGTTCGCACAAGGAAGAGGGCGCGCTGGTCTATGACATCCTGCCGGGCCGTTGGCGCGAGCGGGATCCCGCCATCTCGACCATCGGGCGGCTGGATAAGCAGACGACGGGTCTGTTGCTGCTGACCGACGATGGCGACCTGCTGCACCGGGTGATTTCGCCCAAACGCCATGTGACCAAGGTCTATCGCGCGACGCTGGCCCGGCCTCTGGTCGGAACCGAAGGCGACCTGTTCGCGTCCGGCGAACTGGTGCTGGAGGGCGAGGACAAGCCGTTGTCGCCCGCCGTGCTGGAGGTGGTGAGCCCGACCGAGGCTCTGCTGACGGTGACCGAGGGCCGCTATCATCAGGTACGGCGGATGTTCGCCGCCGCCGGAAACCACGTCGAGACCCTGCACCGTGAACGGATGGGCGGGCTGGTCCTGCCCGACGACCTGGCGCCCGGTCAGTGGCGTCTGCTGAGCCAGGCCGAGATCGACAGCCTGTTCGACTGACGCGCCTGGAACCGGAGCGTCGATAGCGATCTATCGCTTCGCTTAGGCGGAGTGGATCATGGACGGCGCGACGATCAAACGGGATTTGCGGACCGGACGCTCTCTATGGGCGGACAGCCCCGGCCTGGGCGTGAAGACGCGGCCCCTGACCGAGGCGATCTCGGTCGATGTCGCCATCGTGGGGGCGGGGATCAGCGGGGCGTTCTTGGCCCATGAACTGGCGCGCGATCACAGGGTTGCGGTGCTGGATCGACGCCCGCCGCTGATGGGTTCGACCCTGGCCTCAACCGCCATGCTGCAGTGGGAGATCGACCTGCCGCTGAGGACGCTGGGTGCGCGGATCGGAGAGGCGAACGCCAGACGCGCCTATCGCCGGTCGCGTTCGGCGGTGGACGCCCTGCAGAAGATCGTCGCCGACGAGGGCATACGCTGCGGCCTCAAACCCAAGGGCAGCCTCTATCTGGCCGGGGACGAATACGGCCATCGCGCACTGGAGGCGGAAGCCGAGGCGCGGGCGGCGATGGGGCTGGAAAGCCGCTACATCAGCCCGGCTGAGCTGCGTGAACAGTTCGGCATCGACCGCACCGGCGCCATCGTCTCGGAGGGGGCGGCCAGCGCCGATCCGGCCCGTCTGGCGGCAGGCCTGCTGCGCCGGGCGACCGAAAAGGGCGCCAGAATCTATTCCAAGGTCGAGGTGCTGGAGGCGGTCAGCGACCCCGACGGCGTGACCCTGCTGACCGACGCGGGCCACGCGGTGCGGGCCGGGAAGGTGGTCTTCTGCTGCGGCTATGAGTTTCCAAAAGGCGTGCCGACGCCGGGGGCGAAGGTGATCTCGTCCTGGGCGCTGGCGTCAAAGCCGCGGGTGCGCTGTCCGGCCTGGCTGCGCGACACCTTGGTGTGGGAAGGCTCTGACCCCTATCTCTATTTCCGCATGGGCGGTGATGGTCGGCTGATCGTCGGCGGCGAGGACGAAGCGTCCGCCACCGCGCATGAGGACAAGGCCAAGCTGAAGCGTAAATGTGAGACGATCGCCAGTAAACTGCGACGCCTGCTGCCGGATCTGGAGTTCGAGATGGACTACACTTGGGCAGGGGCTTTCGGCGAAAGCGCGACCGGACTGCCGCAGATCGGTCCGGTCGAGGGGCATGACCATGTCCACGCCGTCATGGGGTTCGGCGGCAATGGCATCACCTATTCAGTCATCGCCTCACAGATCATCGGCTGCACACTCCGGGGGCAGGTTGATCCCGACGCGGACCTCTATCGGGCTTGACGTTCCACAGGGCGGCGCGCACCTCCACGGCCATGACGACCCTGATCAAGATCTGCGGCCTGACGACGCCGGACACGCTGGACGCCGCGCTGGACGGCGGGGCGGATTTCGTGGGGGCGGTGGTCTTCCCCAAAAGCCCGCGTCACATCGCGCCTGCAGACGCCGCCGTGCTGTTTGAACGGGCGCGGGGGCGGGCCAGGGTGGTGGCGGTGACGGTCAACCCGGACGACGCCCTGCTGGAAGAAATCGCCCGCACGCTGAAGCCGGACTTCATCCAACTGCACGGAGCCGAGACGGCCGAGCGGGCGGCAAGCGTGCGGGCGCTGACAGGGGCGGGCGTCATCAAGGCCCTGCCGATCCGGCATGGCGAGGATTTCGCCGCGGCGGACGAGTGGGATTACCACGCCGACCACCTGATGTTTGACGCCAAGCCGCCGGAGGGCTCGGTTCTGCCCGGCGGTGTGGGGCACAGTTTCGACTGGACCCTGCTGGCGGACCGGGTGTTTCGCCATCCCTGGTTCCTGGCCGGTGGTCTGAACCCGGACAATGTGGCCGAGGCCCTTCGGATAACAGGGGCGCCGATGGTGGACGTCTCCTCTGGCGTCGAAAGCGCGCCGGGTGTTAAGGACGCGGGCCGGATCGCGGCCTTCATCGAGGCTGTGCGCCGGTCGTAATTCCGACGCCGCCTTGCGTGAAAGCTGACCTCGTGACCGCAACCTTGCCCAACACCTACGCCTGGCCTGATGCGCAGGGGCGTTTCGGCCCCTATGGCGGGCAGTTCGTCGCTGAAACCCTGATGCCGCTGATCCATGAGTTGGACGCAGCCTATACGGCGGCCAAGGCGGACCCGACCTTCCAGGCCGAGCTGGACAGCTTCCTGACCCATTATGTCGGTCGTGAAAGCCCGCTCTATTTCGCCGAGCGTCTGACCGAGCATTTCGGCGGGGCCAATATCTGGTTGAAGCGCGAGGACCTGAACCACACGGGCGCGCACAAGATCAACAACTGCATGGGCCAGATCCTGCTGGCCCGCCGCATGGGCAAGACGCGGATCATCGCCGAGACGGGCGCAGGCCAGCACGGCGTGGCCTCGGCCACCGTAGCGGCCCGCTTTGGTTTGCCTTGCACCGTTTATATGGGCGCGGTCGATGTGGAGCGGCAGCAGCCGAACGTCTTCCGCATGCGTCTTCTGGGTTCGGAAGTCTTCTCGGTCACGGCAGGCGCTGCGACCCTGAAGGACGCCATGAACGAGGCGATGCGTGACTGGGTCACTAATGTCGCCGACACCTATTACATCATCGGCACGGCGGCGGGCCCGCACCCCTATCCGGCCATGGTGCGCGATTTCCAGTCGGTGATCGGCAAGGAGATCAAGGTCCAGTCGCGCGCTCAGATGGGCAAGCTGCCGGAGGCCGTGGTCGCCTGTATCGGCGGCGGGTCCAACGCCATCGGCGCCTTCCATCCCTTCATCGAGGACGAGGGCGTGCGCCTGATCGGCGTCGAGGCGGCGGGCTATGGCCTGGATACGCCCGATCACGCGGCGTCGCTGAAGGGTGGTCGCCCCGGCGTGCTGCACGGCAACCGCACCTATCTGCTGCAAGACGACGACGGCAACATCGTCGAAGGCCACTCGATCTCGGCGGGTCTGGACTATCCGGGCATCGGGCCGGAGCACGCCTGGCTGCACGACATCGGCCGGGCCGAATACCGCTCGGCGACGGACGCAGAGGCGCTGGAGGCCTTCCAGCTGTGCTCGAAACTGGAAGGCATCATTCCGGCGCTGGAGCCATCGCACGCTTTGGCGCGCACCGGTGAAGTGGCGCGGGAAGTCGGCAAGGGCGGCGATGTCGTCCTGTTGATGTCGGGACGCGGCGACAAGGACATCTTCCAGGTCGCCAAACATCTGGGAGTGGAACTGTGATCCGTAACCTGCTGGCGGCGACGGCCGTACTGATGATTTCGACCGCTGCTCAGGCCCAAGCTCCGGCCCAGCCGCAGGTTGCGGCGCCGACGGACATCCCTCTGCTGCCGGGCGCACAGGCGGCGGCGGACTGCGGTGGTCTGCTGCGTCTGAGCGGCAGCGCGTTTTGCGTGACTGCGCCTCTGGGCGAGATCGGCGCGTTGGCTGACGCCTATATCGCCGACCTTGAAACCCGCCATTGGCTGGCTGCTGGCGGCGGCGACAATCGCGTCGTCTTCGTCAAGCGTCGCGACGTCGGCGGATGCGACGGCCTGCAGATGCAGGCCTTCTATGACACCTCTAAGGCCGATGTGACGGCGACCGATCCTGGCTATCTGGCCTTCGCCACCATCCCCGGCGACGTCTGCGCGGCCCAACCTGCCGCGACGACGGCTCCTGCCAATGGAAACTCGCCGCAATGACCACGGCCCGTATCGACGCACGTTTCAAGGCGCTGAAGGCCGAGGGCCGCGCTGCCTTTGTTCCCTATGTAATGGGGGGCGATCCTTCGCGTGAGGAGGCTCTGGCCATCCTGAAGGGCCTGCCTGCCGCGGGCGCCGACATCATCGAACTGGGCTTCCCCTTTTCGGATCCGATGGCCGAAGGGCCGCCGATCCAGAAGGCGGCGATCCGGGGTCTGGCCGCCGGTTTCGGTCTGCGCTCGACCATGGATCTGGCGCGTGAGTTCCGTAAGGAAGACGACGCCACGCCGATCATCCTGATGGGCTATCTGAACCCGATCGAGAGCCTGGGCTATGACGCCTTCGCCGACTATGCGGCGGCGTCGGGCGTTGACGGCCTGATCGTGGTCGACTGTCCGCCGGAAGAGGCGGCGCCTCTGGTTGAGGCGCTGGACAAGGTGTCGATCTCGCTGATCCGTCTGGCCACGCCGACATCCGACGATGCCCGTCTGAAGATCGTGGTCCAGGGCACATCCGGCTTTGTCTATTATGTCGCCGTTGCGGGCGTGACCGGGGTCAAGGAAGCTGACGCCGACGTCGTGGCGCCTGCCGTGGCGCGGGTGCGTGCGGCTTCGGGCCTGCCGGTCGCCGTAGGCT
>NZ_JABAZW010000022.1:0-2476 GCF_018608325.1 Brevundimonas sp. | reverse complement strand
GAAGTCGCCGCCGCCGTTGCCGCGAACGAAGCCGCCGCCCCGCGCGTTCTGGCCAAGGTGAAGTCGCTGAGCGATGCAGTTCGATCTGTCGCCGCTAGTGCTTCCGTCGCGGAAACCGTTTAAGAGCGCCCCCATGGTCGACAAGAACAAGCCGCAGGAAAAGCGCGGCGGATGGCTGAGCCGCTTTGCGCCCGGCGTCCGCAAGATCGTCTCTCGCCGGGACACGCCTGACAATCTCTGGGTCAAGGATCCCGATACCGGCGAGATGCTGTATCGCTCGGATCTGGAGACCTCGCTGTGGGTCACGCCGTCGGGCCGTCATATGCGGATCGACGCGCCGACACGCCTGCGCGCCACCTTCGATGACGCCAAGTATGAGGCCATCGAAACCCCGGACGTGCCGGAAGATCCGCTGAAATTCTCGGACGGCAAATCCTATAAGGATCGCCTGAGCGCCGCGCGCAAGGCGGCGGGCCGCAAGGACACCATGGCCATCGGCTACGGCTCCGTCGGTGGTCAGAACGCGGTCGTGATCGTTCAGGACTTCACCTTCATGGGCGGGTCGTTGGGCATGGCGGCGGGCGAGGCCTTCATCAAGGCCGCGCGCGAGGCCGTGGCCCGCAAGGTGCCGCTGATCTGCTTCACCGCCGCTGGCGGCGCGCGGATGCAGGAAGGCGCCTTGTCGCTGATGCAGATGGCGCGCACGACCCTGGCCATTGAGGAAATCAAGGAAGCCCAGCTGCCTTACGCCGTAGTCCTGACGGACCCGACGACGGGCGGCGTGACGGCCTCCTACGCCATGCTGGGCGATGTGCATCTGGCCGAACCGGGCGCCCTGATCGGGTTCGCCGGTCCGCGCGTGATCGAGGCCACCATCCGCGAGAAACTGCCGCCGGGCTTCCAGCGCGCCGAATATCTGCAGGAAAAAGGCATGGTCGACCGCGTGGTCGTGCGCGCCGACCTGCCGCGCGTGCTGGGCGAAATCCTGTCGATGCTGATGGGCGGAACCCGTCAGGCGGCCTGACCGGCTGATGGACCCGATCTCCGAACGTCTCAGGGCGCGGCATCCGCAACGGATCGACCTGTCGCTGGATCGGATGAAGGCCCTGTGTGCGGCGCTGGGTGATCCCCAGCACCGCCTGCCGCCCGTGGTTCATGTGGCGGGAACCAACGGCAAGGGCTCGACCGTTTCAATGATCCGCGCCATCGCCGAGGCGGCGGGGCTGAAGGTTCACGCTTACACCTCGCCCCATCTGGTGCGGTTCAACGAGCGTATTCGTTTGGCCGGAAAACTGATCGAGGACGATCAGCTGAACGCCATCCTCGACCGGATCGAGGCGGTGTCCGGTGAGGCGACCGTGTTCGAAAGCACGACCGCCGCCGCCTTTGTCGCCATGTCCGAAACCCCCGCTGATCTGGCCATCATCGAGGTGGGGCTGGGCGGGGTTCTGGACGCGACCAATGTGATCGAACGTCCGCTGCTCAGCGTGATCGCGCCGGTCGACTATGACCATGCCGAGTTCCTCGGAACAGATCTGGCGGGCATAGCGGCGGAAAAGGCCGGGGTGCTGAAGCCGGGCGCGCCTGGCGTGATCGCGCGCCAGCAGGAAGTCGCCATGGCCGCCATCGAACGGGCGGCGCAGGCGGTTCATGCGCCGCTGACCGTCATGGGCGTGGACTTCGACGCCTGGGCCGAGCGGGGCGGGTTGGCGTTTCAGGATCAGGAACGGTTTCTGGACCTGCCCGCGCCGGGTCTGGCGGGCGCGCACCAGATCGACAATGCGGGCGTGGCCATCGCGGCGGCGCTGGAGCTGGATCTGCCGGAAGCCGCCATCGCCGAGGGTCTGAAATCCGTGCGCTGGCCTGCGCGCCTGCAACGGATTTCGGCTGGCCCCTATGGTGATGCGGCCCGGGCGGCGGATGCCGAACTGTGGCTGGACGGAGGGCATAATCCCCACGCCGCGCGGGCGCTGGCGGCGTTTCTGGCGGATCGTCAGGCGCGGGCGCCGCGTCCCCTGGCCCTGATCTGCGGCATGTTGGCGAACAAGGACGCAGGCGGTTTCTTCGCCGCGTTGAAGGACAGCCACGCCACCGTCTTCACCGTCGGCTTTGACGGGACAGCGGCGGACCCGGCGGCGCTGGCCGCCGTGGCGCGCGGCCATGGTCTGGCGACGCCTGCCGGTTCGGTCGATGAGGCGCTGAAGCTGGCGCTGCGTCTGGGCGCAGGCCGCGTCGCAATCTGCGGCTCGCTGTATCTGGCCGGCGAAGTGCTGGGCGCCAGCCGCGAGACCTGGCCGGACTGACGACGCTTTGAGCTTCCCGCCTCGGAACGGGAGAGGGAGTTCTTTATTTGCTCATCCAAGGACGGGACTTGCCCGCCGCGATCCGGGCGTTCTGTTCGCGCTGGAAGCGGCCGCCGCGCGGGGCCTTGGGGCGGGCGTCCAGCTTGGCGTTCTTCAGGCGCAGGGCCTTCTGG
>NZ_JABAZW010000029.1 GCF_018608325.1 Brevundimonas sp. | reverse complement strand
CCAATCCAGACCTTTGCGCGTCCGCAACACCGCCCTGCCGCCGCCGACGCCGATCTGAATGCGATAGCCGTCGAACTTGATCTCATGCGCCCAACCCGCCGCGCCGGGCGGATGATCGACAGCCTTGCACAGCTGGATCGGGATGAAGGCGGGCGGTTTAGTGGCAGTAGCCGCCGCCGCTTTGGTGGGCTTTGGCTTGGCGGGGGGGCGGCGCCTCGTCGGCTTGGAGGACGTCCACTCGGTCTTGTCATCGGCGATCTGGGCCAGCGAACGGCCGGTGGTGACGGAGGCGTCGATCTCGGACAGGGCGTCCCCTTCGCCCGCCACGGCGTATTCGTCCTTTTCCTTCAACAGCAGCCAGTTGTTGCGCGCCTTTCCGCGCCCCTGGGGCTTTCCCCGATCCTCCTTCAGCCGGATCAGCGCCCATTTTCCCTTTAGCCGCTCGCCGTGCAGGATCATCTTGATCTGCCCCTTGGCCCAGGCCGCCTCCAGGTCCGGCTCCTGCGGCTCCCAGGCGCCGACGTCCCACATCTGCACGGTTCCGGCGCCATAGTTGCCGCTGGGGATCGTCCCCTCGAACGACCCGTAGTCCAGCGGATGATCCTCGACCTCGACCGCCAGGCGTTTGACGGCGGTGTCACGCGACGGCGCCTTGGTCACCGCCCAGGATTTCAGCACCCCGTCCGCCTCGATGCGAAAATCATAGTGAAGCCGCGTCGCCGCATGGCGCTGGATCAGATAGCGCAACTCATGACTGGATCGCGCGGCCTTGCGACCCTTGGGTTCGGGCGTCTCGCCGAACCGACGCTTGGCCTGATAGGTGTCCAGTTCACCGCGCATGGGAGTGTTAATCCCCGCCAGCCGAAACCGTTGCGGCGGGGAGCCTGGTTGCAGAACGCCACCACCCGCCCAGAAGCGGGGCTGCCCTCGCCTCTCGATCTAGCCGCGCTGAAGCGTCATCTGGATGACGTCGGTACGCCCCGACCGGAAACCCGCTTCGCAATAGGCGAGATAGAAGCGCCACAGACGTCGGAAGCGATCATCGAAACCCGCATCTTTTTTAACGATCGTGTCCCATCCGCTTTCGAAACGTCGCGCCCAGTCGGCCAGAGTGTCGGCATAGTCGCCCCCAAAGCGCTCGACGCTCGTCGGATTCAAACCCGCCCTAGCGAGCACAGGCCGCATCTTGGCTTCAGAAGGCAAGGAGCCGCCGGGAAAGACGTATCTTTGGATGAAGTCCGTTCGGGCATCGTATTCGTCGAACAACTCATCCTGAATGGTGATGACCTGCAGGCCCGCTCGTCCGCCGGGCGTCAACACCTCATGGACCTTCTGGAAATATGTGGGCCAGTATTCACGTCCGACCGCTTCAAACATTTCGATCGACGCCACCCGGTCAAACCGGCCTTCCACATCACGATAGTCGATCAGGCGAATGTCGGCCTTGTCGGCAAGACCGGCCTCAAACAGGCGGCGGCGTGCATAGTCATGCTGTTCACGTGAGATGGTGACCCCCGTGACCACGGCTCCAATCTCGCGCGCCGAAAACTCCGCGAAGCCTCCCCAGCCGCAACCGATCTCCAGCACGCTGTGGCCGGGTTGCAGTTCCATCATTCGCGCCAGAGCGGCGTACTTGGCGCGTTGCGCCTCTTGAAGTCCCTGCCCCTCAGTTTCGAAGCGCGCTGAGGAGTAGGTCATCGAGGGATCAAGCCAGGCCGCGTAGAAATCATTGCCGAGGTCATAATGGGCGTGGATGTTGCGGCGCGATCCGCGACGGCTGTTTCGGTTCAACCGGTGCGCAAACCCGTTGATCAGGTTCATCAATGGATTGCCGTCAAACAGGCGCCGGATGTGGTCATAGTTGTTGACCAGGGTTTCCAGCAGGATCGCCAGGTCGGGCGTGTCCCACTCGCCTGCCAGATAACTCTCTGCAAAACCTATATCCCCGCCCTTTAGCACGCGCGCAGCGAAGCGCTGGTCGTGGACGGTCAGAACAGCGGCATGCCCAGGCGCCTGGCCCCTCAGGTGGTGGCGTGCGCCGTTCGGCAACACCAGGGTGAGCCGCCCCCAGCTCCATTTGGCCGACAAAAGCCGCACCAGCAGCCCCATCACCGGAGGGTTTTCACCCGAGCCTTTCGCCGCGTCGCAGCACGTGGTGGTCATAAGATCAGTCGGCTTTGAGTTGGGGAGGAAGGGTCGGTGCAAGGCGGCTCTCATCAGGCCGACGCTGGATGGTGACGGGTTCCGATGCGGGTGGCGGCTGACGGGTCAGGCCGACGCCCTTGATCCAAAGCTTCAGCGCCTCCCAGTGAATGGCGAGAACGACCTTCAGCGTCATCAGTGGCAGGGCCAACGCGGCGGCGGACAAGGCCTTGTCGTCAAGCGGACGGCGCTCGGCTGACATGGTGGCGGTGATCAGAACGCCCTCGCCATCCCGGCCGTCGATGCTCATATCCAGTCGGTCGGAGGGGGCGTGGCCCCGAAAGGCGTAGTCCATCTCCATCCCCATAAAGGGCGAGACATAGAGAGCCTTGGCCGCACCCTGCCGGATCAGTCCCGCCGTCTGATCTTCAGCTGGAACCGGAATGACATAGGCGTGGCGCACGCCGAACGTGCTGGTCACCTCATAGACCATGGCCGCCAGCCGTCCGTCGAGGTGATGACAGTAGTAGAGGCTGATCGGATTGAAGACGTGGCCGAACACCCTCGGCATGGTCAGCAGGCGAACCGGCCCGTCGCCTATGTCGATTCCCGCGCGGCCAAGAAACGCGTCGATCTGAGGTCGCAACGCAGCCCCGGACCCGTCGCCGTGATCCCGATCGTAAAAAGACATCAGGTTGAAGCGGTTGTGCGAGAACAGGCGCAGGCGACGATCCAGACCGTCAATCTCGCTCATATCCAGCAACAACCAAAAGACACGATAGTGCAACCGATGCGCCTTAGGCCGAAGCCGCCGGTGCATGACGCCGCCGCGATAGAGGGCGGAGGATTGTGTCACGCCACGTTCTCAAAGGTGTCCGTCGAGACGGACGAGAGATGGATGCGGCCGCTTTCATTCTCGACCGACCAGGGGCGCCGTAAGCCGCCCAGTTGCTCCGAGACAGCCAAGCCCGCTTGCAGACCGTCCTCATGGAACCCCGCTCCGAAGTGGGCGCCGCAGAACCAGACCCCACCCTGCCCCTGCAGGCTCCACAGCTGCTTCTGGGCCTGTATGGCGCGCGGGTTGAAGACAGGGTGCTCGTACAGTTCGGTCCGCAGCAGCGTGCCTGGCCGCGGCGGTCGAGGCGGGTTCAGGGTGACGAACAGGTCTTGCCCCGCAAGCCCCTGAAGTCTGTTCATCCAGTAGGTGACGCATAAGCCCTCCTCGCTGCCGATATAGTTCCAGCTGGCCCAAGCACGTCTGCGACGTGGCATCAGGCTAGCGTCAGTGTGGAGGACAACGAGATTGCGGCTGTAGCGGAAGGCGCCCAGCACCGCCCTCTCCCGATCCGTCGGCTCGGACAGCATGGCCAGGGCCTGGTCGGCGTGGGCGCCGATGACGACATGATCGAACCGCTCGACGCCGCCCTGGCTGTCATGGACCATGACGCCCTGTTCCGTTCGGCGCACACGATTGACGCCGTGGTCCAGCCGCACATCATCGATCTCGCGCGCCAGATGCTCGACATAGATGCGACTGCCCCCTTGGACCGTGCGCCACAAGGGTCGCCCAGACAGCTTCAAAAGCCCATGGTTGCCGCAGAACCGGATGAAGGCTTCAGCCGGATAATCCATCAAAGTATGAGCGGCGACGACCAGATCGCCGCCGCCATCGGCAGCAGGTGGTCGTCGCGGAACGCCTCGCTGAATCCTTCGCGCTTCAAATAATCGCCGAGCGTCAAATCCGGATCGGACAGACCGCCCAGGTCAACCGGCGCTTCACGGTAGAAACGCAGTATCTCTCCCAGCATGGACCAGAAGCGTGGACGCAAAAGATTGCGACGCTGCGCAAATAGGCTCGGCGCAGCATATTCGAACCGCCCCTCATCCAGCGACACGGCGAAGGACATGTCTGTCGCCCGCGTTTCGATCCCCAGATGCGCGAAAAGAGCGATCAGATTGGGATAGGTGGCGTCATTGAAGCAGATGAAGCCGGTGTCCACCGCGACATCGCCCGTTTCTGTGCGCGCAGTCACCGTATTGGAATGGCCGCCAAGGCGATCCGACTTCTCGTAAACCGTGACCTTGTGCCGATGCGACAGAAGCCAGGCTGAAGAGAGGGCGGCGACGCCAGATCCGACCACGGCGATCTTCAAGGGGCGCTCTGAAGAATACGGCATGACAGCTCCGGTACATGCCTGCGAACGGGTTTGCAGGCTCACCGGATTACGCAGTCGGATCACAATCGGATTGCGAATGATCCAGATTTTCTTCCAAAGCGTATTAGGCTTCATGCATGACGAGGTCGCTTCATACACACGCTCTGCCAGCGCCTCGCGTCGCATGACCGCCGACGATCCTACATCAGACGTCGGCGCGCACGACCGTCTGATCGAGGCGGTGGCCTTGCGGCGTGATCGCGAGGCCTTTGTGGCGCTGTTCAGCTATTTTGCGCCTCGCCTGAAGGCTTGGCTGATCAAATCTGGCGCTACGGCCGTAGCAGCCGAAGACTTCGCCCAGGACACGATGCTGACGGTCTGGCGCAAGGCCGATCTGTTTGACGCCCGCAAAGCCCGGGCGGCGACCTGGATCTTTACAATCGCCCGCAATCGTCGGCTCGACATGCTGCGCCGCGACGCCCGCCCCCTGCCAACGCCGGAAATCGACCTTATCGAAACTGCAGCGTCGCAACCCGACAACATTCTGGCTGCCTCCCAGGACGCCGAACGCGTGCGCCACGCCCTGTCGCGCCTCAAACCCGATCAGGTCGAAGTGCTGCGCCTCGCCTTCTTCATGGATAGTCCTCATTCCGAAATCGCCCGTCGGCTGGACCTGCCCCTGGGCACTGTCAAGTCGCGCATACGCACCGCCATGACCAAGCTCCGCCTTATGCTCGAAGCCTCTGCGGAGGCTCCGCGATGAACCCGAACCATAACCCGTCCGAAGAGCGACTGGCGGCCTATGCGGCAGGGGCCCTCAGCCCGCCCGAGGCTGTCGTTGTCGCGGCCCACCTGGCGCTGCGCCCGGCCAACGACGCCTGGGTGCGCCGTCTCCAGACGGTTGGCGGAGCGTTCCTCGAAGAGACTGTTCCGATCGCCGTCTCCGACGACGCCCTGTCGCACACATTGGCGCGCATCGAGACTGACGCGGGCGAGGCGATTGCTCCGCCGCCCCTCAACGACATGCTCGAACTGCCCCAACCTCTGAGACGCTACGCCCTTGGTCCCTGGCGCTGGATCGGCCCAGGTGTTCGGGCGCGCGATGTCCACGCTCCACGCGACGGCGCCTGCCGAGTGATTCTTCTGAAGATTGATCCCGGTCGCGAAACCCCGCGTCATACGCATGTCGGTGTCGAGCTGACCTGCGTTCTGACCGGCGCCTACGCCACCGAGACGGAAAGGTTCGCCGTAGGCGATCTCGAAGAAGCCGACCCGGCGGTGCTCCACCAACCTCGCGTCGTTTCCGATTGCCCCTGTCTCTGTGTCGTCGCCCTAGACGGCGAGATTCAGCTCGACGGCTGGTTCGGCCGTCTGATGCAACCTTTCGTGCGGCTGTGATGGCCCTGCTGTCGCTCTGGGGGGCGGCGGCGATCTGTCTTGTCATGGTCATGGGCGTGGCCTGGATCGTCCAACACCATACGGGTCAGGGCGGCTGGGCCGACGCATTCTGGTCATACGGCCTCGGCCTGGTCGGCGTTGGCGTGGCCCTCATACCGCTGAACGATGCGCCGCCCTCCGCGAGACAATGGGTGACCGCCGGGCTGATTGGGCTCTGGGGTCTTAGGCTGGGCTCGCACATCGCTCATCGCGCCGCCCATGAGGTCGAGGACGCGCGCTACGCCAGTCTAAGAAAGGACTGGGGCTCGGATTATCAGACGAAGATGTTCGGCTTCCTGATGCTCCAGGCCGGCGCCGGCGCCTTACTTGTGCTCAGCATCCTGATGGCGGCGCACAATCCGACCGCAGGTCTGACGGCGCAAGACGGTTTCGCGATTCTGGTCTTCACCGCCGCCCTTGTGGGCGAAAGCCTGGCCGACCGTCAGCTCGCCGCCTTCAAGTCCGCCCCAGCCAACCGAGGGCGTGTCTGCGATACCGGCCTGTGGGCCTGGTCGCGGCACCCCAACTATTTCTTCGAATGGCTGTGCTGGTGCGCCTGGCCCGTGTTCGCCATCGACTTTAGCGGCAAGTGGCCCTGGGGGTGGCTGGCAGTGACCGGGCCAATCTACATCTATTGGCTGCTGACACGGGTTTCAGGCATACCTCTGCTCGAAGCCCACATGTGTCGCTCACGGCCAGAAGCTTTTGAAGCTTATGCCGCACGGACCAGCCGGTTTTTTCCTCGCCGACCGAAGGATTAGAAGGCGCGCAGAAGCCGCGTGGCGAGCGCGCAGGCGATGGCTGACGAACCGGCGCTGACGCCCATGCCCCAGGCCATATCGATCAACGACAGCTTCAAACTCCAGATCTTCAACGTAGCCAGATTAGTGAGATCATAGGTCCCATAGGCGAACAGGCCCAGCAGCCCACCCCAAATCAACGCCTTCTTCCAGCCGCCCTCGGCCAGGCCCGGCAGAACAGCGAAGATCGTCAGACCCGCAGCGTATAGGGCGTAGAAGACGATGGCAGGCGCCAACCGGAAATTCTCTGCGAGCATAGAACCGATCAGCGGCCGGTAGAGCCGATCCCCCATTACCCCCAACCAAACCGTATCGATCACGGAGAAGACTATCAGGGTCAGAAAGTAGGTGATCGCTAAGGTCATGACGCCGGTCCATCAGTTACCTGACTGATACGCGTAAACGTCCCGGATGGATCAATCCTGGATCAGGAACGGCGTCCCGAAGCGATCTGAGGTTAAGCGCGCGCCTAGGCCGCCGGGGCATCCCGCCAACGCAGACCGTTGAGGTCGACGAAAACAATCTCCCTCCCCACCCGCTAACATCAGCAATCGGCTTTTCGAACGACCGTCTTTGTCAAGGATCGTCACCCTAGATGACGTAGTCCTTGTCGAGGATCGGACACGGCCGCCATAGCGCCATCTTCCTTCAGTGACTGTTTGTTCTGAAGGTTGATCAGTCAGACAACCGATAACCTACGCCCGGTTCCGTCAGGATCAGATGTGGCTGGGCCGGGTCGGTTTCCAGCTTTTGACGCAACTGGCCAATGACGACGCGCAGGTATTGGGTGTCGTCGGCATGCGCCTTGCCCCAGACTGCGGTCAGCAGGTCGCGGTGGCCAATCACCTTGCCCACATTGCGCACCAGATGGGCCAGGACATCATATTCCTTGGGCGTCACGCGCACGACTTCGCCTGAGCGGGTAATCAGCCGCCGCTCCAGGTCGATGACGACATCTCCCGCTGTCAGCGGCCCGGTGCTTGTGGCATGAGGCGCGGCCTGTCGCAGATTAGCGCGCAAACGGGCCAGCAGTTCGCCGACGCCGAAGGGCTTTTCGACATAGTCGTTGGCGCCCAGATCAAGCGCCGCGATCTTCTCAGCTTCCTTGTCGCGGGCCGACAGGATGATGATCGGCCCGGCATAGAATTCCCGCGCCCGCGCCAGCACGTCCTTGCCGTCCATGTCAGGCAGGCCGAGATCCAGCACCACCGCATCCGGGCTCCACAGGGCGATGCCGCGCAGACCTTCCTGCCCGCTGTCGGCGCGACGGGGCTCATAACCAGCAGCGTCCAGCGCCGGAGAAAGGAAGCGGTGGATCTGGGGCTCGTCGTCAATGACGAGGATCTGCGGACGGACGGCGGACATGGCGAAAGCCTAGTGCAGGTTCGGATGGGTGACGACGGTCTTGGGCAGGCTGATCAGGATGCGTGTACCCAATCTGGCGCCGTCCGGGCCGTCCATGATCGGGCTGGCAGCGGCGATCCGACCATTCATGGCCTCGACGAAGCCTTTGGCAATGGCCAGACCCAGTCCGGCCCCCTTGGTGCGGTCTGACGATTCCTCCATACGCCGGAACCGGTCAAAGACCCGTTCCAACTCGGCGGTCGGGATGCCCTTGCCCTCATCCTCAATGGATATGACGACCCCGCCCCGGTCTTCATAGGCAGCCAGTTCGATGATCGATCCATCAGGGCTGTAGCTGATTGCGTTCTCCAGAATATTGACCAGCGCCTGCTCCAACAGGCCCTGATCCACCATGACCAGACTGAGTTGGGCGGGAAAGTCGCGGGTCATTCGTCGCTGGCCCATCCGCCGCGCCACACGCCTGCCAGCCGCGTTCAGCACATCGCGCACATCGACCCAGTCAGTGCGGATGTTCAGGCCGCCTCCCTCCAGCCGCGTCATATCCAGCAGGTCGCCGACATAGCGGCTGAGACGCTCAGCCTCCTCGCGGATCGACAGCAACAGGTCGGCACGGACCTCAGGTTTCAGCTTGGAGCCCAGATCAATCAGGGTGGTCGAGGCGCCCAGCACCGTCGACAGGGGCGTACGCAGGTCATGGCTGACCGAGTTCATCAGCGCACCGCGGAACCGGTCCGTGCGGCGCAGGGTCTCGGTCTCTACCGCCTGCCCCGCCAGATCGGCGCGTTCGACCGCCACGGCGCCCTGATCCAGCAGGGCCAGAGCCAGTTTCTCTTCGTCCGATCCGGGGGTCAGGGCGCTGGCCTCAATACCGGCGACACCCGCCCGGCCCCGCACACCCTGCAAGGGACGAAAACTCCAGGCCGCCTGAGGCAATGTGCCGGTTCCATGCCCCGCCGGTTCGCCCTTCTCCCAGGCCCACCGTGCGGCGGCCATGGCCTCTGCGCCCAGTTCAGGCTTGCCCGGCGCGCCCGCGACAAGGGTCAGTTCCTGATCGACAGGCAGAAGGACGACAGCCCCCGCCC
>NZ_JABAZW010000065.1 GCF_018608325.1 Brevundimonas sp. | reverse complement strand
TGCGCAACGCCGCCGTAGGCGAGCCGGTCGCCATCCTGAACACCGCCTCCAACCGCGTCATCGATGCGGTCGCCATCGGCCCCGGCCAGGCCATCGCCGGTCCTGCCGCCGATCAGGTCCGCGCCAATCCGCAACAGTTCGCCGCCCGCTGAGGCCCCTGCCCTAGGAATGACAGCCATGCGCAAGATCCTGATCATCGCCGCCGCCTTCGCCCCCCTGGCCGCCTGCTCCACGGTTGCGGAAACCGTTCGCGGGCCTGAGCTGGCGCCCATCGGCTATCCCGCCGCACTGGTGCCGGTTCAGCAGGCCTATATGCCCGCTCCGGGAGGCCGCGACGCCACGCCCGCCAGCGCCAACAGCCTGTGGCGCGTCGGCGCCCGCACCTTCTTCGGCGACCAGCGCGCCCGTCACGTCGGCGACATCCTGACGGTCCAGATCTCGATCGACGATCAGGCCCAGACCCGCAACTCGACCCAGCGCGCCCGCACCAACAGCGCCTCGGGCGGCGTCACCCACTTCTTCGGTCTGGAGAACAGCCTGGGCCGCGCCTTCCCCGGCGGTTTCGACCCGGCCAACATGGTCGGCACCGAGGGCGCCGCCAACGCGGCAGGCAGCGGCAGCGTCAACCGCTCGGAAAAGGTCAATCTGACCATCGCCGCCGTCGTCACCGACGTCCTGTCCAACGGCAATCTGGTCATCCAGGGTCGGCAGGAAGTGCGCACCAACCGCGAGGTGCGTGAACTGACCGTCGCCGGCATCGTGCGCCCGGAAGATATTTCCTCGGCCAACGCCATCAATCACACCCAGATCGCCGAAGCCCGCATCTCTTACGGCGGTCGCGGCGACATCAGCCGGATGCAGACCACGCCTGCGGCCCAGTCGCTGGTTGAACGTTTCAGCCCCTTCTGACGGCTGAGGCCGAACGGCCACAGTTCACGGCCTGCGTCGCCTGGGCCGTGAACCCCTGACGGATACCCGCGTTTGTCGATCAGACGCGAGTATCCGCATGTTCAAGGTTCTGATCCCCGCCGCCGCCGCTATCGCCCTGGTCGCTTTCGCCGCCCGGCCGCAGACGCTTGACGCCTCGATCAATGACGTCCCGACCATGACCTGGCGCCTCGGCTACGAGGACCAGGCGGCCAAACTGACCTATGGCGTGGACAACTCCGACCAACTGGCCCTGATGATCACCTGCCAGCCGGGCGAACATACGGCGGTGGTCTATGGCTATGTCCAACCGGACAGCCCGCGCCTGACGCCCGCCTCGATGGGTCCGGCGCCCATTGATCCTCTCAGCGGCGGTGACGCGACTGAGGCTTTGATCGCGCTGAACGATCCGACCCTGGCCGCTCTGGCCCGCGAAGGCGTCCTGCGCGTGATCGGAGAGGCCGGATCATCCACGATTTCCGCCACGGTGCAGGAACGTCGTCTGGCGGCGGACTTTCTTGCCTATTGCGGTTCTGCGCGCGTCTGACGACAGTGCAGCCCGGCGCGACATTGCGCGTCCTCGGTTGAGTCCCGCCCCATGAGCCTTGTCCTTTCGGCCGTCCTGGCCCTGGCGCTGCAGAATCCGCCGCCCGCCGCCTGGACCTGGACCCTGTATGGCAATGAGGCCCCGCTGGTCCTGGCCGAAGAGGTGCCGGACACGGACCGCCTGCGCACCACCCTGTCGTGCCAACCGGGCTCGGGCGCGGTGACGCTGGACCTGTACGAAACACCCGCTGTCGCCGGGTTCGCCCGCATCACCGCCGGAGACGCAGCGGCGACCAGCGAGGCGCGTGCCGCCCGCGGCCGCATGGAGACGACCGTGCGCGTCGACCACCCCGTCTTCGCCGCCTTCGTCACCACCGGACGCATCACCATTACGGTGGGCGACAGCCAGACCGTCGTCACCGTCCAACCCGCACACCTCGCCAAGCTGCGTCGCTTCACCGACCGCTGCGCTGGATAAGGAGCCTGACCCTGCGCCCGCTCAAACTGATCCCGTCCCTGCTGGCCCTGTCAGCCTTGGCCGCCTGCGCCACCAACACGCCGATGGCCTCGCTCTCGCCCGGCGCGCCCGCCTCTGCGCCCCTGCCCGTCGCCAACCACGACTGGTTCTTCGACCGCGACCAGCAGGAGCTGACCCTGGCCTATGGCATCGCCAACAGCGACGACCTGAAACTTCAACTGGTCTGTCAGACGGGCACGGGCGCGCTGGAGCTGGCCGCTGTCTTTGACCGCCCATCGCGCGTGCTGCTGCTGGAATCAGGTGGCGATACTGAACGCTACCCGGCCCGATCAGAGCCTGCAGGCATCCACGAAGGCCAGTACGTCACCGCCAACGCCAAGACGAAAGACCCCGTGTTCCAGCGTTTCCGCAGCCTGGGCTGGATCGCCCTGTGGGAAGGCGATAACCGCGACACCCTGGTGGCGCACCCCACAAGCAAGGCCACCGTCGAACGCTTCTTCGCCGCCTGCGGATAGGATCAGGTCAGGCTGGCCAGAACCTCTGACGCCGCCTGATCGACCTCTTGCCTGACCTCACCCGGCGTCGGGGCTGCGGCCAGACGTGTCAGTTCGGCCCGCAGGACCTCGGCCAGCGCCGGGCTTTGCAGGACGACGCCCTGTAACAGGCTGTATTTCCACGCGTCGTCATCCCCCGACAGCACAGTGCGGACATAGGGGGCCAGCGGCGCGCCAATACCGGCCAGGAAAGGCGCAAGGACTTGCCCGACCGGCCAGTTCGGGTCCTGCGTCCACTCCAGAATCTGAGGTATGATCGGTTCGACAGCCACAAACCCCAGCGCGACCAGCCATTCGGCGCGCTCCAGATCGTGTTTATCGGCGGGTAACAGGCGCTCGAGCTCAGTCATCATCACGGCTTGAACCTCGGCGAAACAGGGATTGTTCCGCCATCAGCGGATCGGAATGCCGCAAACGGCGACGCCCCGCCAGCATCCCGGCTTGACGCGCCCGTCCTGCTCCGATTGCCTGTGCGGCAAATCGCGGAGGGCGTCATGAAGATTTCTCACCTGGCCATCTTGGCTGTGCTGGCGGCTGCCTCGCCGGTCGTTGTCATGGCCCAGACGCCGACGCCCGCCGCCACGCCCGCAACGGCGCAAGCCGATGCAGCCCTGAATGCCATCATCGCCGACTACGAGACCTATCTGAAGTCCGTCGATCCCTTCTCAGCGTCCAGCGAGGGCGATGTCGAGGCGATGGCGCGGGCGCCGGACCTGTCGCGTGAGTTCCAACTGGCCCAGCGCGAGCCGATGATGCAGTTGTTCCACCGCCTGCTGGCCATCGACCCGGCAAGTCTTTCCCACGGCGCGTCGATCAACCACGCCTTCCTGCTGTTCACCCTGAACCGCGCCATCGAGGGACTGGAATACGACACCGGCGCCCTGGCCTTCGACAGCGAGGGCGGGCCGGGCACATGGGCGCTCTATGTCGGCGGTTCGACCCGCCTGAACTCGGTCGCCGAGGCCGAGGCCTATATCCAGCGTATCCGCGCCTTCGGGACGATCTACGCCCAGACCACCACCAACGCCCGTCGCGGCCTGACGACCGGACTGACCCAGGCCAGGTCCGTCACTGTCAGCGCCATCGAACTGGCCCGCAATGATGTCGCCATCAAGCCGGACGCCGAACCGCTTCTGGCCCCCTTCGCCACCCTGCCCGCCAATGTCTCTCAGGCCGACAAGACCCGACTTTACGCCGCAGGCGCCGCCGCCATCACCTCGACTATCGTGCCTGCGCGTCGCGCCTGGCTGAACTTCCTCGAAACCGAATACCTGCCCAAGGCCCCAGAGGCACCCGGCATCGGCAACCGCCCAGGCGGCAAAGCCATCTATTCCTACCTGGTGCGCCTGCACACCACGACCGAGCTTTCGCCGGATCAGGTCCACCAGATCGGTCTGGACGAGGTCGCCCGCATCCGCGCCCGCATGGAGGTCGAGATGCGTGCGGCGGGCTGGACCGGCGATTTCGCGGGCTTCCTGAACTTCCTGCGCACAGATCCGCAATTCTACGCCAGGACGCGCGAGGAACTGCTGGAAAAGGCGTCGGAAATGGCCAAGCGGGCCGACGGCGGCCTGCCGCCCCTGTTCGCCACCCTGCCCCGCCTGCCCTATGACGTGCAGCCGGTCCCGGCCCAGATCGAGGAAAACTACACCACTGGTCGCTACAACCCCGGTTCGATGCAGAATGGCATTCCCGGCCACTACATCGTCAATACGTCCAAGCTGGACCAGCGTCCGCTATATGAACTGCCCGCCCTGACCCTGCATGAGGCAGTACCGGGCCACCATCTGCAGATCGCGCTGCAACAGGAAGGCGGCGGCCAACCCTATTTCCGGCGTCAGGCCAATGTCACCGCCTTCACCGAGGGCTGGGGCCTGTACTCCGAATATCTGGGCGAGGAGATGGGCTTTTACCGCACGCCCTATGAGCGGTTCGGCCGCCTGTCCTATGAGATGTGGCGCGCCTGTCGTCTGGTCGCCGACACCGGCCTGCACTGGCTGGACTGGTCAGAAGAACAGGCCCGCGCCTGTTTCCGCGACAACTCGGCCCTAGCCCCGCACAATATTGAGACCGAACTGCAGCGCTATATCGGCTGGCCGGGTCAGGCCACGGCCTACAAGATCGGCGAAATCCGCCTGCGCGAGATCCGCGAACGGGCCGAGCGTGAACTGGGACCGAAGTTCAATATCCGCACCTTCCACGACGCCCTGCTGGTCGAAGGCCCCCTGCCGCTGGCCCTTCTTGACCACCGCATGGACGCCTGGATCGCGGAGCAGAAGACGAAGTGAGCCGACCTCTCCTCCCTGTCGCGCAGCGATGGGGAGGTGGCGCGCCGCACAGCGGCGTGACGGAGGGGTTCTTTCCGCATCACCGCATCATTGCGAAGTCGAGCCCCCCTCCACCGCTTCGCGGTCCCACTCCCCATTTCATGGGGAGGAGAAATTAAGCCTTCACCCACTCCGGCGTCGGCAGGCCCTTGGACCGCAGGAATTCCGGGTTGAACAGCTTGGTCGCATAGCGCGAGCCCGGATCGCACAGGCAGGTCACAATCGTCTTGCCCGGCCCGATCTCGCGCGCCAGACGCACGGCCCCGGCGATATTCACCCCCGCCGATCCGCCCAGCGACAGGCCCTCATATTTCACCAGATCGAACAGGATCGGCAGGAACTCCGCATCCTCGATCCGATAGGCGTGGTCGGGCGTGAAGCCTTCCAGATTGCCGGTGATCCGCGCCACCCCGATGCCTTCGGTGATGGACGAGCCTTCGCCCGTCATCTGGTTCTTGGTGAACCAGTTGAACATGGCCGCGCCCGCCGGATCGGCCAGGGCGATGGTCACATCGGGCTTCTGCTCTCGCAGATAGGCCGACACCCCTGCAATCGTGCCGCCGGACCCCACCGCCGAGACGAAGGCGTCCACGCGCCCTTCCGTCTGGGCCCAGATTTCCGGCCCGGTGGTCTCATAGTGGGCGTCGCGGTTGGCGGTGTTGTCAAACTGGTTGGACCAGACGGCGCCGTCCGGTTCGCTCTCGTTCAGTTCCTCGGCCAGACGCCCGGAATAGTGGACGAAGTGGTTGGGGCTGGAAAAGGGCGCGGCATCCACCTCGACCAGACGCGCGCCCAGCGAGCGGATCGCCGCCTTCTTTTCTTCGGACTGGGTGCGCGGAATGACGATGACGACTGGATGGCCCAGCGCCGCCCCGACCAGAGCCAGACCTATGCCGGTGTTGCCCGCCGTGCCTTCGACAATCGTGCCGCCGGGGCGCAAGGCGCCCGACGCCCGCGCCGCCTGCACTATGGACAGAGCCGCGCGATCCTTGATCGACTGGCCGGGGTTCATGAACTCGGCCTTGCCCAGAATCTCGCACCCCGTCTCGTCGGACAGGCGGTTCAGGCGCACCAGCGGCGTATTGCCGATCAGGTCGATGACAGAGGGCGTGACAGACACGTTGCAGCTTTCAGGCAGGGTCGAACGAGAGGGAAAGGATATCAGGCCGCAGCCTGGCGCTTGCCTAAGTGGATGCCGCACTCGACCTTGTCCATGCCTGACCAGCGTCCGGCGCGCGCATCTTCGCCTTCTTCGACCGGTCGTGTGCAGGGCCAGCAGCCGATGGACGGATAGCCCTGCTCGACCAGCGGGTGACGCGGCAGATCATGTTCGACCAGCCAGGCCTCGACATCACCACTGTCCCAGTCGGCCAGCGGATTGATCCGCAGCACTCCGTCCAGCACCTCGAACGGCTTCAGGGCCGCCCGTGTCGAGGCCTGATAGCGTTTGCGCCCGGTGATGATGGCGTTGAACCCGGCGGTCGCCCGCGCCAGAGGCCGCACCTTTCTCAGATCGCAGCAGGCGTCGGCGTCAGTCTTCCAAAGGTCGTCGCGCGCATCCAGCGCCGCCTTCTCACCCGCGTCCGGCGTCACCAGCCGCACATCGCTCAGGCCCAGCACCTTGGTCAGTTGGGTGCGGTACGACAGGGTCTGCAAGAAGTGCTGCCCCGTCTCCAGAAACACCACCGGTGTCTCAGGCCGTTCCTTGGCAATGATGTGCAGCAGGGCCGCCGATTCCGCCCCAAACGACGAGATCGTCCCCACCCGCAGGCCCAACGCCGGGTCCAGCGCCACCCTGACGATTTCAGGCGCCGACTTTCCCTCGACCTCGCGGTTCAACCGTTCGGCCAGCCCCGCCAGATCACGATCATTGGACGCCGCGCGCCGCCGCTGCCAGATGGTCGGCGCGGCGTCCGTGGCGGGCTGATAGGCGGCGCTGAACGCCTGATCCATTCGCGCCCAGGCCGCTGTATCGGCGCCCGGAGCCAGTTCCACCGCGTCGAAACCCGAGCGCCGCAGGTGCCGCGCCTGATCGGGTAAGACCTTGCCCGCCGCGATCAGCCGCCCGGCATAGCCTCGCTCACGCAGCACCGCCGCCAGCGACAAGCCGCGACCGTCACGGAAGGCCTCGAACTCCAGCACCAGCACGTCTTCGGTCGCAGCCGCCGCCTCGACCTCGTCCAGAGGTGTGGTCACCGACAGGCGCAGGCCGTTCTGGATCCCTTCAAGCGTTTGCAGCATCGAGCGTCTCATAGATGGCGTCGCGGAAGGGATCGGGGCCGACGCGGCGCACCGTGTCGATGAACCGCTCGCCGTCGGTGCGGATTTCCAGATAGCGGTCCAGCGTCCGTTGGATGGCGGGCGCGACCTCATCGGACGGCAGGCTCTTGCCCACGATGTCGCCCAGCGCCGCCTGTTCGTCGGGCGAGCCGCCGACCGTGATCTGATAGTATTCCTCGCCCTTTCGATCCACGCCCAGCACGCCGATATGGCCGACGTGGTGGTGACCGCAGGCATTGATGCAGCCGCTCATATTGATACGGACCGGCCCCAGCTTCTCCTGATAATCCAGATCAGCCAGACGCGTGGACAGGGCCTGCGCCACCGGGATCGACCGGGCGTTGGCCAGACTGCAGTAATCCAGCCCCGGACAGGCGATCACATCCGTCACCAGATCGGCATTGGCCGTCGCCAGCCCCGCCTCGCGCAAGGCGCGCCAGATGGCCGGAACATCATCCAGCTTCACATGCGGCAGGACCAGATTCTGCTCATAGGCGGCGCGAATTTCATCGAACGAATACCGCTCGGCCAGATCGGCGGCGACGTCCATCTGGTCCGCCGTGATGTCGCCAGGCACCCCGCCGATGGGCTTCAGCGAGATCACCACCGAGGCATAGCCCGCCTGCCTGTGCCGACGCACATTGTTCCTCGCGAACCGGGCGAAGTCGGGGTCCGCCAGCAGGGCGCGATCAAACGGCGCGCTGGCCTTGGGCAGGTCATCAAAGGCGGGCGGCGCGAAATAGGCCTGAATACGCGCCAGTTCGTCGTCGGGGATTTTCAGCTCTTCGCGGCGCAGGGTGGCGTAGTGTCTGTTCACCTCCTCACGAAAGGCGTCGATGCCGATGGAGGCGACCAGAATCTTGATCCGCGCCTTATGGATGTTGTCGCGCCGCCCCAGCAGGTTCCACGCCCGCAGGATGGCGGTCAGATAGGCCAGCAGGTCCGCCGCCGGAACCGCAGGCGCGATCTCCTGCGCGATATGCGGCAGACGCCCCTGCCCCCCGCCGACGAAGACGCGGAAGGCCGATCCACCATCGGCGCCCCGCACGATCTGAAGGCCCACGTCATGGGTGCGGATCGCCGCCCGGTCCTTTTCGGCCCCGACCACCGCGATCTTGAACTTGCGCGGCAGGAAGGAGAACTCGGGGTGAATGGTCGACCACTGACGGATGATTTCGCACCAGGGACGCGGGTCTTCGATCTCGTCATCGGCGGCGCCCGCGAACACGTCGGTCGTGGTGTTGCGGATGCAGTTGCCGCTGGTCTGGATGGCGTGCATCTCGACCTCGGCCAGATCACTGAGGATCGCCGGCAGGTCGGTCAGGGCGGGCCAGTTGTACTGAATATTGGTGCGCGTGGTGAAATGGCCGTAGCCCTTGTCATAGGTGCGCGCGATATGACCCAGCTGCCGCATCTGGCGGCTGCTCATTGTCCCGTAAGGCACCGCGACCCGCAGCATATAGGCATGAAGCTGCAGATAGACGCCGTTCATCAGCCGCAGCGGCTTGAACTCGTCCTCGGTCAGGGCGCCGGACGCACGGCGCGCCACCTGATCGGAAAACTCCTCGACCCGTTCGCGCACCAGCGCATGGTCGAACTCGTCATAGCGATACATTTACGCCTTCTCCCACAGCAGGCTGTTGCCCACCGTCGGCCCGGCGGAGCGGATGCGCTCCTTCAGGCGATCGCGGCCCGAGGGCGTGCGGTCGCTGACCTCGAACAGATAGGGGTTCACAAAGACATCGGGCCGTCCGGCGACCTCGGCCAGCACGATCTCCGCCGTCGTGTCGTCCAGCACCGACGCCTGTTCGATGCTGTCGACCGGCTGATTGTCCACGCCCGCATAGATGACGCGGCCGTCCGACAGGCGGTTTGCGGTCACGATCTTCATGCCGCCGCCTCCGACATATCCGCCTGCGCCGCCGAAAAGGCCGCTGTCTCACCGACGAACAACAGGGCCGGTCCCGACAGGTTGGCTCCGCGCACCAGCGCGGCCAGCCCGTCCAGCCGTCCCGTCAGAACCCGCTCGTCCGGTCGGCTGCCGTTCTCGAC
>NZ_JABAZW010000150.1:44284-49810 GCF_018608325.1 Brevundimonas sp. | reverse complement strand
CAGCCAGTACAGGGTGCTGCGGTCAGCAAAGGCCTTGGTCTGCATCGCCTCAAAACCGGCGCGCTTGCCCACGACGTTCAGCGCCTTGGTCGAGGCCTCGGCGGCTTCGGGACGGTCAAAACGAGCCAGCACATAGCCGACACGCCCCTTGGGCGCCGCCGCCGGGTCCAGCGCACGCGTGGTCGCAGTCGAGGCGATGACATTGACCCCGCCCAGCCCGCGCAGGCCGTTGGTCAGGCCGACGATACGCACGCGACGTCCGTTAATCTCGGCGGTGTTGCCCGGCTTGACGCCCAGCTTGTTCACATCGGCGGCGTCGATCAGCACCGTGTCCGGCTCCGCCAGACGCGAACGCACCTCGACGTCCAGCACATCGGCCAGCGCCAGCGCCTGCGGATGCAGGGCCACGCCGACGATATAGACGTTGACCGCCCCTTGGGTTTCGGTGCGCCACTGGCCCGATCCCCACAACAGGGCCTCGACCTGCTTCACCCCCGCTTGGCGCCAGGCGGACAGTTCGGCCTGTTCGCTGATCGGACGGCCCAGATCGACGCTCTGCACGCCGGGATAGCCGATCCAGACATCCGCCGACGACTTGGTCACATACAGGCTGGACAGCGAGAAGATGCCCAGGATCAGCGCGGCCTGCAGCAGAACCAGCAGCCCCGAAAAGGCCACCGCCACCACGGCAGGCGAGAACCGCCGCCAGTCATGGATCAGGCTTTTGAGCGCCAGCGACGTCACTTGTGCTCCCGCCCGATCATCCAGACCCCGCCCATGATGGCCACGCCGCCCACGGCCTGCAGCCAGTGCAGTTGTTCATGGAACACCAGCCAGCCGGTCACCATGACCAGAACATAGCCCAGCGCCAGCATTGGAAAGGCCGCGCTCAGCTTGATTTCGGAAAGAACCACCATCCAGGCGACCAGGCTCAGCACCTCGATCACCAGCAGGGTCGGCCCCCACGGCTGGCTCAGCGCCGCAACGATCCAGTCCATGCCGAACGGCTTGTCGCCCAGCGCCATCGCGGTGAACTTTGACGCCACCTGATAGCCCAGCCCCAGCAGGGGCAGGCCCAGAAACAGTGTGAACAGGGCCAGACGGCGCGAGATCGGCCCGTCTGCGTTTTCGCGGCTCCAGATCGTCATGCCGCCGCCTTTACGCCCGGATCCGCCGCAAACAGGGGCGCGGCCAGGTTCAGCACCCCGTTCAGGGCGCGGTTTCTGTGCCGGAAATACAGGCCCATGTCGGTCAATGTGCTGCCCAGACGCCGCTTGACCTCATAAGCCGCAGCGCCCGCGTGATAACGGCCGATGCCGTTCTGCAGACAGTGTTCGATATTGGCGAACCAGCTCAGGAAATACAGGTCCAGCGCACGACCGCCCTCCCCGTCCATGACGAAGAATTTGTCGACCAGAACATCATCGCCCGACAGCAGCAGGTTCATCGCCAGCAGTTCCTCCCCGGACCAGTAGAGAACATACTGCACCCGACCGCCCATCGTCTCGGACAGGCCTGTGAAATAGGCTGGCGTCAGGTCCTCGAAGGTCATGTCCGCCCGCTCCAGCGTCTGGCGGTACAACTCCATGACCCGGTCCAGAACCCCGTCCAGATCGTTTCGCCACTCCACCCGCACCTTGGCGCGATTGCGCAGCTTGCGCCGCATGTCCTTGCGGGTCGCAGCGGACCGCCCCGCCAGATAGGCGTCGACGCTGTCGAAGTTGATGTCCAGATGCGCGACCGGCAGGCCCGCGATCCGACGATAACCCCGTGTCGCCGCCACCGTATCCCACAGCGGATACTGGTCTTCCGATGCGTCTTTTAGCCCCATCAGACCGCACCGCGACCGACCAGCCTCGGCCTCGAACGCATCCAGCAACAGGCGCAGCAGTTCAGGCTTTCGCGCCTCATCGACCTCGGCTGCAAAACCCAGCGGCAGGGCTTCCGTGCAGGGCGAACCCAGACAGGCCAGACGCAGGGTCAGAAGGCCCGGAAACACCCGGCGCGCGCCCTCGACAATCCGTCGGCCCGCTGCCGCCAGCGTGGTGTCCAGCGGATAGGCGGTGACGAACATCGGCGCGCCCGCCAGCACCTGCCCCGCCTCTTCGATCACCAGATAGCGGTACTCGAAACCGGACAGGCCAGCGCGTTCGACCGTCAGCAGATAGTCGTAGGCCTCGACCTCGCCGACGAACAGCCGATCCCAGGCCTCGCGGCCGATCTCGGTGATCGACGACGCTATACGTGCATCAGGCATCGACGACCTCGCGCACAGGCGTGATCGCGCTGTGGCGAGCGAAGAAGTCAGCAGTCAGTTCGGCGACCAGATCACGTTCACGGTCGACGTGGATCATGTGGAAGCTGTCATTCAGATAATGCAGCTCCGTCTCACCCGCGAGGCAGGCCTGCAGGCGCTTCGCGTTCTTGGGGCTGCTCATGTCATCTTCGGATGCGTGCAGGATCAGGGTCGGGGTGGTGATCGACGGTCCCTTGACCTCGACCCGACGGCCCAGACGGTACAACTGGTACAGGGCGCCCAGCGGCATGATGTCGATGGCCCCGTCGATCAGTCCGTCGGCGGCGTTGGCGGCCATGGCGCGCAGACGCTCGTCCTTCAGGCCGAACGGCGACGGCTCATTGATCGGGATGTGGCGCAGGCCCGGCAGGTTGGCGACCACCTGGATCAGCGGCGCGCCCAATGCCCAGCGCGGCATGTTCCAGCCATCATATTCGAACGTCATCGAATAGACGGCGGCGCTGCGGATTTCAGGCACCTCGGACGCCAGCAGCAGGCCCAGCGCGCCGCCCGCGCAGATGCCGGCGACGTGGACCTCGTCCACCTCACGCGCGAACTTTTCATAGGCCGTGCGGGCGCTGTCCAGCCAGTCGCGCCAGTCGGTCTTCAGCAGGTCTTTTTCAGTCCCGCCATGCCCCGCCAGCTGCGGGCAGGAATAGTCAAAGCCGCGACGCTTCAGCCGCTTGGCCAGAGGCTTCATCTCGCCCGGCGCGCCGGTCATTCCATGCAGCAGCAGCACGCCCTTGCCGTTGCCGGCGCTGGCGGAAAAACTGCGGTCCTGGATGACGGTCTGGCGTCCCATTGCGGGTCTCTTCTGTGAAATAGTTTCGCGGGTCATGCGGCGGTCGCACCGACACACAGGACGCCGCCCAGGATCAGCATGGCGCCGATGATCTGCTGTTTGGACATCCGCTCACGCAGGAACAGGGCGCTGGCCGCCGGAACCCCGGCATAGGACAGCGTCATCAAGGGGAAGGCCACGACCAACGGCACCGACTGCAGCACCACAATCCAGAGGCCAGTCTGGATCGCCCACAGCAACATGCCGAACCACATCCACGGCTGGCGCGCGACATCGCGGACATAGTGATCGCTGTCGCCCGCCTTGTTGGCGGCGACCTTGAAGGCGACCTCATGGAAGATCTCAGCCGCGACACAGGCCGCGATCAGAACAAAGGACAGGGCGGTGACGTTCATGCCGCCAACGCCTGCAAGGTGTCGTACAGGCTGAGGTTCACCGCCTCATTGTGCCTGCGCGCCTCGACCGAAGGGGTGGACCAGGGCTGGTCCAGCAGGGCCTCGCCCTTCTTGAGCAGATGGGCCAGACCGGCGCCGCCATAACGCGGGTGCGACCAGTCGCCGATCACATCCGCCCCGACCAGACGCCGTCCCTTGGCCGCTACGCCCAGCAGGCGCTGCAGATAGGCCAGGGTCATCTGCCCCTGATCCCAGTTGGTCGCCGCATCGTGGGGACGCAGCACGTCCTTGTCGATGGTGATGTAGATGCTGTCCGTCTCGATCCGGGTCGCCAGGAAGTCGGCGAAACCATCCTCGCCCAGCGACTGGATGGTGGCGAAGTCCTTGCCGAACAGATCAAGAGTTCCGCCATTCGGCGCCGCATGGGCGTACAACTCCAGCACCCCGTCCTGGATCAGGGAGGCGTCGCCCTCCTTCGAACCGGGAGGCAGGATGTCGCTGCTGCACACGCCCATGGTGATGACCTTCCTGACCGAAGGCAGGCGCGCCGCCGTCGCCACCCACGACCCGCAGTGCAGGCCGTTCTGATACCGCACCCAGTCGGGGTGGTTGTCAAAGTGGATGACGGTGATCGCCTCTTCCGGCGCGCGTTCACTGGCCAGACGCACCAGAAGCGCGCTGACGTGGTGAAAGTCGCCCGACCCCATGAAGGTCAGCAGCGGACGCGCATCGTCGTCCAGACACGCGCGGACACGGTCCTCCAGCGCCTGCAGGGACGCAGGACGCCCCCACAGACGGACCGACGGCCCCACGTCGCGGCAGTCCACAGACCGCCCGCCGTCAGAGAGGACGCGCCCCTCCAACGACGTTTGCGACATCAGCGCGTCGTCTAGGTTCAGAAGGACCGGACGCACGACCTGTCTCAGGCCGCCGTGCAGCGACGCAGCAGGATATCCAGAAGCTCGATCGCCAGATCGATCTCTTCGTGGGTGATCTCCAGCGACGGCGCCAGGGTGATGACGTTCTTATAGTAGCCGCCGACGTCCAGGATCAGGCCGTAGGTGCCGCTCTTGGCGACCAGATCGCCCTTCATGCCTTCGTCGGCCATCAGGTCGAGCAGCTTCTTGTTCGGCGTGAAGCCGTCTTCCTGGCAAATCTCGCAGCGCAGGGCCAGGCCCAGGCCGTCGACGTCGCCGATCTGCGGCCAACGCTTCTGAAGTTCCTGCAGACCCTTCAGGAAGTAGGCGCCCTTCTCCATCACGGCCGCGCCGTAATCGACTTCGGACGTCATCTTCAGGGCTTCCAGCGCCACCGAGGTGCCCAGCGGGTTGGAGTTGAAGGTCGAGTGGGTCGAACCGGGAGGGAAGATGCCCGGATTGATCAGTTCTTCGCGCGCCCAGACGCCCGACAGCGGGTTCAGGCCGTTGGTCAGCGCCTTGCCGAAGACCAGCACGTCAGGCTGTACGCCGAAGTGCTCGATCGACCACAGCTTGCCGGTCCGGTACATGCCCATCTGGATTTCATCGACGACCAGCTTGATGCCGTGCTGGTCCAGAACCTTCTTCAGCTCGATGAAGAAGTTGGGCGGCGGGATCACATAGCCGCCGGTGCCCTGGATGGGCTCGATGTAGAAGGCGGCGTATTCCGCTTCACCGGTCTTGGTGTCCAGCACGCCGTTGTATTCGGTTTCGAACAGACGGGCGAACTTCTGCACGCAGTAGTGGCCGTATTCTTCCTTCGTCATGCCCTTGGGGCCGCGGAAGTGGTACGGGAATTCGATGAACTGTGCGCGGTCGCTGAAGTGGCCGAAGCGGCGGCGATAGCGGTACGACGAGGTGATCGCCGAGGCGCCCAGGGTGCGGCCGTGATAGCCGCCCTCGAAGGCGAACATCAGTTGCTTGCCGTTCGAGGCGTTGCGGACCAGCTTCAGCGAGTCCTCAACCGCCTGCGCGCCGCCGACGTTGAAGTGGACGCGGCCCTTGCGGCCGAACTTGGCCTCCATGTCCTGGGCGATCATCGCCGCCAGTTCGACC
>NZ_JABAZW010000150.1:10471-44274 GCF_018608325.1 Brevundimonas sp. | reverse complement strand
GTGCAGATACTGCGAGGCGACCTGCGGCAGGGTGTCCAGCTGACGGTGGGCGACGGCGTTCAGGCGCGGGTTGCGGTAACCGAAGTTGACCGCCGAATACCACATCTGCAGGTCGAGGAACTGACGCCCCTCGGCGTCGTACATGTAGGAGCCTTCACAACCGTCGAAGAACTTGGGCTCTTCCATGTAGTGGACGGTGTCGCCGTAGGAGCAATATTCGGCTTCCAGACGGCGCAGTTCAGCTTCGTCGATCGGGGCGACGGGGGATAGGATCTTGTCGTGCATACTCAGCTTCCGTTGTCAGACCGCGCAGGCCTGTTTCGCCGGGACGGCCTCAAGACCGTTCAGCGTCGCGGTCACATCCGCGAAGGTTTCGTAAGGGATATAATCCGTACCGCGAGCGGCGGCGTATTCAGCCAGGCGATGCTTGGCGAAAAGAAGGTCAACCTTGGCCGAGACGCAGAAATCCGAGCGACCGTCACCGACAAACACCACAGGCCCCTCGTTCTCGGCCATCGTCGTGCGCACCACCTCGCATTTGCAGACGCCCGAACCGCCCGCGCAGCCCGCGCGCATCCACGGCTGTTCCAGCGCCCAGGCTCCCGCCTGCCCCGCCAGCACATTGGCGAAGACCGGCAGACGGCCCAGCCCCTCGCGCGCCAGCAGGCGTTTGATGAAATGATTCACGCCATCGCTCAGGATGGTGATGGGATGGCCGTTGGCTTCGGCCCACAGAACAAAATTCTTGAAATGTGGGTCCAGTTCGACACGGTCCAGAACCGTGTTCAGGTCCGTCTCAGACCCGCCGATCATGGCGACCTGCAGACGCATGCATTCCGCAGCGTCGATCTCGCCGGATTCCCAGCGGGCTTCGATCTCGTGCCATGCGGGGTCCGCCAGGGCGGTCAGCACGAAATCCGTCGTGTCGCTTCGACTGATTGTGCCGTCGAAGTCGCAGAAGATACGCATTCAATACGCTCGCGTGTCAACCGCCATCATGCGGTATGTTCGGAAGACGTCGTGCACAGCGACTTGCCTCAAAAATTTCTACGCGGCATGAGGGTGGCACGACGCATCATCGACGTGGCCCGGGATCAGAGGACGCGTGTCCAATCCCAGCATCCGATCAGGCCGTGATGACCTCTCCGCCAACGCTCGTTGAGACCTATCTCCTGCAGCGGCAGGCGATGACACGGTTTTTCCAGAGCCGCCTGGGCGCTGAGGCCGACGTCGAGGATCTTGTCCAGGAACTGTATCTTAAAGTCATCGCCCTGGACGCCGAACAGGCCCAGGTGCAGAATCCCCGCGCCTACCTCTATCGTCTGGCTTCAAATCTCCTGATCGACCGCTGGCGCGGGTGGCAAAGGTCACGTCAACGCGACACCGCCTGGCGCGAGGCCGGGCATGTCGAAGGCATCACGCCAGAGGCCGACGGCGCCCCCTCGCCCGAGGCCATCGTCATCGACCGCGACCGGCTGGAGCGCATCGTCCGCGTCGTCCAGAAGCTTCCTGCGCGCACCCAGAACATCTTCCGCCTGCACAAGTTCGACGGCGTCAGCCATGCCGAAGTCGCCGCCCGCCTCGGCATTTCGCGCAGCTCGGTCGAGAAGCACATGATGGACGCCCTGCGCGCCATCACCGAGAAGCTGGAGCGGTGATGGACCCTTTTTCGCCACAAAACCTGAAAAATCGTGGTGGTGGTCGCGCCCCGGCGCCGTCTTGTCGTCATGACCCGTGTTCTTGGCGACTGGAGGGGTGGTGAAATGACAACGCATTCCAACGTCCGCGCCGACATCCAAGAAAGCGCGCTGAGCTGGTTCGTCCAGCTTCAGGACGAGGCGGCGACCGAGGATCAGTGGCTGTCTTTTCAGGACTGGCTGGAAGATAACGACGACCACCGTCGCGCCTATGCTCTGGTCGAACAGGCCTGGGCGGTCACGGACCAGACGCCGCTGGCGCTCAAGCCCGCCAATGACGACACGCCTCCGCTCTGGCGCCGCCGCAGCTTCATGCGCGGCGCGGGCGTGGCGGCGGCCCTGGCCCTGACGGCGGGCCTGACCCCGCAACTGATCGAAATGGCCACGTCACAGTCCTACAGCGCCGACGAGACGCCTATGACGATCGATCTGGAGGATGGGTCGCGCATCTATCTGAACCGGGCCACCGACATCCGGGTGCGTCTGGGCCGTAACAAGCGTTCCGTGGTGCTGAAGGAAGGCGAAGCCGCCTTCGACGTCGCCCATGATCCGTCGCGCCCGTTTGAAGTCCGTTCCGGCCATCGTTCCGTCCGCGTCCTCGGCACCGCTTTCGACATGGTCAGTCACGACGACATGTTCCGCGTCAGCGTCGCCCGCGGCGCCGTCGCCGTCTCAACCACCGGACAGGACGCCGACTTCCATCTGGCCGCCGGCCAGCAATTGAACCAACTGCGTAAGGCGCCCGCCGACGTGTCCGAGGTCGACCCCACGCGCGCCTTCGCCTGGCGTCATGGCGTCCTTGTCTATCAGGACCGCCCTCTAGGCGAAGTGGCGGCCGACATGTCGCGCTATTTCGAAAAACCCGTCGTGGTCATGCCGACCGCCACATCGCTGCGTTTCACCGGCGCCCTCAAGGTGGCGGACGAGGCGACCGTGCTGGACAAGCTGGACGACTATCTGCCGATCCGCGTCGAGCGTTCCGCTGATCGGATCGCCATCTACGCCCTGGCTGAGCATTAGCCCCCTGCGACGACCGGGCCACCTTTGCTGTTGTCATTTCACAGCCTTGTCGATCATCTGAAACCTAGCGGCGATTCAGTTCGCCATGCGATCTCGGTTAGCGGAGCGTCTGTATGCTGAAGCGTCTGGTCGAAGCGACATTGGGCAAGCACGTCCGCACGGGTGACCTGACCGTCATCCTGCCTGGCGACCAGACGCTGGTCATGGGGGACGGCACGGGCGAACCGGTCGTGGTGCGCCTGACCGACAATGCGGCCCTCCTATCCCTGCTGCTTCAGCCCGAACTGCGCACCGGTGAACTGTTCACCGACAGCCGCCTGCTGGTCGAAAAGGGCACGGTGTTCGACTTCCTGTGTCTGGTGCTGGGCCAGACCTATCCCCGCCCCTCCGCCCTGTCGCGCTGGATCGAGCGAACCCGCCAGAAGCTGTCCCTGTGGGGCCAGAGGAACAATCCCGGTCGGTCGCGCCGCAACGTGGCCCACCATTACGATCTGGGCGACGCCTTCTACGCCCTGTTCCTGGACCCGGACTGGCAATATTCTTGCGCCTATTTCGAGCATCCGGGTCAGTCGCTGGCCGAGGCGCAACTGGCCAAGAAGCGCCATATCGCCGCCAAGATGGCCCTGCGCCCTAACGACCGGGTGCTGGAGATTGGCTGCGGCTGGGGCGGCATGGCGCTGTATCTGGCCGGCGTGGCCCAGGCGGGTCAGGTCGTCGGCCTGACCCTGTCGGACGAACAACTGGCCCGCGCCCGCAGTCGCGCCTCTGCGCTGGGGCTGGACGCCAAGATCGACTTCCGGCTTCAGGACTATCGCGCCACGCCAGAAACCTATGACCGCATCGTCTCGGTCGGCATGTTCGAGCACGTCGGCCTGAACTTCTACGAAGCCTTCTTCGACACCTGCCGCGAGCGTCTGGCCGACGACGGAGTCATGCTGCTGCACACCATCGGATCTTCCGATGAGCCAAGCACCACCAATCCCTGGCTGACCCGTTACATCTTCCCCGGCGGCCACCTGCCCTCGCTGTCGGACATGACCACGGCCATCGAGCGCGCAGGCCTGATCATCACCGATGTCGAGGTGCTGCGCCTGCACTACGCCTTCACCCTGAAGGCCTGGCGCGACGCCTTCATGGCCCGCCGGGACGAAGCCGTCGCCATGTTCGACGACCGCTTCTGCCGGATGTGGGAGTTCTATCTCTCCATGGCCGAAGCCGCCTTCCGCCACGAAGACATCGTCATCTTCCAGCTGCAACTGACCAAGAACCAGCACGCCGTCCCTCTGACCCGCGACTACATCGGCCCCGCCGAAGACGCCCTGCGCGCCAGAGAGGCCGAAACCGGCTGGAAATAGGCCAGATCAGGCAGCCGCTTCTTTTCGCGCTTGCATGTCATCCAGCACGGCCCGCCCGCCATCGGCGGCGAACCAGTCGGCAAAGGCCTGATTACACTCGACCGCCGTCTCGGCTGCGCGGGCCAGCATGACATCCTCATAATCGCGGACGGCCTGTCGCCAGTCCTGCGCCGCGACCAGAGCCTCGGCCAGTTCGGCGGCGTCCAGCATCGCCAGATTCACCCCCACGCCCATCGGGGGCATGACATGGGCCGCATCCCCCACCAGGGTCAGACCATCCCTTTGCTCCCACCGCAGGGTTTCAGTCGGCAGGGCGACGATGGGCCGAACCGCGGCGATCCGATCCGCCTCGGTTATCAAGGCAGTCAGGGAAGACGCCCAGCCCTCGAACCGCTCCAGCAGTTCGGCCTTGGTGATATCGACCAGCAGCCTGTCCGGTCGATCCGTCTCCTCGGGCCGGGTTCGAAAGGCGGCATAGACGCGGACCGTGCCGCCGCCGTTGCGCTGGCCGATGATCCCCGCCCCGCCATGCAGGGCGTACATCGAACCATGGCCGACCAGATTGGCCAACACAGGATGGCGCGCATCCACGTCGTTCAGCCATAACTCCACAAAGGTGACGCCGGAATAGACCGGCTGGGCCTCAGTGAGCGCCGTCCGCACCTTCGACCATGCGCCATCCGCGCCGATGACCAGATCAAACGGCCCCACGGCGCCCGCACTCAGGCGTAGTTCGTGACGCCCGTCCGCCAGCGTGGCCACCGCCTCAACCCGCACGCCCCAATGCACCCGTTCTTCTGGCAAGGGACGCAGCAGCAGTTGGCGCAACAACACCCGGTCGATCTCGGGCCGGTCGCCGGCGCCCGCCTCGGGTATCTCCTCTCGCAACAAGACGCCGGTCGCATAGTCCGCGACCCTCTGCTCCTGATCCTCATGCCGGGCCTGGGCCAGAAAAACGTCAAGCAGCCCAGCCTTCACCAGCGCCAACTGTCCGCTGTCAGGATGAAGATCCAGAGTGCCGCCCTGATCGCGCGCCGTCAGTGAGGCGTCGCCCTCAAAGACTTCAACCCGCCAACCGGCGCGGTGCAGGATATTGGCCGCTGTCAGCCCCGCAGGCCCAGCCCCGATGATGGCGATGGATGGATGTTGCATTTCAAACCGGCTTCGATAATTTACATAGGACACTATCAATAAATATAGCCACCTATCCAAATGAACAAGCCCCTGTCGCAATGGCGGCCCGAAACCATGCCCGCCCTGGTCATCAGCCGCCTTGGCAAGCTGCTGATGAAGCGGATGGATGACAGCCTGAAGTCCGTGGGCGTGACGACCGCCCAACTGCCGGTACTGGTCGCGTTGAAGAACGGCGAGCGCCTGACGCAGAAGGCTCTGGCCGAGTTCGCCGATGTGGAACAGCCCAGCATGGCCCAACTGCTGACGCGGATGGAGCGCGACAACCTGATCCAGCGCGAACCCTCGCCCACGGACGGCCGCAGCAGCCTGATCGCATTGACGGACCATGCGCACGGCCTGCTGGAACCCGGCCGCGACGCCCTGCGACAGCTCGACGCTGAAATCTGCGCCGACCTCACGCCCGAGGAACACGCAACCCTGTCCGCCCTCCTCGCCCGCATCGCCGCACGTATCGAGAAATCAGCAGACTGAAGGGCGGTCACGCAGACAGCGACCGCCCTCCCTCAGCCTCAGCTTTTTTGCGGTAGGATCAGGTATTTCTCGCCGGTGGCGCGGCGATTGTAGGCGGCGACGATTTCAGGCTTGAGCGCGTCGGCCAGAGAGATTTCGGCAGTGTAGCGGCTGGCGAAAGTGGTCTTCAGTTCGGCCATCACACGGCTGCGCATGGCGATCACGGTCTCCATGCCGAAACGCGCCAGACTGGGCGGCAGCAGCCAGCCGCCGATGCCCCAGCTCATGCCGAAACCGCGCGTCAGCTCGGTCGGACGCAGGTCCAGGCCGCCATAGATATAGACCTGTTTGTGCACCGACGAGCCGTAGCGGCTGAAGGGCGCGCCAGAGCGGATGACGGCGATCTCCATCGCGTTCAGGATCTGCCCGGCCAGTTTGCCGCCGCCGATGGCGTCGAACGCCAGGGTTGCGCCGGTCGCGGCGATGGCATCCGTCAGTTCAGCCTCGAAATCAGCTGACGTGCTGTCGACCACATGTGCCGCGCCGATGTCGCGCAGAATGGCCGCCTGCTCGGCGCTGCGGACGATGTTGACCAGACCGATGCCGTCGGCAAGGCAGACCTTGTTCAGCATCTGGCCCAGGTTCGACGCGGCGGCGGTGTGCACCAGCGCCGTGTGGCCTTCCCGACGCATCGTCTCGATCATGCCTAGAGCCGTCATCGGATTGACGAAGGCCGAGGCGCCGTCGACGGCGCTCACCCCCTCAGAAAGCACCAGGGCGTCATGTGCGCGAACGGTGACATATTGGGCGAATGTCGGACCGCCGACGATGGCGACGGTCTTGCCGATCAGATGTTCGGCCTTGGCGCCCGCCGCGATGACCGTTCCGGCGCCTTCGTTGCCCGCCGGCATCGACTGATCCAACCGTCCCGTGATGATGGCCAGCCGGCGTTGCGGCACATCGGCGACCAGAACCGGGCTGTCCGCCGTGCCCTCGGCCCGCGCCGTGCCGAGGTCTGCTGGGCCGAGCAACAGCGCAAGGTCCGACGGGCTGATCGGGGCGGCCTCGACCCGCACGACGATCTGGCCGTCTGCAGGTTGGGGAACTGAAACCTGTTCCAGCGACAGCCGCAACTGCCCTTCCGAAGTGATCAGGGTTCTGAGTTCAATGCCGGAAGCGATGTCGGTCATGGTCCGTCTTTCCAGTCTGGTCGCGCCAGTCGGCGGCTAGGAACGCGCCCGCGTGGTTGCCGACGCGTCAATGAAGGTCGTGGCCGCGTGCATGGCCATCAGACGTCATCTGGATGAAGGAATTCAGAGAACGCATCAAGGCATAAATCGAAAATTGAGTATGTTGCTCAGCACACCCCTTCGCAACACCTGGATCGACCGCTTCACAGGGTCTCCAGTATCCGATCGTCAAACATGCCGAAGGCCAGGCTGGAGGCGTACAGGGCCACCGCCCGCTCCCGAGGCATGGTCGAAGCCCAGCTGCGCATATCAAAGGCGGCATTCTGCAATGCGACCAACCCCTGACTGGCGATGAAGGGGTCAACAGGCCGCATCGAACCCTCGGCAACGCCATCGCTGGTCATGCCCGCATAGGATTGGGCGATCCGGTGCGAACGCTCCAGCATCAGGGCAAACTCGCGAGCCGGCACACTGGTCAGGGCGGTCGTGCGCAGCAGGCCTTCGCCGTTGGCCAACTGAAGATCGAGTATGCTGGCCAACACGCTGGACAGGCGACGCCATTGATTGCCCGCCACCGTGTCCGACAACCGCTGCGCTGCGGTCATGATGTTGAAGCTGCGGTCATAGCAGGCGGTGATCAGATCATCCTTGGCATCCATGTGATGATAGAAACTGCCCTTGGTGACCTTCAGTTCGGCCGAGATGCGTTCGACCGACGCGCCGCGATAGCCGACCTCGTTCATCAGCCGCGTCGCCACGCGAAGAAAGGCGTCGCGATTGACCGTCTCGTCGCCCTGATCCTGCACCAGCGGGATCAACTGCGGCGCCCAGACCTGACCTTCGGCGGCTATGCCGTGCGTCAGCAACTGCATCATGCGCGCTTCCAGCCGGTCGAACTCATGCGCGTCATATCGGTCCAGCCAGACCGGCAGCCAGAAGGTCTTTTCCAGCAACAGATGCGCACGCGCGCCATACAGGTCCGTATGGGCGCGGGTCGCAGGCGCGCCCCACAGGCTACGCGTCCGCCGAAACACGGTGCGCCAGCCTGCCATCAACTGACTGCGCAACGGGTCTTCCATCGCACGCAGGTCGGACAGGACCGCGAAAGGCGCTTCTTCCCCCGCCTGAATCCGGGCCAGACGCGCCATGTGCAGGGACAGATACCGCCGCACCCGCAACTGGGGCGTCGGCTCCTCCAGCGCCTGGTCCAGAATCTCCAGCAGCTTGTCCAGCGTCCGACTGAAACAGGCCGCCGCCAGATCTTCCTTCTTTTTGAAGTAATAGGTGACGCTGGTCGTGGTCAGACCGACCCGACGCCCGACATCAGCCAGCGTCAGCCCCTTGGCGCTCTGTTCGTTGATAGCCTGTGCGGCGGCGGCGAGGATGGCTTCGCGCTTGGCGTGATAGCGGGCCGGGCGTCGCAGCTCCGCAGGCTGGGCATCAGTGCTGCTCATTGGCGATAAATACCCAATCTCGCGGGAAAGTCAGCCTGAAGCCCGCCCACGTCAGGCCGACATCCCGCAAATGCTCAGGAACGGATAGTTGCGCCGCCGTCCACGATCAGCGCCTGCCCCGTCATGAAGGTCGAGGCCGATGAGGCCAGGAAGGTCACCGCGCCCGCGATCTCATGCGGTTCGCCGATGCGGCGCAGCGGCGTCTCTGAGGTCATGGACTTTTCGACCTTCGGGTCTTCCCACAGCGCCTTGGCGAAGTCGGTGCGGACCAGACCCGGCGCGATGCAGTTGATGCGGACGTTGTGGCGTCCGTACTCGACCGCCAGATTGCGCGCCAACTGGAAGTCCGCCGCCTTGGAGACGTTGTAGCCGCCGATCATGTCCGATCCGCGCAGGCCGCCGACGGAGGATATGATGATGATCGAGCCTTCCTTGCGCTCGACCATCTCTTCGATGACCAGTTGAATCAGCCAGTGGTTCGACAGGACGTTGTTGTCGAAAATCTTGCGGAACTGATCGTCGGTGATCGTGCTGATCGGACCATAGTGCGGATTGCTGGCGGCGTTGCAGACCACCACATCGACACGGCCGAACGCCTTGCGCGTCTGGTTGACCAAATTCTCCAGCTGCGACTTGTGCGCGATGCTGGCGGCGACAGCGATGGCGGTTCCCTCGCCGTGCTTCGCGTTGATTTCAGCCGCGACGACGTCGCAGGCGTCCTGATTGCGGCTGGAGATGACCACCTTGGCGCCATTGGCGGCCAGCTCTTCCGCCGCCGCCTTGCCTATGCCGCGCGACGAGCCGGTGATGATGACGACCTTACCGGCCAGATCGAATTGAGACATGCGTAAACCCTGAAATGCGGTGCGGCCCAAAGGCCGAAATGACGGCGGCTTTTAGCGGTGGGTCCGCTCTGGGCGCGGTGCGGCCACGTCTTCGTATTTGCCCAGTTCGGCGCGGGCGATGGCGCGGTTGTGCACCTCGTCCGGGCCATCGGCGAAGCGCAGGGTGCGGATGCCCGCCCATGCCGCCGCCAGTTCAAAGTCGCCGGAGACGCCGCCGCCGCCGTGCGCCTGAATGGCGTCATCGAGGATTTTCAGCGCCATGGTCGGCGCCTGCACCTTGATCAGGGCGATCTCCAGTTGGGCCGACTTGTTGCCCGCCCGGTCCATCATGTCGGCAGCCTTCAGGCACAGCAGGCGGCTGCATTCGATGTCGATGCGGGCACGGGCGATCCGCTCTTCCCAGACATTGTTGTCGCTGATCCGCTTGCCGAAGGCGACGCGGCTGACCAGTCGGCGGCACATGGCCTCCAGCGCCATTTCGGCGGCGCCGATAGTGCGCATGCAGTGGTGGATGCGGCCCGGGCCAAGCCTCCCTTGCGAAATCTCGAAGCCGCGCCCCTCGCCCAGAACCAGATTCTCGACCGGCACCCGCACATTCTCCAGCGCGATCTCGGCATGGCCGTGCGGCGCGTGGTCATAGCCATAGACCGACAGCATTCGTTCGATGCGGACGCCGGGCGTCGAAAGGTCGACCAGTATCTGCGCCTGCTGCTGGTGACGCGCTGCCTCGGGATTGGTGCGGCCCATGACGATAGCCAGTTTGCAGCGTGGATCGCCTGCACCCGACGACCACCATTTGCGGCCGTTGATGACATAGTGGTCGCCGTCACGCTCGATCCGGGTCTGGATGTTGGTGGCGTCGGACGAAGCGACCTCGGGCTCGGTCATCAGAAAGGCCGAACGGATTTCACCGTTCATCAGCGGGCGCAGCCAGCGCTCCTTCTGCTCCAGCGTGCCGTAGCGGTTCAGCACCTCCATATTGCCGGTGTCGGGGGCGGAGCAGTTGAACACCTCAGACGCCCATTCGACCTTGCCCATCTCCTCGGCGCACAGGGCGTATTCCAGATTGGAAAGCTGCGTGCCCTCGAACACGAAACTGTCGTCGACATGGGGCGCGCCGCTGGTCGGCGGCATGAACAGGTTCCACAGCCCCTCGGCCTTGGCGTGGACCTTCATCTCCTCAATCACGGGGATGACCTTCCAGCGTTCGCCTTCGCGCTGCTGGGCCAGATAGTCGGCGTGGCGCGGGCGGATGCGGGTGTCGATGAACGCCTTCACCCGATCGCGGAAATGCGTCTCTCTGTCCGAAAGCTGAAAGTCCACGCGCGTCTCCTGAGGTTGAAGCGCCGCTGCGCTTCGGTTGCCATACCAAATATTCGATTTTTTGAGTACCGACTGCAGAGAACTGACGCAAGCCCCGACACGTCCCCCGTCACCTGACGAAGAAACCCGGCTATTAGCCTCATAATAGCGATACCTGTGTCGCTTCGGGCCATGCCACCAGGTCACGACGGGCGCGGCGGCATGGATTGGCTTGACTCCAATCCACATCATACCTCAAGTTCGAATTAACAGAACATCCGGTCGCGGTCGCCATCGCGCGCCGGGGACGCTGTGCGTTCAAAATACTCAAGAGCCCGGCAAACGGGCCAGCAGTAGAGGAAACGACCGTGACGACCCAAAGCGCCCAATCCGCCTCGCCGTCAGGGTCCGCCCCCGCATGGCCCGCAATGAGCCTGCAGCAGGCGCACGGCCTGCTGACCCAAGCCGGGTCGCCATTCGAAATCGAAGATGTCCAGATCGACGGCCGCACCGTCAAATGGTGGAAGAACGCGCCCCCCACCCTGCGCCAGACCTTTCAGGTCGCCGCATCCCACGGCGACAAGACCTTCTTCGTCTATGAGCAGGATCGGGTCAGCTTCGACGCCTTCAAACGCGCGACCCTCGCCCTTGCGGCGGAACTTCAGGCTCAAGGAGTCCAGCCGGGCGACCGCGTCGCCGTCATCATGCGCAACCTGCCGGAATGGCCGGTGGCCTTCTTCGCCGGAGCCCTGATCGGCGCCATCGTCGCGCCGCTGAACGCCTGGTGGTCGAGCGCCGAACTGCTGCACGGCCTGAACGACAGCGGCGCCACGACGGCGATTGTCGATCCTGAACGCCTGAACGCCATCCTGCCCCTGCTAGACCAGACTCCTGCTCTGAAGCGCGTCTATGCCTGCCGCGTGGACAGTCTGCCGGACGACACGCGTGTCACCGCGCTGGAGGCCGTCATCGGCGCCCCGGCACGGTGGCCTGCCCTGCCCGAAGGCCGGATGCCGGATGTCGAACTGACGCCGGAAACCCCGGCCACCCTGTTCTACACCTCTGGCACCAGCGGCCGCGCCAAGGGGGCGCTGGGCACACACCGCAACGCCGGTTGCGGTCTGATGGCCATCCAGTTCTCGATCGTGCGCACCATGTTGCGTCGTGGTGAGATGCCCAAGCCGCCCGCGCCGGATGCGCCGCAGGGCGCGGGGCTGGTGTCGATCCCCTTCTTCCACACCACCGGGTGCAACGCCGTCCTGCTGGTGGCGATGGCCATCGGGCAGAAACTGGTCTGCCAGCGCCGCTTCGACGCGGGCGAGGCCCTGGCCCTGATCGAGCGTGAGCGCATCACATCCGCAGGCGGCGTGCCTGCGGTGGCCATCGCCCTGATGACCCACCCCGACCGCGACCGCTATGACCTGTCTTCGCTGGAGTTGATGAGCTACGGCGGGGCGGCGGCGCCCACCGAACTGGTCCGCCGCATCGACGGCGACACGCCCCATGCCGCGCCCGGCTCGGGCTGGGGCATGACCGAGACCAGCGCCGCCCACACCCACCACGCCGGCCAGGACTATTCCCTGCGTCCCGCCAGTTGCGGCCCCGCCCTGCCTGTGGGCGAGGTCAAGGTGGTGGACGAACAGGGCCGCACCCTGCCCGTCGGCGAACGGGGCGAACTGATGGTCTATGGCCCCAACATCGTGACGGGTTACTGGAACCGGCCCGAGGACACCGCCGAAACCTTCGTCGACGGCTGGGTGCGCACCGGCGACATCGCCCGCATCGACGAAGAAGGCTTCGTCTTCATCGTCGACCGCAAGAAGGACATCATCATCCGCGGCGGCGAGAACATCTATTGCCAGGAGGTCGAGGACGCCATCTACAGCCACCCGGCCGTGGCTGAGGCGGCGCTGGTGGCCCGTGCGCATCCCGTGCTGGGCGAAGAGGCCGTCGCCTTCGTCACCCTGATCCCCGGCGAAACAGCCTCGGCGGATGTCCTGAAGGCCTTCGTCGCCGAACGTCTGGCCGCGTTCAAGGTGCCTGCCGACATCCGCATCCAGTCGGCCATGCTGCCGCGAAATGCAGCGGGCAAGATCATCAAGACCGAACTCAAGGCCGCGCTGGTCGGCGAATGCGCGGCCTGAACCCCGCCGCCCGGACAGACCTCTGGTTGGCGCGCCCCATTGCCACCGCCAAGCCGAGAGGCGTACTGCGGTCTGTCGCCCGCCTGCGCGCGGACGACCGCAGGCTGTTCGCAAGCGTGGAGAACCGGGTCACCATAAGGCGCCTTCGCAAGGCGGCCATGTCCCCAACTCCGCTCCTCGACAGCCGTCACATTGGCTCACCGAGGCAGGGCGTGAAGCAGACACGATTGAAGGGCGCCGAACGACGCACGCGGTTTCTGGACGCCGCTGCGGAAATCGTCGTTGAGGATGGCGTTTCGGCCGTGACCATGGACGGCGTCGCGGCGCGCTGCGGCGTGGCCAAGTCGCTGGGCTATCGCTATTTCAAGGATCGCGACGACCTGCTGGGCGCTCTTTTCGACCGCGAAATGCAGTCCTATGTCGACCATGCCCGCGAGAACATGAAGCCGGACGCCCGTCTGGAGGACTGGATACGCGGCGGCTGCCGACAGTGGTTCCGTCTGGCCGATGAACAGGGCCAGTTGTTCACCCGCCTGGCTGGCGACAACGGCCCCCTCGCCTCGCGCGCCCGCGCCGCCCAACGCGCCACCGCCCAAGGCTGGGCCGCCGGGCTTCAGGCCGCCTATCGCCTGCCCCAGCGACAGGCCGAGCACATGGCCTGGTTCATCGTCAGCGGCGCCGCAGGAATCCTGTCCGCGCGCAACGGCGAGGATGATGAAGCCCTGATCGAAACCCTCGTGGTTTCAGTGGTCGCGGCCTGTGAGGCGCTGCGGGCGAAATACGCCCCGCCCAGGCAGAAAAATATCGCCTGAAACCCGGTCAAAACGCCAGTTTCCCATTGCCCATCGCCACTAAGTGACGATACCGTCACTAAATGCCCAACCGCTCCGGTCGGGCCGTAATCTGGCGATGAGCGCGAGCCTCCATGAAACTGTACGGCGACCAAAACCCCGCCCCGAATCCGCGACGCGTCAGGATCTTCCTGGCCGAAAAGAACATCGAGATTGAGCACGAGCGCGTGTCGCTGCGCGAAGGCGCGCACAAGACGCCGGAGTTTCTGGAGAAGAACTCTCTGGGCCAAGTCCCCGTGCTGGAATTGGACGACGGCAGCTACATCAGCGAGAGCGTCAGCATTTGCCGCTATCTGGAAGAGACCCACCCCGAACCGCCGCTGTTCGGACGTGACGCCAAGGACAAGGCCCTGATCGACATGTGGTGTCGCCGCATCGAACTGCGGCTGATGATCCCGATCGCCAACATCTGGCGTCACACCCATCCGCTGACTGCGGCGCTGCTGGTTCAGTACAAGGATTTTGGCGAGTCCAATCGCCCCCGCATCGACGAGTTCCATCACTGGCTGAACGGCGAACTTCAGGACCGCGATTTCATCGCTGGCGATGACTATTCCATCGCCGACATCGTCGCCCTGACCGCTATCGATTTCGGCCGGATGATCGGCGTCGACATCCCTGAATCCTGCACCGTCGTCTGGGCCTGGCACGCCCGCGTTTCCGCCCGCCCCAGCGCCCTGGCCTGAGCCAGAATATCATTGCCGCAAACCACAAGTGACGTTATCGTCACTTAAATATTAAAGCACTGTCGGGAAGGGAGAAAACCACCGGCACAGCCGCCTGCACATGGGCGCGGCGCGATCAGTGCCGCCCCATCAAAGCCTGCATCGAGACTGTGGCCCGGCGGCTCGCATCGTCCGGTCCGCAACCAAGAAACTTTCAAAAATAAGTCGCACAGCGACAGGGAGAGAATGCATGCCTAAAGGTCAAAACACGCCTCTAAACAGCCTGGGAAAACCCGCACTCGGAACCAGCCTGATCCTGGCCGCTCTGACTGCCGGATCGACCGCCTGGGCGCAGACGGCGCCGCCCCCGGCCAATACTGTCGATGACATCGTCGTCACGGCGCAACGTCGGGCTGAGAACATCCAGAACGTCCCGCTGGCCATCACGGCGGTGCGGGGCGAGACGCTGCAAAACCTCAACATCACCCAGCCGTCGCAACTGTCGCTGATCGACCCCAGCGTCCGCTTCAAGCAAAGCCTGAGCAGCAGTTCTTCCGGCCTGTCCATTCGCGGCGTCGGCACCAGCAGCTTCTCGGCCGGCATCGAGCAGAGCATCTCCACCGTCGTCGACGGCGTGGTGCTGGCGGTTCCATCCGGCCTGTCCACCCTCAGCGACATTGACCGGGTGGAGATCCTGCGCGGACCGCAAGGCATGTTGTTCGGCAAGAACGCCTCGGCCGGTCTGGTCCACTTCATCACCAAACGCCCCAAACTGGACGCCAATGAAGGCGAACTGGACGTTCAGGTCGGCAATCGCGGCACGCGCATCGTCCAGGCCATCGGCAACGTCGCCCTGACCGAGAACTCGGCCCTGCGCATTGTCGCCTCGCATCACGAACGCGACGGCCTGATCCGCAACCTGTTCCAGGACGGCGTCAGAACCGATCCGCAAGATGTCTCCAGCCTGACGCTGAAATACCTCTGGAAACCCAACGAAGACCTGACGGTCTATATCTCGGCCGACCGCACCGAGAGCGATGGATTCTGCTGTCAGTCCACCTATCGCAAGGTCACACCCGGCTTTGCACCCGCCGTGATGAACGCCCGATACGGCGTCGTCGCCGGACCGAAAAATCTGGACATCGCCGCCAGCGGCCCCGTCGTCGGTGACAGCTATGCCCAGGGCGCTTCGATCCAGCTGGACTATGCGCTGGGCGATCACACGATCACCTCCATCACCGCCTATCGCCAGTTCGATGCGCGCGGTGCCGCCGACGGCGACCTGACGGCGGTCAACTACATCGACAGCAACGGCGGGGCGAACAAGACCGACTGGTTCACCCAGGAACTGCGCCTGACCTCGCCCATCGGCAAGCATTTCGACTACGTCGCGGGCCTCTATTATTACAACTCGACCGCCACATCCCTGATCCGTCAGCGCGGCAATCTGAACTGGATCATCCCCGCGTCGCAGGGTCAGGTGATCCCCATTGTTCCGGGCGCCAGCCTGAACACGGTGTTCGAAAACTCCACCTACAACGACGTGGATTCCACCAGCTTCGCCGTCTTCGGTCAGGGCACATGGCACGTCACGCCCCGCCTGGACATCATCGTCGGCGCCCGGTCCACCTGGGACGATTCCGAACTGGATTACCACCGCGCCCTGACGCCGGGAACCATGCCCATTCCCGGCTCGGTCCCGCTGCAGTTCAAACAAAGCGTGGACGCCCATAACCTGTCGTGGAGGGCCAGCGCCCGCTACACCCTGGCCACCGACATGATGGCCTACGCCACGATTTCACGGGGTTACAAGGGACCGGGATTCAGCGGCCTCAGCGCGGCGTCCGCCACCGCCGATCAACGCGTCCAGCCGGAAATCCCGACCAGCTATGAGCTGGGCCTGAAGGCGTCTCTCCTTGATCGTCGCCTGGTCGCCAATCTGGGCCTGTACAGCACCACGGTCGAAGACTTCCAGGCCCAGGTGTCGGACCTGTCCAGCCCCACCTATTCCACCCGCATCACCAACGCGGGCGAGATCAAGACCAAGGGCGTCGAACTGAACCTCATCGCCCGTCCGACGGCCGAGCTGACCATCACGGCGGGCGGCGCCTACACGGACGGCCATTACGTCGATTTCAACGGCGTCCAGTGCTACTTCGGCCAGCCCAAGGTGTCTCAGGGCGGCCCCTGCACCACGCCCCCGGCCAATCCCACCTCGCCGGACGGCTTCTTCAATGCGGGCGGACTGCCTTTGGCGGGCGTCGCCGAGTGGGTTTACGGAACCACCGTCACCTATCAGCGCGACGTCGGCGCCGGGCTGCATATGGCCGGTCAGGTCAACTGGAACTGGCAGAGCGACGTCAACTTCGCCCCCAGCGGCGACCCCGGCACGATCCAGAAAGCCTATGGCCTGCTGGGCGCCCGCATCGCGGTCTCCAGTCAGGACGCACGTTGGACCCTGGCCCTGCTCGGCAGCAATCTGCTGGATGAGCGTTTCGCCGCCATGATCGCCCCCTCGCCGTCCACGGCGCTGAACCCCGGCGGCTATGTCCAGTTCTTCAGCCCCGATTCCGTGCGCCGCTTCAGCATCAGCCTGTCCACGCGCTTCTAGCCCTGCGCGCACCAGACCGGCTTCAACCAGAACCACGAGTACGATGATGAAAACCACCGCCCGCCTGCACCCGCCGACACGACGCAGCGCAACAGCCCTGTCAGCCCTGGCCATCGCCTGCGCCCTGGGCCTTGCGGCCTCGCCGTCGATGGCCGCCGCCCTGCCCCAGACCTCAACCGCCGAGGCCAAGCCCATCCTGACCATCTATCACCTGGAGGGCCGCCGTTCAGAGCGCGTCGTCTGGCTGTGTGAGGAACTGGGCCTGCCCTACACTCTGGAATACAAGCGCGGCGACCTGCGCGGTTCGATGGCGCAGATCCGCGCCCTCAATCCCCTGATGCCGGTCGCGCCCACCGTCCTCTATGGCGATCAGGTCATCGTGGAGTCGGGCGCCATTCTGGAGATGCTGCTGGCCCGGCACGGCGACGGACGCCTGCGCCCTGCCGTCGATTCCCCGGACTTCCCCTATTATCTGCAGTGGATGCACTATTCGGAGGGTTCGTTCGCGGCGCGGGTGATCGGCGACTATCGCGTCGAGATGATCCGTCGTTCGACCAATCCCAGTCCGCTGGTCGACGCCGAAGACACCATCCGCTTCGCCGAAGACTACCTCAGCCGTCATCCCTATTTCGGCGGCGCCGAGTTCTCAGCGGCGGACATCATGATGCTGTTCCCGCTCAACGTCGCCACCTCGACCAAGATCGCCGACATCAGCCAGTTCCCGCATCTGGCGGCCTGGCGTGAAAAGATCGAGCAACGCCCCGCCTACCAGCGGATGCTGGCCGTCGCCCGCCCCGATGGCGTCATCGGCTCCCTGCCGCCCCTGCCCGGGCGATAAGCGCTCAGCAGCAGGCGTCCCTTATCTTGGCGAGACGACGGACAACCGGCGTCTCGCCAAGGATCAGGCTATGAGGATGTCTGACACCGTCATGCCGGTCGCGCGGACAAGGCCGGACGGACGCGCCGCCCTTTCTCCGCCCGGTCGCGATAGCCTAGAAGCCGCAGGGCATTGACCACCACCAGCAGGGTCGATCCTTCGTGAAGGATGACCGCCGGACCGATCCCCAGGCCGAAAATGGTCGCCGGCACCAGGAAGGCGACGACGCCCAGACTGACGATCAGGTTCTGCAGGATGATGGCGCGCGTGCGTCGGCTCAGCCCCACCGTGAACGGCAGTTGCGACAGATCATCGGACATCAGCGCAACATCAGCCGTCTCCAGCGCGACGTCTGATCCTGCGGCGCCCATGGCGATGCCGACGGTCGCCGTGGCCATGGCGGGGGCGTCGTTCACCCCGTCGCCCACCATGGCGATCTTGCCGTCCGCGCACAGGCGTTTGATCGCGTCCACCTTGTCCTCCGGCATCAGGTCGCCCCAGGCCTCGGTCAGACCGACCTGCCCGGCAACCGCCTGAGCGGCCTTCTGGTGGTCGCCGGAGATCATGATCATCCGCTCTATGCCCAAGCCTCGCAGCGCATTGAGCGTCGGCTCCGCCTCGACGCGTGGCGTATCCAGCAAGCCAATCACGCCAAGATCATGCGCGCCGCGCCGCACCACCATCAGGGTCCGCCCCTGCTCCCGGAGTTGAGCAACGAGCGAGGCAGTCTCTTCGCTCAGCGCCGCCACCCCGTCGGCGCCGAACATCTCCGGCTTGCCGATCCAGATCGTCTCGCCATTGAACGAAGCCGTGACGCCCTTGCCCGTCAGGCTCTTGAGGTCCGTCGCCGCCGCAATCGCGCCATCGCCCAAACGCGCCGCTCCATCGCGCGCGATGGCCTCGGCCAGCGGATGATCGCTCAACCGCTCGACCGCCACCGCTGTCGCCAGCAGGTCGTTCTGCGCGACCTCACCCACAGTGACGATGTCGGTGATGCGGGGCCGGCCTTGCGTCAGCGTGCCGGTCTTGTCGAACGCGATGGCGTTCAAGGACCCCAGGTTCTCCAGCGGCGCCCCGCCCTTGATCAGCACCCCGGCGCGCGCCGCTCGGGCAACCCCGGACAGAACGGCGCTGGGCGTGGCGATGGCCAGCGCGCAGGGACTGGCCGCGACCAGCACGGCCATGGCGCGATAGAAGCTGTCGCGGAACGGCTCATCCACCACCACCCAGGCGAACAGCAGCACGAAGGCCAGAACCAGCACCAGCGGCACGAAGATGCGCGCAAACTGGTCTGTGAACCGCTGGGTCGGCGACTTCTGCGTCTCCGCCTCGCTGACCATGCGCACCACCTTGGCCAGGGTGGTGTCGCTCGATTTACGCGTCGTCTCGATCTCGATGGCGCCCGCGCCGTTGATCGTGCCTGCGAACACCTGGGATGCAGCCCCGATCTGGGCAGGCCGCGCCCGCGCGTTGGCGGCGTCGTCGACGGGCTGCTTATCGACGGGGATGCTTTCGCCGGTGACGGGCGCCTGGTTGATGCTGCTCGTGCCCGCCACAACAAACCCATCGGCGGGCAGCCGTTCATTGGGGCGTACGACCACCACGTCTCCAACCTCCAGGGCCTCGACAGGCAGTTCGACGACCTGTTCGCCGCGGCGCACATGAGCCGTTCGAGGCGCCAGTTCCGCCAGAGCCTCAATGGCGCGTTTGGCGCGGCCCATGGCGTAGTGTTCCAGCGCGTGGCCGATGCTGAACAGAAACAGCAGCAACGCCCCTTCGGCCCAGGCGCCCAAGGCCGCCGCCCCTGCAGCGGCGACCAGCATCAACGTGTCGATCTCGAAGCGTTTGCGCCGCAGGTTCTCGACCGCCTCCCGCACGGTGAAGAAGCCCCCGAACCCATAGGCCAGAAGGAACAGAACCAAGGGCAGCCACGACGGAATGCCCGGAGCCAGCTTCTCCAGCGCGAACCCGCCGCCCAGCGCCGTCCCTGACGCCAATGCGAAGACCAGCTCCGTGTTAGGCCCCAGGAAACCGCCGTCGCCATGGTCATGGCCCGCGCCGCCCTTATGATCGTGAGGTTCAACCGCATTGCTGCATGGGGTTTGGCTGGTCATTCGGCGATCTCCTTTGCTTGCGGGCGGGTGTTCTGATTGCGGTCCATCACGCTTCGTCCCCTTCGTCCTTGCGGCGGCGCACCGCCTTGGCGGCGAAGGTCGGCAGGACCAGCAGGGTCAAGGCCGTCGCCGTCAGCAGCCCGCCGATGACGACGGTGGCCAGCGGCTTCTGCACCTCGGCGCCCGCGCCATGGGCGATGGCCATGGGAATGAAGCCGACGATGGCGACCAGGGCGGTTGTCAGGACAGCCCGAAGACGGCTGGAGGCCCCCTCAATCGCGGCGTCTCGGGGTGTCAGTCCCGCCTGAAGCCGCTCACGGATGGCCTGCATGAGGACCAGTCCGTTCAAGGTCGCCACCCCCGAAACGGCGATGAAGCCCACGGCGGCGGACACAGAGAACGGCATGCCCCGCAACAGCAGCGCCAACGCGCCTCCGATCAGGGCCAGCGGCACACAGGCGAACACCAGCCCCGCCTCCTTGAATGAGCCCAGGGCCATGAACAGCAACACCCCGATCAGGACGAAGACAATCGGAATAACCAGGCCCAAGCGCTGCTCAGCCCGTTTCAGGTTCTCGAACTGACCGCCCCACGTCAGCCGGACGCCCGACGGCAGTTGCACCTTCTCCACCTTCTGCTGGGCGTCGGCGACGAAGCCGCCCAGATCGCGTCCGCGCACATTGGCCTGAACCACCATGCGACGGCTGCCGTTGTTGCGGCTGATCTGGTTCGGCCCCTCGGCGCTCTGGATGCGGGCGACCGATGACAGGGGCACGATCACGCCTGTGGTCGAGACAATGGGCAGGGCCGCCAGCGCCGCGGGATCATTGCGCGCCTCATCTGGCAGGCGCACCACCACGTCAAAGCGCCGGTCGCCCTCGAATATCCGCCCGGCCTCCGCACCGCCGATGGCGGCCGAAACCGCCTCGGACACATCGGCCGCAGACAGGCCGTAGTTGGCGGCCGCGATCCGGTCGACGCTGATCGTCAGGGTCGGCAGGCCAGAGGCCTGTTCCACCCGAACATCGGCTGATCCCTCTGTTTCACGCAGGGCCACAGCGACCTGGTCGGCGACGCGCTGCATGGTGTCAAAATCATCGCCATAGACCATGACCGCCAGATCGGTCCGCACCCCCGAGATCAGTTCGTTGAAACGCAGCTCAATCGGCTGGCTGAACTCGAATGCATTGCCGATCTGCTGATTGGCCAGGCTTTCGAACCGCTCCAGCAAGGCGTCCTTGTCCAGCCCTGAATCCGGCCAGTCCTTGCGGTCCTTTAAGACGATGACGCCGTCCGAGATATTGGGCGGCATCGGGTCCACGGCGGCCTCTGCCGTACCGGTCCGCGAGAACATGGTCTCGACTTCAGGCTGAGCGGTGATCGCCCGCTCCAGCGCCATCTGCATGGCCAGCGACTGCTCCAGCGACGCCGACGGCACCCTCAGGGCCTGCATGGCGATGTCGCCCTCGTCCAGGGTCGGGATGAACTCACGCCCCAGTGTAGAGAAGGCCAGACCGCCCACGACCACAGCGCCCAAAGCCGACGCCAGAACGATCTTGGGCCGATCAACAGCGGCCCGGATCGCCGGCTGCAGCCAGCGGCGGGCGCGGCGCAGCAGGAAGGTCTCATGCTCGTGGGCGTGACCTTGCGCATCCACCTCGACCTTCTTGGGATCGCGCACCAGCAGGGCCGTCATGGCGGGGACAAAGGTGAACGAGAAGATGAAGGCGCCGACCAGAGCCAGCATGACCGTCGCGCCCATGGGCACAAAGGTCTTGCCCTCCACCCCCTCCAGCATCAGCAGCGGGGTGAAGACCAGAAGAATGATCAACTGACCGAAGGCGGCGGGCTTGACCATCTTGCGCGCCGCAGCCCCCGCGACCTGAAGCCGTTCCCGACGAGTCAGCGCGCGGCCAAGATCAATCCGTCGCTGCGACAGCATCAACAGGGTGCTCTCCACCACGATGACCGCGCCATCCACCAGCAGGCCGAAGTCCAGCGCCCCCAGGCTCATCAGATTGCCGCTGATCCCGAACCGGTTCATGCCGATGACGGCGAACAGGAAGCTGACAGGGATCATCAGGGCCGTGATGCTGGCCGCGCGGATGTTGCCGAGCAGCAGGAACAGCACGACGATGACCAGCAGCGCCCCCTCGCTCAGATTGCGCGCCACGGTGGCGATGGTCGAGTTGACCAGGGCGCTGCGGTCCAGAACTGTCACCGCCTCGATCCCGGCAGGCAGGGTCTTGCGAACTTCCTCCAACCGCTCGCCCGCCGCCTGGGCAACGGTGCGGCTGTTGCCTCCTGCGATCATCAAGGCGGTTCCCAGAACGGCCTCGTGACCGTCACGGCTGGCCCCACCAAGACGCGGCGCCTGACCGATCTCCACAGTGGCGACGTCGGCGACCCGTACGATCAGGCCGTTTCGATTGACCACCGGCGCCTGGGCCAGATCCTCGATGGTCGAGGCCAGGGCGTCTGTTCTGACCGTCAACGCCTCGCCTGCACGCTGCACATATCCGGCCCCGGCCTGGGTGTTGGCGCGGTCCAGCGCCTGGATCAGGTCGCCCAGCCCCAACCCATAGGCCGACAGGCGCGCTGCGTCTGGCCGCACCGCATATTCCTTGACGTAGCCGCCGACAGTGTCGACGCCCGCCAGCCCCCGCGTCGTGCGCATCTGGGGAACAATGACCCAGTCCTGCACCGTCCGCAGATAGGTGGCGCGCTCTTGCGGGGTCGAAAGCAGATCGCCTTCGGGCGTCAGATAGGCGCCGCCCGCCTGCCATCCAGCCTGTCCCGGCTTGGCCAGGTTCGCGCTGTTGAACGGCTTGTAGTCGACCGTCCACATTAGCACCTCGCCCAGCCCCGTCGTGATCGGCGCCATGGCGGGCTCCACCCCGTCCGGCATGGCCTCTCGCGCGCCTGCCAGACGTTCGGCGACCTGCTGACGGGCGAAATAGATGTCCGTCTGGTCCGTGAAGATGACCGTCACCTGGCTGAAGCCATTGCGGCTCAGCGAACGCGTCGAGGTCAGGCCGGGAATGCCCGACATGGCGGTTTCGATGGGATAGGTGACCTGACGTTCGATCTGTTCGGGCGCCAGCGCGGGGGCGACCGTGGTCACCTGGACCTGGCGATTGGTGATGTCCGGCACGGCGTCGATAGGCAGCCGTGTCAGCTCAAGCAGTCCGTAGGCCGCGACCAGCGCCGTAGCCAGGACGACGAACCATCGGAACTTGACCGATGCCTCAATGATGAATTTGAACATCTGCGTCGCCCCTAATGACCGTGCTCGGCCTCGCCCTTGGCGAGTTCGGCTTTGAGGAGGAAGGCGTTGGTCCCGGCGATCCGTTCAGACCCGGTCAGGCCACGCAGGATTTCCGTCCGACCACCCGCCTGACGGCCAGCCAGCACCGGCCGCGCCTGGAACCCTTTAGGGGCCTGAACGAAGACGACGGTGTTCCCGTCAACGGTCTGAACCGCCTCGCTCGGCACGGTCAGGCCGCCTGTCGTGTCACCGGTGACGATGGCCCCGGATACAGCCGATCCGGCTGGCGGCAGGACAGAGCCCGTAGGCCGCGCGCGTATGACGGCGGCGCCGTTCGCACCGCCCGCCCCTGCTGCAACCCCGGTCACGACGGCGTCGAAATCACCGCCGGGTCCGCTGACACGCAGCGGCGCGCCTGCCCTCACATTGACGGAAAGCGCAGGCGGCGCGGTGAAGACCAGTTCAACCCTGGCCGGGTTGGTGACCTCGGCGACGACGCCGCCCTGGGCGACGAACCCGCCCGGCCCGACCTGCACGCTGGTCACCACACCCGCGATGGGGCTGGTGACGCTCAACCGGCCTGCAGCATTGGGGGCGCCGGCTGCGCTGGACCGGGCACGCGCCGCACGGGCGCCGGCTTCAGCACTGAGCAGTTGCGCGCGTGACGCCTCGACTTCCTGCCGCGCCACCACGCCCTGTTCAGCCAGATTGCGGTTCCGCTCATAGGCCTGTCGCGCCGCCTCGGTCTGGGCGGCTGCGGCGTCCGCGTCGGCGCGGAAGGTCGCCGCTTCACCACTGACAAGACTGACCAGAGGCTGACCGATGCGCACCGTCTGCCCGGGCGCCACCAGAACGCGTTCGACCCGTCCGCCGACCGATGCCGCAACAGCGGCCCGCGCGTCCACCATCGGTTCGACACGTCCGGCCAGCTGGATTTCCGCCCCGCCTCCTCGACCGACGCCGACCACGACGATGTTGGCGCCCTGAGCCTGACTTTCACTCAGTTCGACAAAGCCTTCTGGCGCGTCTGCCTGGCTTTCCGCCTCTGCGGTCTGGCTCTCGGCGACGACAGGTGCTGGGTCCGTCCCCCGCGACAGAAGGTAGAAACCACCCGCCCCCAGAAGGATGACGGCCGCCGCCCCGCTGATCAGCAGGGTCTTGTTCGATGTGCGCTGGCGCATCATTCAGCTCCTTGGAAAGGGGCGCGGCCGTCCAGGCGCGCCAGTTCGATTTCCGCCCGGACGCGCCCCAGACGCGCATCGACTGCGGTGGTTCGCGCAGAGATCAGGGCCGTGCGGGTGGCGCGCAGCTCAAGCTGCGAGATGCGCCCGGCTTCAAAGCCGATCCGCGACAGGCGATAAGCCTCCTCGGCGGACCCCACCCCGGCCAGACGCGCCTGGGCCGCCGCTCGATCCGCCTGGGCGTCCTGACGGGCGCTGGCCAATCGGGCATCCGCCGCCCGGAAGTCCGCCTGCGCCGCTTCGATATTGCCCCGGTTCCGGTCGAACAGCGGCAACGGCATGCTGACGCCGAACGTCAGGGCGGTGGCGTCCTCCATCTCATAGCGACGCACGCCGACGCTGGCGGTGATGTCCGGTCGGGTGCGGATGCGCTCCACGTCGATCCGCCGCTCCGCCGCCGCGCGTTCGGCCTGCGCGACCCGCACCGTCGTTGCATCGACCGCCGCAACAAAGGCCGCTGCAGGCGACCGATCCAGCAGGCTGGCGTCGATGTCAGTCACCGGTCTCGACAGCATGGCGACGGCGGTCAACCGCGCAAAGGCGGCGTCCCGTTCGGCGACAGCCTCATCCAGATTGGCGCGCGCAGCGGCGGCTTCGCTTTCGCCCTGAATGCCGCGCAACAACGGCTCCCGACCCTGTTCGACCAGGAGCAATGCGGCGCGCGCATCGGCTATGGTCAGGCTCAGGCTTTCTTGCGCCAGCGCCGCACGCCGTTGCGCCGCCTCAGCGTCGGCATAGACCTGCGCCAGCCGACCCGCCGCATTCACCACGGCCAGATCCCGCTGCAGGGCCGCCGTCCCCGCATCCGCCCGCGCCGCATTGATACGTGCGGTCCGCCGTCCCCACAGCTCCAGATCCTGACTGAAGGACAGGGTGGTTTCAGCATTGTCGAACCCCCGATAGGGCCCGCTTCCGAAAACATTCGAGGCATCAAGGCCCAGCGTCGGATTGGGCCGAACACGGGCCTGACGGACCCGCGCCTCGGCGGCCTGCGAAAGCGCTTCGGCCTCCTGGCTTGCAGGCGTTTGATTGAGCTGCGCTAGCAACTCGGGGAAGGAAGGCGCCGGGTCAGCCCAGGCGGGGCTGGCCAGCATGGCCGTCAGTGCGGCCAGCGCGCAGCCGACCGCAAAACGCGGCGGCCGACGATGAGAGGCAGGCATGAGTCATTTTCCAGCAGTTTGACACGAGATCACGCGCACGGCGGCGCAGACGTCGGGTCAGACCCTGGGAGGACGCTTCAGACCGTCGGGCGAAATCGACGACGGGAAATCACTGGAGGGGAAGGCGTGGACGGGACGTGCATAGATCTGCATCGCTATGTCGTCGCTGGCGTCGGTGCGCGCGGTTCCGTTGTGATGGCAGTGGCCGTGGGCGCAGAGTCCATGCCCCTCGCCCAAACCGCCCTGATCGGCGTCGCCGGTGTCCTGATCAATAACCGCATGCGCATAAGGGCTTTCCGGCGCACAGACTTCGGCGTCAGCGACCGGGGCGACAAAGAACACGGCGGCGACCAAGGTCACCGCCAAAATCAGCCTCGCCCATGTCGCCATCGACCATGTCATCGCGGGCTGGATACTTTCATTCGAGCCCCCAGGCAATCCGTTATACTGTACGAGCGCTGCGACTATTTGACGGTTTCAGCGACCAGAGCCCACGCCACAATCGTCTGGACGGCTCAAAGAAACGCCGGAACCCACCCCGCCGAGGCGACGCCCCTCATGCCACCGCAAAGAAAAAACGCGGAAGGCTCCAATCACATAATCACATAAAGATATCTTTATATCTTGATTGACATGCGCGGCGATTATGGCAATTTCCAATGGTCGTGGTTCTACGCGTCGCCCTCGGACGGCGCGGAGCTAAGAGGGAAGCCGGTGTGATGTCCTTGATGTCGATGCCGGCGCTGCCCCCGCAACTGTAAGCGGCGAGCCGAGGGTCCATCTTGCGTCACTGGGAGCATCCGCTCTCGGGAAGGCCGGACCCGAAGCCGTGACCCGTAAGCCAGGAGACCTGCCTCGACAGATAACGTCCTCCGGCGGGGTGTCGGTCAGGTCGCAGTTGCGCTCGCCGGACCTCTGCGCCCGCGCGCGGCGCCGTGCGCCCCTGTCCGAAACCTGGCCAAAAGCAAAGGTTTCTCCCCATGGCCGACAGCGCGCTTACATTCTCGATCAAGAGCATCCCGTTCGACGAGGATTATCATCCCGCCGACGGCACGCGCATCACGACCAACTTCGCCAATCTGGCGCGGGGCGAAAGCCGCAAGGACAATCTGCGCAACACCCTGCGGATGATCGACAACCGCTTCAATGCTCTGGCCAACTGGGACAACCCCAAGGGCGACCGATACGCTGTCGAGCTTCAGATCATCTCGGTCGAGATGAATGTCGACGCAGAGGCGGGAAACGACGCCTTCCCCCTGATCGAAATTCTCCAGACGACCGTCATCGACAAGGCGACCGACACCCGGATCGCCGGCATCGTCGGAAACAACTTCTCTTCCTACGTCCGCGACTATGACTTCAGCGTGGTTCTGCCCGAGCACAGCAAGGCCAATCCGAACGCTGGCCTGCCGGAAGACTTCGGCGACCTGCACGGAAAGCTGTTCAAGCATTTCCTCGCGTCAAAGGCCTACACCGACAATTTCGGCAAGCCGCCCGTCATCTGCCTGAGTGTTTCCAGCAACAAAACCTACCACCGCACCGGAAACGAGCACCCGATACTGGGTCTCGAATATCAGAACAACGAGTTCTCTCCGACCGATCAGTATTTCGCGAAGATGGGCCTGAAGGTTCGCTACTTCATGCCGAAAAACAGCGTCGCGCCGTTCGCCTTCTACCACACGGGCGACCTGCTGGGTGACTACACCAGCCTCGAACTGGTCAGCACCATCAGCACGATGGAGACCTTCCAGAAGATCTACCGCCCGGAAATCTACAACGCCAACTCTGTCGCGGCGGAACAGTATCAACCCAGCCTGAAATATCAGGACTTTTCCCTGACGCGCATCGTCTACGACCGAGAAGAGCGCAGCAGGCTGGCGATCGAACAAGGCCGGTTCGTCGAGGAACGCTTCATCAAGCCGTACCAGGACGTCCTCGCGCAATGGTCCAACAACTTCGCTGCCTGAACGCCGAACCTACAAGGTAAAACACTATGACTATCCTATTGCCCACCTCGACCGCAGGCAGCCTTCCCAAACCCTCATGGCTGGCCCAGCCCGAGACGCTCTGGTCACCCTGGAAACTGCAAGGTGACGAACTGATCGAGGGCAAGCAGGACGCCCTGCGCCTGTCTCTGAACGACCAGGTGAATGCCGGGATTGATATCGTCAGCGACGGCGAACAGACGCGCCAGCATTTCGTCACCACCTTCATCGAACATCTCGACGGCGTCGATTTCGAAACGCGCAAGACCGTCAAGATCCGCGACCGCTATGACGCCAGCGTCCCCACCGTCGTCGGCGCGGTCAGCCGTCCGAAATCGGTCTTCGTCGATGACGCCAAATTCCTGCGCCAGCAGACCAAACAGCCGATCAAATGGGCCCTGCCCGGCCCGATGACGATGATCGACACCCTCTATGACGACCACTACAAGAGCCGCGAGAAACTGGCCTGGGAGTTCGCCAAACTCCTCAATCAGGAAGCCCGCGAGTTGGAGGCTGCTGGCGTCGACATCATCCAGTTCGACGAACCCGCCTTCAACGTCTTCTTCGACGAGGTGAACGAGTGGGGCGTCGCCGCGCTGGAGCGAGCGGTCGATGGGCTCAAGTGCGAGACGGCTGTTCACATCTGCTACGGCTACGGCATCAAGGCCAACACGGACTGGAAAAAGACCCTCGGCTCCGAATGGCGCCAATACGAGGAAGCCTTCCCCAAGCTGCAGCAGTCCAGCCTCGATATCATCTCGCTGGAATGCCACAACTCGCACGTCCCGATGGACCTGATCGAACTGATCCGCGGCAAGAAGGTCATGGTCGGCGCCATCGACGTGGCCTCCAACACCGTCGAGACGCCCGAGGAAGTCGCCGACACCCTGCGCAAGGCCCTCAAGTTCGTGGATGCGGACAAGCTCTATCCGTCCACCAACTGCGGCATGGCCCCGCTGTCGCGTCGCGTCGCCACCGGCAAGCTGAACGCTCTGGGCGCCGGCGCCGAGATCATCCGTAAAGAACTGTCCGCCTGACAACTGCAGAATGCGGCGCTGGGGCCCATGACATGCCCTGAGCGCTCCGCTCGAAAACCTTGAGCGGCGCCAGACCGTTGTGATCCATCTGCCCTGGCCAAGGGGCAAGATGGATCATGGCCGGGCGCTCAACGCGCCGCCCGGAATGATCCAGCGCTGCACGTCGGTTCGCCGGTCTGAAACCGGCGAGCCAGGATCCAAATCCATGAATATGTTGAGCAACATCAGCGAAGATTCTGAGCTGCGCCGCCTCTTCGGCCGCTTCCCAACCGGCGTCACCACCCTGTGCGCCATGGTGGACAGCCAACCTGTCGGCATGACCGCCAGCGCCTTCGTCGCCGTCTCGCTGAAGCCGGCGCTGGTGTCCGTCTGCATCAAGCGCGGCTCTGGCACATGGCGACAACTGCGCGCGCAGAAACGCCTCGGCATCTCATTCCTGAGCCATGGCCACGCCGCCGTCGCGCGCCAACTGGCGCAGAAGACCGGCGACCGATTCCAGGGCCTGGACTACGAAACAACCCCCGACGGCGCCCTGTTCCTCGCAGACGCGACGGCCTGGCTGGAATGCTCAGTCGAGCAGGAAATCGAAGCCGGCGACCACGACATCGTCCTCTTCCGCCTCCACCGGGCATCGGTCGCCGATAACATTACTCCGCTGGTATTTCACTCCAGCGACTTCCACACCCTGACGCCCATCGAGCAATCGCCGCACACGTCATCACCCTCCACGTCCAATCAATCAGCGACGCCAGAATATGCTGCTGATTGAACTTAGCTGATGCTTCCACGCGACTATCGGGCGCGCACTAAAGACAAGCGCCTCGCATTATTCCAGAACCCGATCCAACCAGTTGGCGAACAGGTCCGGCCAACTGGTTGACGGCGAATCCGGCACGCCCAGTCCAAAGCCGTGGCTGCCTTCCTGATAGAGGTGGCCCTCGACCGGGCGGTTGGCGGCGCGAGCGGCGGCGATCCAGGCCAGACTGTTGTCGGCTGTGACGGTCGTGTCGTCCCAGGCGTGAACCAGGAAGCTGGGCGGGGTTTCGGCACCGACGTGCAGAACCGGCGACCGTTTCTGGATCAGTTCGGCGCTGGCGTTATTGCCCAGCAATAGGCCGCGTGAGCCGGTGTGGACCAGCGGCGCCTCAAGCGACAGGACCGGGTAGATCAGGCCCACCGCATCCGGACGAGCGTTCAAGCTGTCGGCGGCGTCGAATGGTGCATAGACGGCTTCGGTCCAGCCGGTGGCCAGACTGCCTGCCAGATGCCCGCCTGCCGAGAAGCCGACCACCGCCACATGATCGGGCTGGATCGCCAATGACGCCGCGCGCTGACGCAGCAGGCGGATGGCGCGCTGGGCGTCCTGAAGCGGCACGTCGGCACGGTTGGGCCACCCCTCGCCCGGCAGGCGATAGTTCAGCACCGCAACCAGATAGCCCTTGGCGGCGAAATGCTCGGCGACCTCAACGCCCTCATTGGCGATGGATACGAACATGTATCCGCCGCCCGGAATGACCAGCAACGCGCGGCCATTGGGGTTTGCCGGACGCCAGATCCGCATCGACGGTGTCGGCGTGGATTTCAGGAAGGAACCGGGCCAGTTGGGGAAGGTGGCCAGCGGCCTGTAGCTCTCGCGTCCCGGCGCATAGCTGGGCCACAGAACAATCTCCTCTGCGGCATCCCAGGCGGCAGGGCGCACCATCTCTGGCGGGCGAGGCTTCAGCGGCGTGGTCTGAGCCGCAGACGCGCCTGCGCCGAAACAGACCGCGCCCATCAAGGCTCCGGCCAGCAGTCTTCTACGGTCAGTTCGCATGAGCCTCTCCAGCCATCAGGCGGGCGTAGAAGCGAATGTTCCGCTCCAGATTATCCAGCGTCATATGTTCGTTGACGCCGTGGACCATGCCCAGTTCGCCCATGTGAAAGCGGTTGGGTGCAAAGCGATAAACATAGTCGGCGACCGAGACCAGCGAGCGAGAATCCGACCCGGCGATCATCAGCGACGGCGCGATCGGGGTGGCGGGCGCCTCCTGACCCAGAGCCGTGGCCAGATAGCGGTAGGCGTCGGATTGCGACGACGAAATCGGCGAAGGATCGCGTCCGCCGCCTTCGGCTGTGATCTCGACCGGCAGGCCCTTGGTCGCCGCCTTGGCGCGGTCCAGAACCGACTGGACCGAGCCGCCCGGCGCGATGCGATAGTTGATCCAGACGCTAGCCGTCTGGGGCAGGACGTTCTCCTTGGGCGAACCGGTCAGCATGGTCGGGGCGATGGTAGTGTGCATCCCGGCCGCCGCGGACGGATTGGAGGCCAACTGCTTGGCCAGCACCCCGCCGAACAACCAGTCATTGGCCAGGAACAACCGTGTCGAGAAGGGGGCATAGGGCGCTAGTTCGCGCAGGCCCTCACGCGTCGGGCCGTCGTAGCGCAGCGGCCAGGCCTTGCCCTCGATGGCGGTGATGGCGCGGGCCAGGGTAGAGACGGCGGTCTGTTGCGGCGGGGCCGAGGCGTGGCCACCCTGCCCCTTGGCCGTGACCTTCAGCGTCACATAGCCTTTTTCCGCCACAGCGATCAGGGCGGCGGGGCCCTTTATGGCGGGGTGGTCCTCAATGATGGCCGAGCCTTCGTCCAGTACGAACCAGGCGCGGATGTTGCGCGCCTTCAGCACCTCGGCGACGGCCTTGGCGCCGCTGCCCTGAACCTCTTCATCATGGCCGGAGACGACGATGATGGTGCGCTCCGGCTGGCGTCCGGCCTTGGCCAGAGCTTCGCCGGCTTCCAGCAGGGCGATCAGCGAACCCTTGTCGTCAATGGCCCCGCGCCCCCAGACCGCGCCATCGACGACCGCGCCGGAGAAGGGTGGCGTCTTCCATTCCGACAGGGTTTCGGGCGAGGCGGGAACCACATCCTGGTGCGCCATCAGGATGATGGACTGAAGCTGCGGATTGCGCCCTGTCCAGGTCCAGATCAGTGCGCCTTCGCCGACCGTCTCGCGTTTGGCGGCGGCATGGAAGGCCGGATAGGATTGCGCCATCCAGTCATGGAAGGCGGTCCACTGGCTCAGGTCGTTTTCTGACCGGTCCTGATGCGACACGGTCTCGAAACGGATCGCCTGCCCCAGACGCTGCGCCGCCTGATCGACATCGAACGCCACGACAGCAGGCGCCTGTGCGGTGGCCAGGGCCGCCGGTTTGAGCATCAGCGTGCGGACTACCAGAACAGCGATCAGCAACGCCAGAGCAGCGACAATAATCCCGACGACGGCCAGCAGCCGCCCTGTCCAGCCCTTGCGCCTCATGCCCGGTTTCCTTGCAGTGACGTGAAGTATTGCAGCGCCTGACCGGCGGCGGCGACCTCCTGACCGACCGGCATGTTCTCGCGTTCGATGAAGGAGGTGACAATCCCGGCCTCGGCCGAGGCGCGACGCCAGCGCGCCCAGTCGATCACCCCCTCGCCAAACGCCGCAGACGCGGGCGCCGCCAGTCGCGTCGTGGGCTGGATCGGCGCGCGCCAGTCCTTCAGGTGGGCCGACTTGAACCGCCCCGGATGGCGCCTCAGCAGGTCATAGGGATCAGCCCCACCCAGAACCGCGTTGCCGACGTCGAACTGGAAATGCGCCTGGGCCGGATCGACCCGTTCCAGCAACAGGTCCATCGCCGTCAGGCCGCCGACATCGGCGAACTCGACATTGTGGTTGTGATAGGCGATCGCCACCCCGGCCGAGCGGGCCTTCTCACCGATCTGGTTCAGGCGGTCAGCGTTCCAGCGCCAGTCGTCCGCCGTCAGCGGATGCGCCATCAGGGCCGCAAAACGATCAGCAGGCGCGACATCCAGCAGCCCGGCGAAGCCCGGCATGGGCGCCGCAACCGTGGTCATGCCGATCTCACGTGCATAGGCCAGACGATGATCCAGTTCCGCATCGGTCATCTGCAGGATAGGCAGGTGACCGCTGATGCAGGCCAGCCCCGCCGCATCAAAGGCCCGTCGCAACTCGGCCCCCGACAGGTCAGGTGCGCCCGCCAGTTCGACCTTGCGGACTCCCAAATCAGCCAGCGCCTTCAACGTGCCGGGAAAATCCTGCGCCATCGACTGACGCACCATCCAGAGCTGGACGCCCAGATCAGACGGCGCCGGAGCAGCGGCCGCAGCCGCCCCGCCTTCGCTCATCGACCAGACGACGGGCGCAGCCCCCGCCATCGCCAGAAATCCACGTCGTGACAGCATGGCGCTTTCCCCCTCGCCTTGTTTTCAGTGATTATCCGCACGGCCTTGCATGAAGTCGAGCCGCGCCTTCAGCGGGTCGGCCTCTCCGTCAAAACCGCCCTGCGGCGTTACGGACAGCAGGCGGTCGTTCCCGGCCTCATAGCGCGGCCAGTTCGGCAGGCCCCGCCCGTTCGGATCCCCCTTGCGGGCGAAGTTGGCCCAGTAGTCGGCCAGCCGCATCGCGACCGCCTGATCCTCAGCCGTCGGATGATCCAGAACCCCGCCCAGACGATCAAAGGCGAAGGCCACGTCGGAGGCATGGTCCGCCCCCCAGGGCGCGGTCGCGCGCTTCTCCTCGGCGACATAGCCGAAGCGGTACTGATAGACCGGCGCGCCCTGTGCGGCGAAGGCGCGGGCGACAAAACGGGCGGGCTCGACCATGTTGCGGTCGCTGCCGACGATGCGGTTGACGCCCTCCACCGGCGTCTGGCCCGTGGGGTCATAGAGTTGGCGGGCAGCGGCTTCATCAGCGCCGAACTTGGCGAAGGTCGCATCCTTGCTGGCGGCGAACTCCAGGCTCAGGTCCGCCGTGGTGGCGCCGATCAGAACCGGGACAGAACGCTGACGCCCCTGACGATACTGCGCCTCCGGCGTCATAGCGACAACGCGGCCATCGACCACCGGCCCGGCATAGAGCGCGCGAGGACCTGCGACGACCAGGGTCATCATGTTCAGATCGCCGTTGATCCGCTCGACCGGCAGGGCGCGCAGGGCGGCGACTGCATCAGCCCCTGTGGTTTCAACACCCAGACGCTGGGCAAAGGCCGTGCCGAGGCTCTCAGCAGAGGGCGCGCCCTCCAGATCCTGCGACAGACGACGCTCGCGGCCCAGAAAGTCACGACCTGCGCCGGACTGGATGATGGCACGGTCAAACAGCCCCTCGCCCATCGGCGAACCCAGCAACAGCTATTTTAACGCGGCGGTGCAGGCCGGTGAGTTCAATAACTATGCCTATAACTACCAGGACGACCGGGAAACCGACAAGTGGATTCCCTCGGTGAATGTGCAGTGGGATGTTGGCGCAGACACCATGCTTTATGCCAGCTTCTCACAGGGTTTCAAGAGCGGCGGCTTTACCTCGGCCG
>NZ_JABAZW010000150.1:0-10461 GCF_018608325.1 Brevundimonas sp. | reverse complement strand
TTCCCCCATCACCGTGACATTGGCGGGGTCGCCGCCAAAGACCGCGATATTGGCGCGCACCCAGCGCAGGGCGGCGATCTGATCCATCAGACCGTAATCGCCCTTGGGCTCGTCTGGATGTTCGGCGGTCAGGCCAGGGTGGCCGAAGAAGCCCAGCCGCCCCAGTCGATAGTTGAAGGTCACGACCACCAGCCCGCGCCTGGCCAGTGCGTCGCCATAGGTTTCAGGCGATGACGAGCCGCCGTTCACGAAACCGCCGCCGTGTATCCACACCAGAACCGGCAGTTTCTGACGAGCCGACACCCGTTCAGGACGCCAGACGTTCAGATACAGGCAGTCCTCTGACAGGGGCGCAGGCGGCGTCGCCTTGACGCCCGGTAGATTCGGCATCCGCCCCTGGAAACAGTCGGGGCTGAGGGCGTCCGCCTCACGCACGCCAGTCCAGGCGGCGACGGGTTGAGGCGGACGCCAGCGCAGATCGCCGACCGGAGCCGCCGCATAGGGCACACCCCGCCAGACGGCGACGCCGTCCTGAACCACGCCACGCACGGCGCCGCTCTGGACCTGAGCGACAGGCCGCGCCGGTTGTCCGGCATGGGCAAGAGCAGGAAGACCGGCGCCTAGAACGCCGACGAGGGCCAGAACGAGCGCCGGTTTCATGTTTACTGGTCCCCGGCGACGGTGCGGGCGATCTGAGTCGCGGCGTTCAGGCGAACCTGCGCCCGGCCTTCCGGCGCGTCGGCGGCGCGGCCGACGAAGACCTGATAGTCGCCGCCTGCACGACGCCAGTCGCTGGCGGCGCCATCCCACGAGGCCAGCAGGCGGGGATCGGCCTGCAGGGTGAGCGTACGGCTTTCGCCCGGTTGCAGCTCAACCCGCGCCCAGCCGACCAGACGGTGGGTGCGCCCCGGAGGCGCGGCGTACAGCTGGGCCACCTCGGTCCCTGCGCGGGCGCCGGTGTTGGTCAGGGTGACCGTCGCGCTAAGGTCCGCGCCGCCGTTGAAGCGAGCGTTGGCGTAGCGGAAGCTGGTGTAGGTCAGGCCATGACCGAAGGCGAACATCGGCTTGGCGCCGGTGCGTTCGAACCAGCGATAGCCGACGTCCGACCCTTCCGGCATGTCAAAGCCGAACGGCGCGACCGGCTTGCCCAAACCGAAGGGCGTGCGCTGGGTCGGATCAAAACCGGGGATTTCCGGCCGCGGCAGTTGCTCGACCGAGGCCGGGAAGGTCAGCGGCAGACGGCCCGAGGGCGAAACCTCGCCGGTCAGCAGCTTGGCGATAGCCTCGCCGCCGCGTTGACCCGGATACCAGGCCTGAAGCACGGCCCCGACCTTGGACAGCCACGGCATGGCGGTGGGGTTGCCGCTTTCCAGCACGGCGACCGTACGCGGGTTGACGGCGGCGACCGCGGCGATCAGGTCGTCCTGACCGAACGGGAACAGCATGTTTTCAGCGTCCATCCCCTCTTCTTCGGGGCGGGTGGCGAAGACGATGGCCACATCGGCGCTGCGGGCCAGTGCGGCCGCGCGGGCCGGATCGGAACCGTCGTCGAACTGAATGTCAGCGTCGGGGCGCAGAGCCTGAAGCGCCTTCAGCGGCGACGACAGACCATAGACCGGCGCCAGCAGGGCCGAGATGCCTTCACGCCCGCGACCATCACGGAAGCTGCCTCCGTAAGGCATGACCTGCGACGAACCGCCCCCGCCCGCCAGCACGCCACGGTCCGCAAACCCGCCGATCACCACGATCTTTTTGGCCGTCGCGGCCAGAGGCAGCAGATTGCCCTGGTTCTTCAGCAGAACGATACCCTGCAAGGCGATCTGTTCGGCGACGGCGGCGTTGGCGGCCTGATCGATGGCGCCGCCCTTGGTCGCGACATGGTCGATAGCACCGACAGCAAACAGGCTGCGCAAGATGCGATGGGCCGAAAGGGCCACGCGGTCAGCCGAAATCTCACCGGATTCGACGGCGGCCTTCAGCCCAGCGAAATAGTTCTCATCCTGCGGCGATTCCTGATCCAAACCGGCCTCAAGCGCCGTCTTCATGCTGTGGACCGCGCCCCAGTCGGACATGACCCAACCGGTGTAATTCCATTCATTGCGCAGCACATCGTTCAGCAGGAACGGGTGTTCGCAGGCATAGACGCCGTTGATCTTGTTATAGGCGCACATGACCGATCCGGGCCGGCCGCGCGCATTGGCGATCTCGAAGGCCAGAAGATCGGACTCGCGCAAAGCCCCCTCTTCGATCCGCGCGTCATGGACGAAACGGCCCGTCTCCTGATTGTTCAGGGCGTAGTGTTTGATGGTCGAGACGACGTGCTTGTCCTGAATCCCCGCGATGGTCTCGCCGATGATCAGGCCGCTCAGCAGCGGGTCTTCGCCTGCATATTCAAAGTTACGGCCGTTGCGAGGTTCGCGCGCCAGATTAACGCCCCCGGCCAGCTGAATGTTGAAGCCTTTGGCGAAGGCCTCGGCACCGACGACCCGGCCCGCTTCACGTGCCAGTTCCGTATTGAAGGTTGAGGCAAGGGCCAGGCTGGCGGGCAGAGCCGTCGCCTCGTCCCCGCGACGCAGGATGCCGCCCAGATTGGCCACGCCCAGGCTGGCGTCCGACATCTGTTGTGCGGGAATACCCAGACGCTCCACACCTGCGACAAAGCCCGCCGATCCCAGGGCGCCTATCGGTGTCTCCTTACGCATATTCTCGGGAATCGAGGCTGGCAGCGGCACGCCCAGCGACAGCAGGCCGAAACCCGACTGGGTCCGCAGCAACTGGATCTGCTCGTCCAGCGTCATGGCCGAAACCACCAGACGCGCCCGCTCGTCAGGCGACAGGGCGGTGTTGGACCAGGGCCGTGCGGTCTGCGCAGGCTGCGCAGGCTGCGCCGCGCCCTGACCAGCACTCTGGGCCAGCACCGGCGTGGCCGAAACCAGCACCGTGGACGCCAGCAGGATTCCCATCAACTTCATGAATTCGTTTCCTTTGGCTTTATTCGACCGCGCACGCGGAAGCCGCCCGCAGCGGGTTCGGGTTCGATTGTTTCGTTGATGCCGTAGGACAGCAGGCGACGAAGAAGCCGCACGGACTTGACCATCTCACCGGGTTCCTCGGCGGTCAGCTCGGCGACCGACAAACCGCGGATAGACCAGACGATCAGACGTTTCATGACCGGCGGCACGGGAATGCCCGCCGCATCCGCCACCCTGTCCACAGCGATGAAGGAGTCCTTTTCAATGGCGATCTGAAGCGGCTTCAGGCGACGGTTCAGTTCCTCGTCACTGCGCGCGCCCTGCAGGACCTCCAGCACCGCGACCCCCTCAGGCCGCGACAACACAGACCACATGACCTCAGGCAGGGACAAAAGCCGTTCCTTGGGATCATCAAACGCCGCCAGTCTCTCGCGATAGAGAACCATTTCCTCGGCGTAGACGCTCTCCACCACGAACAGCATCAGATCCACCTTGGTCGGGAACTGGTGCAGCATGGCGCCCCGGCTGACCTTGGCGTCCGCGGCGACAGCCATCGTCGTCGTCACCGAATAGCCGCGCGAATACAGCGACTGGATCGCGGCTTCGAGCAGGCGGGCGCGTGTCTCTGCGCTACGGCTTTCCTGGGTGCGGCGTGGCGGCTTGGGTTTGGTCAAGGTCGGAGATCTCCTGGCAGGCCCGCCCGCGCGATCCGCCCGAAATGAGCGGCGCTTGGCTTGGGCGTGCGTACGAAGCTGGTGCGGTCGACTGAGACCAACCCGAACTTCGGCCCAAACCCGGCGAACCACTCCCAGTTATCCAAGAATGACCAGTGGATGTAGCCCCGAACATCAATCCCATCGCGCATACAGGCGAAGACGCCCGGAACCGCCTTGTCGATGAAGGCGACACGGCGCGTGTCATCCTCGGTCGCCACACCGTTCTCGGTGACATAGATAGGCTTGTCCGTATGGCGCGCCACCAGTCGAACAGCCCCCTCAAGCGCCTCGGGCGCGAAGGGATAGTTCATCTGCGTCAGTTCGACACCGTCGGGATTGGGCAGATCGGCGTCCTTGCCGACCAGGCTGTAGGTGTAGTTCTGGATACCGATGAAGTCCCCGCGCGCGCGCAACCACGGCAGCAGGGCGTCCTCCAGCTTGGCGTCCACCCGGGCGTCCGGCGTCCCCGCCCGCTCTTCGTTCACCGCGACCGTCAGGCCAACCGGAACCCGCCCGCCCGTCTCGCGGCGGATGACGTCATAAGCGCGCTCATGCGCCTCGATGATGATTGGGGTCTGGATGCGGAAATCACCCAGAACCAAAGGCGCGAACTTGTCCGAGTTCACAGCACGCGCAGCCGCAGCACGCGAGGCCTGAATAATGGGACGGATCTGCTTGGACAGCGCCCCCCAGCTCATCAGTCCGCCCAGGTTCGGCTCGTTGAAAGTCGCCACCACGCCGAACAGATCACCCAGATGGCGGCTCAGGATTTCGGCATAGCGGACAAAGGGTTCGATCCCGTCGCGCGTCTCGAAACCGCCAGCGGCAGCGAACCATCGCGGCGAGGTGAAATGATGGAAGGTGACCACCGGGGTCATGCCATGGCTGCGGATCGCCTCCAGTACGCGGCGGTAATAGGCGATGGCCGCCAGTGAGATCTGTCCCTTTTCAGGCTCGATCCGGGACCATTCGATGGAGAAGCGGTGGGCGTTGAAGCCCAGAGACGCCGCAAGGGCGATATCTTCAAAAACGTGGTGATAGGCGTCAACGGCATCACCAGACGCCTCACGGAAGATGGTCGGCTGGACATGCTCCACGACCCACAGGTCGCTGGCCGTATTGCCGCCTTCGATCTGATAGGCCGCGCCTGCCGACCCCCACAGGAAGCCGTGCCTTGTTGGCGCGTTCGCCGTCGCGGTTCTGGTCGTTGCAACGACTGCGCCGCTCGCAGCCACGCTCGTGCCCAACAGCCCTCTGCGGCTCATCATCGTCATTTCGTACCCCTGCGAACAGCCTACACTCGAACCCTATGGAGCGGACCAAAAACAGTCAATATTGATTGTAACTTAAAATTCTGTCGATTTATTGCCGATACGCAGCAAACGGCCAAGCTGTGGCGAAGCGCCTCACCAAGCTCTCAACACAGTTATCGACAATTCGTCGAGAATCGTGTGACCGCGACGTCATCGCTCGCGGAGTCAAAAAGAACGGGCCGGACATTGCCCGGCCCGCGCCCAACCTGGGCAGGCTCAGAAGCTTAGAAGGCCACCGTCAGGTTCATGCCGACCGTGCGGAAGGCGTCAGGGCTGATCACCCGTTCATACCCACCCGCATTGAACAGGCTGAGCGAGGGGTATGCGCCGTAGAACATCTGATCCAGCAGGTTGCGGGCATACAGGCTCAGGCGCCACGAGCCGTCCTCACGACCGAAGCCGATATTGGCGTTGAGCATACCGTAAGCATCGGTGACAGATCGCGGATCAGCGGTGATCGCATAGGTGTCGTCGCGCCATGCCCAGTTGGCGCTGGCATCGATCTGCAGCCCGGTGCCAACTGAACGCTCATAGGCGATGTTCAGATTGTAGCTCCACTCCGGCGCGTTCGCGAGACGCTCTCCGGCATAGTTGGCCACCATGGTTCCCGCCGTTCCCGGCACCAGGTAGCAGCCCTGCCCGACGATCGGCGAAACAGGCTGCCCCGTGTAGCAGGGGCCGTTGTAGTCCTTGTAGGTCGCATCGCTGTAGGCCGCGCTGCCGCCAAAGGTCAGGCCACGGATGAGGCGGAAGGTGGCCTCCAACTCAACCCCACGTGCGCGCATCAGACCGGCGTTGGTTAGACCCAGGCGAGGCGTCGCGGACGTCAGATCCAGAGCCTGAGCCTGGAAGTCAGTGTAGTCGGCCGTGTAGATGGCGCCGTTCAGGATCATGCGGCCGTTGAGAAGCGTCGACTTGACCCCGACTTCATAGCTTTCAACCGTTTCAGGCTTTACGCGCTGAACCACGCCGCTGACGGAGTCGATGGCCGGCCCCTTATATCCCGTGGAATAGGTGCCATAGACCATCAGGTTGCGGCTGGGCGTGTACTGAATACCCGCACGACCAGACACATTGTCCGCACTGACCCCACCGCTATAGGGCAACAGAGTACCGTAAGTGGAGTATCCCGGCACCGGGTTGATCTTCAGTGATCCGGATGTGGAGTCATTGGTGTAACGCAGGCCGCCGATCAGCTTGAACTGGTCGTTCAGCGCATAGGTCGCCTGACCGTAGGCAGCGTAACTCTCCGTCGCCGAATGCTGAAGACGCTCGCCATACAGGACAGCCGGCGGTGCGAGCGGGTTACCCGTGACGAACTTCAGGAAGTCGCCCTTCTGGTTTGTGACGCCGTTGATGTCGGTCTTGAAGTAAAACAGCCCCGCGACATATTCGAGCCTCTGACCCGACGGTGAAGCGATGCGGAATTCCTGCGTGAACTGGTTGTTGTCCATCGAGCCGTCGCTATTGTTGAAGATGTTCAACGGCGAGTGATCGATGTCGGACAACTGCGACATCTCAGACTTACGATAAGCTGTGATCGACGTCAGCGTATAATCGCCCAGACTGTAATTTGCCTGCAGCGAAATGCCCTGGACCTTGGTGTTCGCGACCCAGTCGCCATCGTCATAGGCCAGGAAGGTGTTCTCGCCCGGCTTGACCGCATATCGGTCGAACAAGGCGTTGTATCGCGGATTGACGCCCAAGCTCTTGATGATCGGCGAGTCGCGCGCGAAGCCTTCCTGATAATCGGCGGTCAGCACAAACGACAGATCGTCCGTGGGTTGCCACAACAGCTTGCCGCGAATGCCCTTGTTGTCGCGGTCGCCAACATGGCCGCCGTGGTTCACATACGGAATCGCGCCATCCTGGGCCGTATAGAAACCCGAAATCCGGGCAGCCAGGGTCGATCCCAGCGGCACGTTGATGACGCCGCGCGCGACTTGTTCGTTACGCTCGCCATAGGACAGGCTGGCGTTGCCAGAGAACTCTTCCAGTCGCGGATTACGGCTGATGATCTGGATCACGCCCGCCGAGGCGTTCTTGCCGAACAAGGTGCCCTGAGGCCCGCGCAGCACCTCGACGCGCTCAACATCGGCGAAGCCGGTGGCGCCAGGGTCTCGCGGCAGGCCGATCACCACGCCGTCAACGACCAGACCAACCGTCTGTTCGACGCCGCCGTCATAGGTCTGGGTGCCGACACCCCGTACCTGATAGCCGCCGCCGTTCGAGACGGGGTTGGTCGAGGAAAAGGTGACGTTAGGAGCCAGATACTGGAGATCCGACACCTCGCGGAAGTTCGACTTCTCCAGGGTTTCACCCGAGACGGCGGTGACAGAAACCGGTACTTCCTGAAGACGCTGGGCGCGGCGCGTCGCCGTGACGACGACTTCGCCCAACTGGGTCGCATTGGCGCCTGCGGCTTCCTGCGCGCTGGCAGGCATGGCCACGGCCAGAACCGTCGCCACGCCCGTCGCCGCCAGCCAGGCCGCACGTCCGTATGATTTACGCATATTCCGTTCCCCTCGCATTATTTTGCTTTTGTTGGTCGAGACTCATGGTCTCGCCACGCCGGTTATAGTCAGCATTGCTTGTAAGTTGCCGCAAGCGTGAAATCGCTGTCAATCGGTCAGATGACGGATGCGTGACTGAGGGAACACCAAAGCGGTATGGAAAAGGCCGATTACGGGCCAATTGGTATTAGTTCACCACCGCCAGCAGCAACCGATCCATGATGACGTAAGCGTCTCGATTGGGGTGAACCCCATCGACGCTCAACTCACTGCGCATCCCGCCCCGCTCGTTCACCAGGGCTGCGTGGTAGTCGATGAAGGGAACGCCCTGTTCGGCGGCGTAGGCGCGCAGCCAATCGTTCAGTTCGATAATCTGGCCAGCAGGTTTAGCCCCCGGCCTCCAGAAGAAACGCTCTGCCGGCGGCAGCCCCCCAAGGACGACCGAAATCCCATTCGCCCGCGCCAGATCCACCATGCTCATGATAGTGTTCTTGTAGGCCTCAGGACTGGTCAGGCCACCGTTCCCCGCCACATCATTGGTCCCGGCGAGGATGTGCACCACGCGAGGTCGCAGCGCGATGACATCGGCACGAAATCGCACCAGCATCTGCGCGCTGGACTGGCCGCCTATGCCCCGCCCGACGATCCGCCGCTCGGCGAACAGGGGCTGATCCGCACGCGCCCAGTTCTCGGTGATTGAATCGCCGATCATGATGACATCAGGTCGAACACCGCTGGCCAACAAGGCCGCATTGTCTTCGCGATAAAAGCATAGACCCGGCCCATCCGCCGCCTCACGCGCTGTCTTGGCGGCGGCGTAGGCCTGAAACTCTGGCGTCTGCGCCAGAGCCATCATGGCGGGCAGATTCACTGCCCCCGGACGGATCATGGCCTCTTCAAGATCAAGAACTGGCTGAGGTTTGGGAGGCATGACGGGGCACGGATTATCGACCATGCCGACTGCAGGCGCGGGGTTTGCCGCAGCAACCTCCTGCGCCTGCGCCACCCCCAGCCCCGCAGCCATGGACAAGATCAGCGAAACAGCCCCTGCGGCTCCCGCCCTCATTGAGACGCCCCCACGTTCGACACCAGTCGATCCACCACCGGCGCCAGACCAATCAGCAAAAGGGCCGGCGGTTGCGGCACGCCACGGATGATCTTGGCCGACGACGATGACGCCTCAGAAGCCTCAACCTGTTTGGCCAACAAGGACCGGGCATTCGACGTCCAGGCTGCAGTCGGACGCACGCCACGCGTCTTGAAATCAATCGCCTCCAGACCGAGCACCGCAAACCGCGCCACCTCTTCGGAAATGGGAATGGCCTGCTCCAGGCTGTTTACGCCCTGGGCGGCGGCGATGAAGCGCGGATGGTTGTCGCGGTACTTTTCAAGCGCCGCCCGCAGGGGCGTTGCCGCCGACTGATCGCCCCGCGCGAAGGCGTCCGCCCAGACCGACATGCGGTACACATCCAGGCTGTCGGCATTGGCGATATCCACCGGTGCAGTCAGGCTGGGAAGACGCAGCGGTCGGCGCTCGCGCAGGGCCGCGAATACCTCGGCCAGTCGCCCCATGTTACGCACCGGAACGGTCGCATCCGCCAGCGTCATGACGGCTTCGACATCATGCGGCGCCAGTCGCGCGGCCATGCGGTAACGCTGGGCCTGATCCTGCAAACCCTGTACGCGCAGTCCCTCCTGCACCACGACGGCTCGGCGCATGGCGTCGTGCGGGTTCCTGACACTTTGCGGCGACCAGAACCGTTCGGCCAGCAGTGCAGCACGCGGCCAGAAGCGGTGATCGACCATCTCGTCCGTTACAGTCTCAGCCCACAGCGCTGCCTCCGCACCCAACACGAGGTTTTTCTGATCCGTCGTCAGGGGATTGTCAGACTTGGGACCAATGATCTTTTCGGGGCTGTCAGGCGGGGTGGCGTCCACATCCAGCGGATCGCGCGCATAGTGATCCAGCCCCGCCCAAAGCAGATCCAGATAATAGCCCGCCGAGACAACCGCCCGGTTGTTCTGCCCCGTGATGTGGGACACAGCCTCTGAACTTCTCCAGGCCTGAACCACGACACTGTCATCGATCGGTTGATCCGCGACCTCTTCCCAGCCCATGGTCGTCTTGCCGACGCCACGCACGATGTCATTCACTTCCTTGAAGAAATAATCCTGAAGCGCGACTGTGTCGGCGTAACCCTTATCCGCCATGAAGGCCACGATGGAGGGGTTTCTGGTCCAGGCCGTCGCTTCGACCTCGTCGCCGCCGACGTGGAAATAGGCGTCAGGGAATAGACCCGACATCTCCTCCAATAGCCCCTTGATGAAGGCGTAGGTCGCAGGCTTGGTTGGATCAACCGCTGCGCCGAACATGGCCAGGCGGTTGTTCGGGTCCACCGGCATGGCCGCCAGTTCGGGGTAGGAAATCATGATCGCGCCGGTGTGGGCTGGGAAGTCGATTTCTGGCACCACGCGAATGCCGCGATCCGCCGCATAGGCGACCAGCTCACGCACCTGGGCCTGGGTGTAATATTGCCCGTGCGAACCAACTTCCGTCAGACGCGGATAGCGCAGGCTTTCGATGCGGAAGCCTTCGTTGTCGCTGAAGTGGAAGTGAAGCACGTTCAGCTTGACCCGCTCCATGGCGTCGATCTGACGCTTCAGCGTGTCCAGTTCAACGAAGTGACGCGCCGTATCGACCATCAGGCCGCGCCAGGCGAAACGGGGCGAATCCTCAATCTGGGCATAAGGCAGGACAAAGCCGCCCCCTTGCGCCTGAACCAGTTGGCGCAACGTCGCCAGACCGCGCAGAACCCCATCCTGCCCTGACGCCGTCAGGCGCACACCCTCCCCGGCCACCGTCAGCGAATAGGCCTCCTTGGCCTCCAGCGTGCCTGCCGCCGGGTCTGCCGTCACTGCGATCACCAGGGCAGGTCCATCCGTCGCC
>NZ_JABAZW010000142.1:41321-49908 GCF_018608325.1 Brevundimonas sp. | reverse complement strand
GCGGGAACGCCTCGATTTCGGACAGGAAGGCGGCCCGCCAGCCCAGCGGATGCCAAGCGACAGAGGCGGCTTCGATACCGGAGCATACGGAGCCGTAGATCACTGTCCGCCCTCCTTTGCGCGAAGGATGGCGATGCAGAAGGCTAGGGCGGGGGTGCGGGCAACACTCTGCGCTATCACTGGATCGCAAGGTCCGACACTGTCGATGACGACCTGAGCTGATCCAGCGAGGCAGATGTTGATATTGATCGGACCGCGTTGATCAAGAACCCGCTCAGCCAGCGCCAGAGCGGCGTCTAGGCTGGCGGTCCAGTCGGCAGCGACACGGAGAGCCCAGTATTCGTCGTGAGGTTCCAGCCACGCCTTTATGGCGTAGTCCAACTCCCTCGACCCACCCTCTGCAGCTTCAAGCGATTGAATGAGAGACGACCCGCTCATTGGTCTGCACCATTGGTGGCGGACTCCACATAGCCAGTCGCCTCGGCAGGGTTCATCGCAACAATCTGCTGGATGACCGGCTTCCAGCGGCCCCACCACTCCAGGGCTGCGGAGTCCATTTCCGCAATCTGTTCGTCTGTGAACGTCCACCAATCTGCGATGGCGTGACGCTGGCATCCGATCTGCATTGTGTCTGCCGAATAGCCAACCATCCAGCGCTCGAGCTGAAGCGTCTTGACGAACCGCATGTCACCCAACGCCAGTAGGCTGGCCCCGTAGAGGCTGGCCCCGTCGAGGCTGGCCCCGTAGAGGTTGGCCCCGTCGAGGTTGGCCCTGTTGAGGTTGGCCCCGTCGAGGCTGGCCCCGTAGAGGCTGGCCCCGTCGAGGTTGGCCTTCTCTTTCACCGCCCAGCGAACCGCCAGTCCGAGCTTCACGGCTGGCGTCGCATCTGGCGAGCACGAGATCTGGGCGGTGAACTGGACCTCGCCGGTCCAGCGGTTCTTAACTTCAAACGGGATCATGGCGGCCTGACCCGCCTTTTCAGTGCGCGCCATATCAGCGGCCTCCTTCTGTGGGGCGGGCGAACCACGACAGCATCGTTTTCACGACGCCCTTGCGCGGCTTAGCGGGAGGGAAATGCCAGCCGCGTCCACCGCTCTGGTCGGTTGCGCGGGCCGCTTCGAACAGTCCATCGACGTTCATGCTGAAGCCTCCGGTGTCCGCTTCTTGGCGCGGCGCAGGTTTGCTTCGGCAATGGCAAAGTCGAGTTCTGTTTTGGTCAGAAAGACCCAGCCCTCGCCGGGACGCCAAGAGATTGGATCGCCGTCATAATCTAGTGACGGAGCCCATTTTTCGTTTTCTGTGCCGACATATTGGATGGCGGACTCGACATGCTGAGCGATGTCGTAGTTGTGGTTCACGCCGCTGATGAAATAGCGGTCACCAAGCTTGATCGGCACGGCGAAGTGGTATTTCCCATCGCTCGATCCGACGCCCCTGAACCCATTTCCTGCCCCCAGGTCGGTAATCGCGCCCAAATGATCCAGCGCCTCACTATAGCGGGGCTGTTCCGGCAGGGTGTTCAGCTCGGCAGCTAGGGTCTTGCCAGCTGGTCGTTTTGACAGCGCCTTTGCGACGTAGCCAGACCTCGGGACAAAGCCTCGCCCCGCGTCATTCCAAGCGCCCCCCGGAGCCGGAGCGTTCTCTATTTTGAATGAGAACGCCCTCGGATGGCCGCCATCTCGCGCAGGGTAGAATCCTTCCGCACCATGAGCCTTGCTCCACTCGAATGCGGCGCCGTCAGCCTCGGCCTCTCGGCGGAAATACTCAACCAACGGGGCTCTGGCCCCATCGGAGAGGGCCTCAACGTAGAAGCGCCGGTTGTGCGGCTGAAGGTGCTCAGGAAGGGCCTTCAGCTGCTCCATGATTGTGGCTGGAGCGTTCATGCCGCCAACCTCATGCCCATGCCGCGCATGCGGACATTGCGCTCAACGACGAGGCGGCTCTGAGCGGCCATGATGTCGATCACGGACAGGCCGGTCAGGCTTTCGTCCGGTTCGCGGTCCTGAATGGACGCCAGCGACAGCTCGTGAATGCCGTCCTGCAGGGTGTTGATCTTGTACGTCAGTCGCTCGACGGCGGTGTTGTCCGTCAGGTCTTGCGATTGATCGATCCAACGCTCGGCGGCCATCGCCAGAGCCTGTTGATTTGGGTGCGGCACGCCAATGCCCTCCTCTGTTGCGAGAGGAAGGCTATTACGACGTTTCGTATCCCGTCAAGCGATTATTACGAAACGTCCTAGCGCGGCTTCATGCCTGTGATCTTGGCGGCCCAACGGATAGGCACATCAAGGATAGGCGGTTCGGTGTTGGAGAACAGGTGAAACAGACCTGGCTCGCGGCTGGGCCGAATCTTCTTCACGAGCATGCGGTCGTCATAGAGCGACACGACGCAGACCTCGTTGTGCAGGTCAGGCGTAACAGGCGAGCGCATGTCGTCCCAGAAGATCAACCATCCGTCGAACATCTCACCGAGGCTGGTGCCCTCGATCTTCCCCGCTACCGTCTCGTCGGTCGCGTCATCTGGACCTTCAACATAATTAAACGGTTCCTGACCCGACAGCGCGTACACTGATGCCCCCGCCCCCACGTGATAGACGACCGGCACCGTTCTGGTGGGACGCTCACCGCCGAACATCTCCTCCACTGATACGCCAGTTGCGGTCGCAATCTTGCTTGTCGTCCGGTCGAGCATGCTGGCCGACTTCCCGTCCAGATAGCTGTAGAGCGTCGTGGCGCTGACCTTGGACGTTCGGGCAAGTTTTGCCGGACCGCCCCGCGCCTCGGCAAACTGCCGGAAAGCCTCTCGCCGCCTGATAATATCGTCGCTCATCCGTTGGTGATGCGCGCCCGCGCGCGGCGCGGAAACAACGGTGTTTCGTAATAAGGCTTGCGTGGAATACGAAACGACGTAAGATCGGTCGCTATGGACCCGATCTTCGCCATCATTCCGAACATCAAGGCAGCGGCCGAGGCTCATGGCCTGGCCGCTTTGGCGCGAGAGGCTGGCGTCCCCTACACGACGGTGAAGTCCTTCTCCGACCGGAACTGGACCCACAAAAATCTTGAGATCATCACCGCACTCAACGGTGCGGCGGTTCGTCTTGCAGGGGCGGGTCAATGACCTCTCTCCCCTTCAACCCCGGCTCCGAGGCGTTGGCGCGCCTCGGCCCCCCTTGTCTGCAGTTCGTTCCGGTTGGCGCCGGACGCCCTGCTCATCTTCGCTCTCACATTGTTTCGCAGCCGCTTGTCAGTGCCGCCTTCCAACGAGGTTCACTGTGACGGATGCGAATATGGAAATCTCACCCTTTGATCAGGAATTTCACCCCAAGTCGGGAGGGCTTCGAGAAGCCTTCGCGGCGGTTGCTGAACGTCGCTGCGGCGGCAGCTTCGGCACTTTGGGGCGGGTTCAGCATGAGTGGAGCCTGTCGGCTGATGAAGCCAAGGGCCTGCTGAAGGGTCAGACATCGATCAGGACCATGGAGAAGGTTCTGCAACACAAGAACGGCGGCTGGAAGATCGGCGTGATGGTTCTGGCCATCGTCACCGGTCGCAGGCTGACCGACTACTTCGCATCCGAGAAACAGAGGTTGAACCATGAGGCCGAGCAGCGCCGCCGACAGGCGGTCGTGCTCGAGGAAGCCGAGTCGTTCCTTCACGCCGCTGATGTGGAGCATCATGCTCTTCATCGTGGGTCCGATCTGGATCCTGTCGCGCGTGGTGGGGCTGCTCTTCTCGCTTCCTGAGCAGGCCGCTTTCCATGTGAGAGTGTGGTCGGCCCGTCTTATCGGGTCAGCACTCCAGCACATCAACGGCGGTGGCAAATGATCACCGCCGATCACCCAGACATGCAGAATCTCATGGTCGCGTCTGACCTTGAGGTGCGCCAGCAGGGGGGTGCTGCACGCGCCGCGCCCCCCTGCACCACCCTGACGATCCCGGCGCCGCCGTCGGTCAATGGCCTGTTCGCCAACTCCAAGCGCGGACGGTTCAAGACACCTGCCTACAAGGCGTGGATCGCAGAGGCCGCATGGACCATCCGCGAGCAGTACCCTGACCCTGTCGCTGGACGCGTCGTCGTGATCATCGGCGTTGAGCGCGCAAGTCTGATGGCGGACATCGACAATCGCTGCAAGGCGGTGCTGGACCTATTGGTGAAGGCCAAGGTCATTGACGACGACCGCTGGGTGACCGGCATCGCCCTGGCTTGGCTTCCGCAGGGCCGCAGACGCACGGCGCAATGCCGCATCGCGATCATGCCTGCCATTCCTCTCGACATCTCATTCCACCCCTCACCGGACGGCGCGACGGGCGGGTGGTTCATCAACGCGCCGGAAGGAGAAGAATAGATGAAAAATGCCAGCCTATTCAACGACGCAAATCCGGGCCACCCACCGCCCGAAGTGTATCAGTTAGCTGTTTGTCTGGCCCTCACGTTTGGGCGTCTCACCCCGGAATCCAAGGACGTCGGACGGGCCTATGTCATCCGCGATCTTCTTCAACAGCGAGACATAAGGTTCGCCCTCAAAGGACTGGATTTTTAGCATGGCTATCGACCTGTCATCCCTGCGCAAGGTGCGCGCGGATCAGCCGCCCCGTCTGCTGATCTATGGCCCTGAGAAGATGGGCAAGACGACCCTGGCGTCTGAGTTTCCGGCGCCTGTGTTCCTGCAAACCGAGATGGGCCAGTCCGGCGATCTGGAACTGGACAGCTTTGGCCACCTGACGAGCTATGAGGCTGTTGATGAGGCGCTGGTCGCCCTATCAACCGGCGATCACAGCTTCCAGACAGTCGTGCTGGACTCCATTTCGGCGCTCCAAAGCCTGATCTGGAAGCGCGTCTGCGCCGACGGCAGCGTGTCCAACATCGAGCAATACGACAAGGGCTTCGGCAAGGGATACGTCGCCGCCGACAACTACTGGCACGAAGTCATCTCGGCGCTGAACTACCTGCGCAACGAGCGCGGAATGATGATCGTACTGATCGGTCACGCAATCATCGGCAAGTTCGATGACCCGGAAACCGAGACGTACAGCACCTACGGCGTGGACCTGCACAAGCGCGCCGAAGCGATCCTGAAGCGCGAAGTCGACGGCATTCTGCTGGTCAAGAAGGAGGTCACAATCAAGCGTGACGACCCGAAGAAGACCGACAGCCGCGTCCGCGCCGACGGCGGCGACACGCGCTGGATCTACACCGAGGGCAAGCCCGCTTTCACTGCTGGCAATCGCTACAACATGCCCCCGCGCATCATGTACCCGAAGGGTCAGGGCTATGCCGCCCTCGCGCCCTTCTTCCCGGCTGGAACCCCGGCCCAACAACCGACCGCTGCGGCGGCGTAAGGAGAAGAGAGAGATGGCTGCATTGAACATCGATGTCGATGCGATCCCTGAGCGGGAGGGCGGCGACTTTGACCCCCTGCCCGACATGGACGTGATCGCGCAGATCATTGAAACCGACGTCAAGGAGAACGAGCAGAGCGGCAACACCCGCTGCACCTTCACCTGGGAAATTCTCGACGGCCAGTATGCGAAGCGCCGTATCTGGGACGGCCAGAACATCAAGAACCGCAACCCGCAAGCTGCCGAAATCGGCCAGCGCGCGGTCAAGGACATCGCTGCGGCTGTCGGCCACAGAGGGCCGGTGACGAACAGTGATCAGATCGAGTTCAAGCCGGTCCTGATCCGCATCCGCACTGAACCGGCGAAGGGCGATTACCCCGCAAGGAACAAGGTCACGGCCTACAAACCTATCGGCGCCACCGCCTCGGCGGCAACCACCCAATCGACCGTTGGCGCGGCGACTGGTGCTGGTTCGCGCCCGTGGAAATAGGCGCTGCCTAAACTGACAATCGCCGGACGGGCCTAGCTCTCACACCCGACCCGTCCGGCGACCCTTCCAACCTGCTCTGAAAGAGCATCGCAGGAGTACCTGACGATGGACGACCAACTGCGTCCTGTCGAGGCTGGCGTTGGCGCGCTGCCTCCACACCCCTACCAGCATGAACACGACGTGCTGTGTGAAGTTTCCGAAGTCGTGTCCCAGGCCATGGTCGAGTTCTCGGCTGGCCATCACATCGCCGCCCGCCTGGAGGTCGTGAAAGCGACCCGAATGCTGTCCGCCCTGGTTCGTGGGGAGGCGGTTTGATGTTGTCTCTCCCCTCAATCATCGTCGTGGTTCTTTCTGCGGCGCTGATATCCATCTGCTTCGCACTCGCCCTTTTTGCGGCCTTTGACGCCAACACCCGCCACAAAACCCAATGGGTCTTGCACTTTGCAGCCCTGGGCGTGCTCGGACTGTTCTGGATCGGATACACCGCCACTCGGCTGATCACCTCGATTGAGGCGGCCTCCTGATGGCCCGCCGCACATCCAGCGTCATGACGCCCGAAGAAGCTGACGACTTCGTGTCGGAACACGGAACCGGCGCCTGGGACCGCCTGCCACCCGAAGACAGTCTCTTCGACGATCCCGAGGACGAGCGCGACCACACGGGAGAAGACGGATGACCGCCTTTCCCGTTGCCCAGCCGCTCACCGTCGGCAACATTTATGCAGCGCTTGAACAGGCCAACCGTTCGGACCTGCATCCGCGCCTGTCCGCCAGTCAGCTTGGCGGCGAGTGCGAGCGCCAGATCTGGGACGGCTTCCGCTGGCTGTTCCCGCCCGAGCGTTTCGATGGCCGCAAGCTGTCGATCTTCCGCACCGGAGAGGTGTGGGAGGAACGCATCGTCGGGATGCTGCGCGCCGCCGACATGGAGGTGGACGACGTTGACCCGGCGACCGGCGAGCAGTTTCGCATCGTCTTTGCAGCGGGCCATGCGTCCGGCCGCACGGACGGCAAGGTGCGCAATGTGCCTGAGGCGCCGAAGACCGAACACGTCCTTGAGGTCAAAAGCCACAACGACCGCTCGTTCAAGGACCTGCTGAAGAAGGGCGGCGTCCGGGAGGCCAAGCCCGCCCACTTCGCCCAGGTGCAGCTGTACATGCACCATCAGCACCTCACGCGGGCGCTGTATGTCTGCATCAACAAGAATGACGATACGGTCTATGCCGAGCGGATCGAATACGACGCCGTTGCGGCCCTGCAGCTGGTCGCCAAGGCCGAGCGGCTGGCCACACAGGAACGGCGCCCGTCCTGCACCTGCCCGTCATATTTCCTGAAGGCGGGCTACGGCTGCGCGCCGAACGACGGCCTGATGCCGAACCGCAATTGCCGCACCTGCCTGCACGCTACCGCCCATCTGGACGGTGACGCCCGCTGGTCCTGCGCACGTTGGACGCAGGATTTGACACTGGAAGAACAGCGCGCCGGATGCCCGTCGCACCTGTTCAATCCGTCGCTTGTGCCGGGCGAGCAGTTTGATGCTGACGAGGCGGGCGAGTGGGTCATGTACCGACTGGCTGACGGCTCGGTCTGGAAAGACGGGGGTGTGGGATGACCTCCATCGTCGTCAACTCTGAGAGCTGGACAGGACGCAGCTTCTACGCCGAAACGCCAATCGAGTGGCTAAAGGGGGAAATTCACGCCGCACTGTGGCCGTCCTTCGACTGTGTCGACTGCATAGGCATGATCCAGCACGGTTGCCAGTGCGGCTATTATGGCGCCGTCGCGGCTGGGGTCGGACCGGAACCGTGGCGCGTGTTCCTTCGGCGCGTGTTCAATGGAGCGTCGGCATGACCTCCATCCAACTCCGCCCCTACCAACAACAGGCCGCACAGTCCGTTCTCGATTACTGGCGCGCGGGCGGCGGCAACCCCCTGGTCGATATGGCGACCGGTCTCGGCAAGTCCGTGACCATCGCCAGCCTGACGCAAGACCTGCTGACGACCTATCCCGACATGCGCGCCCTGATGCTGGTCCATGTCAGGGAACTGGTCGGACAGAATGCCAAGGCGCTGTTGAACCTGTGGCCTGGCGCGCCGGTCGGCATCTATTCCGCCGGTCTGGGACGCCGCGACACATCGCAGCGGATCATCTTCGCCTCGATCCAGTCGGTCTATAAGCGGGCCGCCGAGCTTGGCGCGTTCGACATCGTCATGATCGACGAGGCGCACCTTGTGCCGAACGGCGGCGAGGGCATGTACCGCGCCCTGCTGACCAAGCTGCGCGAGACGCGGCCCGACCTACGCGTTGTCGGCTTCACCGCTACGCCATTCCGCATGGACAGCGGACGGCTCGACGCGGGCGATGCACGGCTGTTCGATGAAGTCGTCTATTCCTACGGCATCGGCAAGGGGATCGACGACGGCTGGCTGTCGCCGCTGATCTCCAAGATGGGCGCGACGGAGATTGATGTCTCCAACGTGGCCAAGCGCGGCGGCGAGTTCGTCTCTGGCGCACTGGAAGCAGCCGCAGATGATGACGCCATCACCCAGGCGGCGGTGACAGAGATCATCCAGTACGGCGCCAACCGGCGTTCATGGCTGACCTTCTGCGCCGGGGTCAAGCACGCCCACCATGTCCGCGACGAGTTCCGCAGGCAGGGCGTGTCGTGCGAGGTCATCAGCGGCGAGACGGACGCGGGCGATGGGTCCAAGCCGGAGTTCACGAACCCCCCCACCGAGTGGAGGTTCACGCCGTGCGCCGAG
>NZ_JABAZW010000142.1:324-41311 GCF_018608325.1 Brevundimonas sp. | reverse complement strand
CTTCAAGGCCGGTCGGCTGCGTTGCCTCAGCAATTGTAACGTCCTGACGACAGGTTTCGATGCTCCAGCCACCGACCTGATCGCCCTGCTTCGCCCCACCCTGTCGCCGGGCCTCTATGTCCAGATGATGGGGCGCGGCACCCGCAAGGCCGAGGGCAAGGACGACTGCCTGGTGCTGGACTTCACTGGCACAGCGCGGCGTCTCGGCCCCGTTGACACGATCACCATCGACCGACGGCCCGGCAAGAAAGGTGCGCCTGACGCGGCGAAAGTCTCCGACATCCGCGCCAAGGAATGCCCGAACTGCAAGACGCTGGCCGCCCTCAACGCACGCACCTGCATCGTTTGCGGCCATGAGTGGTCAATGGATCGTGCGCGTCATGAGGCTGAGGCCGATGACGTGGCCATCCTGTCGCGCGACCTGAAGAAACAGGCGCCGGAGGAGATCGCCGTCGTGACGTGGACGGCGCGTCGTCACCAGAAACAGGGATCGAAGGACAGTTTGCGCGTCACCTATGCGGCGGGGCTGATGTCCTACCAGGAATGGGTGCTGTTCGAACACGGCGGGCCCGGCAGATACCGGGCGGAAGCCTGGTGGAAACGCCACGGCGGCGCCCTGCCCGTGCCTGAGTGCGTCGAAGAGGCGCTGAACCGATGGGCAGAGTTGGTCCAGCCGACCCACGTTCAAGTCCGCAAAAACGGCAAGTGGTTTGATCTCGTGGGCAGAAGATTTGCTCATGATGAAAGCGAGGCTGCGTGATGCGTAAATGCACAGAATGCGGAAAGGAAAAGCAGTCTTCTGATTTTGGAAAGCATAAGCTCGGCCAAAACGGACTGCGCCCTAAGTGTAAGGTATGCACAAGACTTTATGACGCATCCTATCGCTCAGCGAACAAAGATCGCGCAAAGAAATATCGAGAACAGCACCGCGAAGAAGCTCGTACTTACTATCAGAAATGGAAAGACGAGAACGCAGATCGACTTCGCGAGCGCTCGACCATCTACGTGACGAATCGCAGAAAAATAGATCCCGAGTACGCTTTAGTCGCACGACTGAGACGGCGCATTCGCTCAGCTCTGTCTCATGCAAACCGATCAAATCGATTCTGGGATCTGACCGGATGCTCGAGACAGCAGTTGTTCTCCCACATCGAAAATCAGTTCAGCGACGGTATGTCGTGGAGCAACAGCAGCCTCTGGCATGTCGATCACATCATGCCTTGCGCGGCATTTGATCTGACCGACCCGGCGCAGCAACGCCGATGCTTCCATTACACCAATCTGCAGCCGCTCTGGGCGCGAGATAATCTCGCGAAGGGCGCCCGTATTCCTCATGAGGAGCAAGCAGCATGACCCGCGAAGAGAGACTCGAAAACGAAAACCAGACCCTGCGTGACAAGCTGGCGCAGTTCACCGGCACAGTTGCCGAGCGTGATCGTTTGCGCGGCGCCCTGAACCTGTCCGAGCAGATGGCAGGCATTTTGACGCTGCTGTTCAAGCGCCCCTACGCCGTGCCGAAGGACACCATCTACACGCAGGTGTTCGAACGGCCTGACGGCAGCGGCCCCACGCCGAAGATCGTTCATGTGCAGATCTGCAAGCTGCGTGGTCGTCTGGCCATGTCCCGGATGCCGGGCGACATCACCTGCGCTTACGGAACCAGCGCCTACAGCCTGACGCCCGACCTGCGCGAGCGGTTGAGCGCCATCGTAGGAGGGGCCGCATGATCCCGTTCAACGCGACCGTGCAAAGCGGCTTTCAGAACCGTGACAAGGCCTTCGTTCATTGGGTCAAGCCCGACAACGGGCCGCCCGTGCAGGTCAAACATTACGAGGCGCTGCCCGAGGGCAAGCGCGTCCGGCTGGAAGCTGGAAAGATCGAGGGGGTGCAGTGATGTGCGACTTCAAACCGGGCGATGATTTGGTGTGTGTTGGGATGCCGCCCGAATATGCGCACCTGACGCCGCGAGGGATTAGGCAACTCAGAATAGGGGCGATCTATCGGGCTGAGGCGGTGTCCTTCATGTGCGGGATCGCCGTCGTCAGGCTGGCGGGGTTCCACAACCTGCCCAGCGTGGACGGCTTCTACGCGGCCTGCCAGTTCCGCAAGGTCCAGCGCCGCGACCTGAGCGCATGGCTGGAAACCGCCACCGACTTTGAAGAGCCGCGCCGCGCCCCACAAAAGGAGCCAGCATGACCCGCGTCCGATTCATCTATCGCAACGGCGGGTTCTGGTTCCGCTCCACCGACACTGACATCGGGTCGCGCGGTCCGGTCGTTCGCCATTATCAGTCAGGGCCCTTCGCGACGCTTGAGGCGGCCTGGGCTGCGAGGTTCGAGACATGACCCCCTACATGACACGCGACGACGTTCGCCGCGCGGGCGCCATCGCGGGCCAGCACCTCGACAGCATCGGCAAGGGTTCTGCGTTCGACAAAATCACGCCCGACGAGTGGCTGACTACCTGCCTGATCATCGTCAACGAGGCGAACAAGGCGGCGGGTGACCGGATCGTCGCTGCGCTGACCGTGCCGCTCGGGGGTGAGGGGTGAGGGTCCTGATTTGTGGCGGTCGCGACTACAGCGACGAACGCTCCTTCTCCCTGCAGATGTCGGCCATAAACGAGCAGTATGGGCCGTTTACGTGCGTGATCCACGGAGCGGCGTCCGGTGCAGACGCTTTTGCGGCACGGTATGCAGCGCGCGAGCTGATTCCCGTGGAATCGTATCCAGCCGACTGGCGCAAGCATGGTCGTGCTGCCGGTCCGATCCGCAACGAGCAGATGTTGCGTGAGGGTCGTCCTGATCTGGTCGTCGCCTTTCCAGGCGGACGCGGAACGGCGAACATGGTCGCGTTGGCGCGCGGCTCTGGTGTGAGGGTGATTGAACCTGCATGACCCCCTTCGCCTCAGCCCACGAGCAGCTTGTCGCTCTCGGCTTTAACCCAATACCGCTGATCGCCTACGACTACACGCCCCACAATGGCCGGGGAAAATGTCCGGGCACGTACCGATCCGGCGCCTGGCAGGGGATGTCGAAATGGCAACGATTCCGCGACGAAACACTGTCAGGCATCGAACTGAAAGTCGCCCTCGCCGCGCCCGGCGCAAACATCGGCATCGTCTGCGGCTCTCAGGTCGGCAAGGACCTGCACGTCGTCGTGCTGGACTTCGACGCGACCGATCCTGACGCCCTCACCTCCCTGCTGGCGGTCGCTCCGGCCTCGCCCATGGTCAAGCGCGGCCAGAAAGGCGAGAGCCGGTTCTATCTGGCGCCGAAGACGCGGAAGACGGCGCAGTATGACGGACCAGATGGTCGCCTGCTCGATGTCCTGACCGGCTTCGACACGCGCCAGACCGTTTGTCCGCCGTCGATCCACCCCGACACGCGCCAGCCCTACAGTTGGACGCGCGGTCCGGTCGCCGCCAAGGAGCTTCCGGTTCTCACTGACGAGGACATGGAGGCGCTGGAAGAGGCGCTGGAGCAATGCGGGTGGTCGCGTGAACGCACGTCGTCCGTCACAAACAGGCCGCGCAAGGCCGCGCCGCCTGATATCGACCCCGACGACATCTGGTCAGAGACGAAGACGGCGGCTCTGGACAACCTGTCGGCATGGGTTCCAGCACTGGACCTCTACGGCTGTCGTTCGGCGCGCGGCGGATACGAGGCGGTCGCGACGTGGCGCGCGTCATGTACCGGTCGGCCGATCCCAGAGCGCAAGCTGAACCTGTCGATCCAGCGCGACGGCATCAAGGACTTCGGCACCAACCACACCTACAGCGCCATCGATCTTGTGATGGCGGCGCTCGACGTGGAAGAGCCCGCTGCAACGGACTGGTTGCGTGAGCGGCTGGGGCTGAAGGAAGACGGGGTGGTGATTGATCTGGGCCTCGGTTTAACCGAGGTCCAGCAGGGTATCAGCGACGACGATCTGCCCGAGCCGCTGCGCCCTAAGCAAGCTTCGGCCTCGCTGGCGCCCAAATCGTCCATTTCGCCACCTTTTGAGCCCCAAAAGCCCGCCGATGCTGGATTCGAGGGCGGCGCCGAACTCGAAAACACTCGAAAGGGCGTTTCGAGTGCAGACCACGAGCTGCCCGACCACTTGACCCGCGTCCCCGGCCTTGTGGGCGCGCTAACAGACTGGATCTCGGACTCTGCCCGCAAGCCGCAGCGGGGCGGGGCCCTGCTGGCTGCCCTGGAGCTGATCGGCACCGCTGCCGGTCGCAAGTTCGCCGGGCCGACCCTGACCGGCACCCATCTGTACGGCCTGTTTCTGGCGCCGTCGGGAGCTGCGAAGGATCATCCGTTGAAGTGCGTGGGGCGGGTGCTTCACGCCTGCAGCATGGGGCACCACTACGGTCCGGGCGGATTCATGTCCCTGTCCGCCGTCATCAGCCGCCTGACCCGTCAGCCGCTGACCCTGACCTGCATTGACGAGTTCGGGTCGTTCCTTGGCAGGATCAATGGGCGCAAGGCATCGACGCACGAGCGGGCCATTACCGGCATCCTGCGGTCGGCATGGGGATCCAGCTTCGACACCATGGCGATGCCGGAGTGGGCGGGACGCGTGGGAGAGCCGGTCCATAGCCCGGCGTTGAGCCTGTACGGCGTGTCCACGCACGAGGAGTTCTTCGAGAACCTGGAGGGCGGCGACGTGTTCAACGGCTTCCTGAACCGCTTCCTTATCATTCCGACCTTGTTGCGGGTCGAGGAGCGCGAGCCGCTGGCGGACAAGATGGAGGTTCCGGCCTCGATCACCGAGGGGATGACGGCGATCTATAACTCCGGCAATCCCCTCACCCGCGCCACCAGCCACAGCATGTCAGCCGATGCGCCCATGATCATCGTTCCATGGCAGGACGGCGCCGGAGGCCATGCCCACAAGGCCTATATGGCCCTGTCGGAGCGCATCGGACGCATGGACCACGATCAGGTGTTCTTCACCCGCACGGCCGAGATGGCGCAGCGCCTGGCGGTCATTCGCGCCATCGGCATCAATCCGGCCAATCCCGTCGTCACGCTGGAGGACATGGATTGGGGCGCCGATCTGGCCATGTGGTCGGCCCAGCAGGTGTTGTCGATGGCGGGCAGCTACATGGCCGAGACGCAGCATCAGGGCGAGGCGCAGCGCATCATGCGTGTTCTGCGCGGCCGGAGCTGGATGGCCTATCGCGACATCGCCCAGGCCCTCAAGAACCGCATGCGCTCCAAAGACCTCAAGGAGATGCTGGACGGCCTTGTCGATGGGGGCGATCTGGAGCGAGAGGACCGTCAGCCGCCATCAGGCGGGCATAAGGTGAAGTGGTACAGGGTGGCGGTGTAGGGCCACTTCATACGGACGCATGCAGAGGGGGCTGGATGAGAATCCGGCCCCTTTTTCGTTGTTCGTCCACCCCAGTTCACCCCTCCCACCCGCTTACCAAACACTTAATGCAAGTGGGATTTTGTCATCCCCACTCGACCATCCCACTCGACCTGAACAGGTCAAAAACGGGGCAAGCGGGATTCGAGTGGGATGGTTAAAATCCCACTCGGTTCCTTATATATATCAATACTTTATACCCCAATTATCGAGCGAGTGGGATGTGGGGGGGGTATCGTAGATACATATCGTTTATCAATATGGAGACATATACATAGGGGGTCATCCCCTCTCGCTCGGTTTTCGACCCCTTTTCGGCCCTATCGTTAGCCGCGCCTTAAGCATCGTCACGCATAACGACAGGGTGTTGGCGCACCTCATTTCGGACCGGCCCTCTCTGCGGGGACCGAAGAAGTGCAGCAGGACGTCGCCTCACACTCCGAACAGCCAGTCATCGGCATGGGCCGGGCAGCATGGCGTGACGCACGTGCTGTAACCGCGCCGACCATCGTTCACAGTCGCGCCGACATAGCCGCCCTGCTTCGGTCGCATCGCATGGCCCAGGCTATGACCTGCGAAGACCTCGATGCTCATGCGGGGTGGTCGGATCGGTACACCTCAAAGCTGGAGCATGGCGACAAGCCGTCTGGAAAGGCGGGCTTCGTCATCACCCCCTGCTCGTCCGATGATCCCGACAACTCGACCGCCGCCTTCTCCGGCCGCATCTCGATCTCGATGATGGGCGACGTATGGCTTGAGAGCCTCGGCCTCGCCCTCGTCCTCATGCCGGTTCAACAGGCCCAGGACATCGGAGCTGTACCCGCCCCTCGTCGCGCTGAACTGCACAAGGACGCCGCCTGATGTCCACTGGCGACCACGGCCTGTATGATCGCGACGGCGCCATGATCCGCAAGGGCCGTGTAAGCCCCGCTCTGCGCACCGCGATCACGCTCATCGTTCATGAGGGCCTGACAGTTGCGGATGCCGCCAAACGCACAGGCTACAAGACCGAAAGCTTAGCCAAAGCCCTAATCAAGCCGCACGTCAAAGCGTTCAGGGCCGATGTCAAGCGCGCGTGGTTGGCCTCTGAAACAGAGCAGGCTTGGCTCACGGCGGCCGATCTGCAGCGCCGAGGCATGTCTGAGGATGTGCGCCTCAAGGCCGCCAAGGTCTTCATCGACGCGGACAAGGACGCCCGTGCAGCCATGCCCGAGCAGGCCCGTCAGCTCGTCCAGATCATCACGAAAGAGGTGCATTTGGGAGGGCAACCGACAAACAATCGGTTGCCGGGTGTCATCGAAGCCGAACCATATCAGCCACTTAGCCTTCCATCGTCAGACTCTGAGCGAGTCAGACGGGCTGATTTCGAGGACGATGACGATGAATGACGCCCCTAGTGCCGTCGGTAAATGGGCGTCTGACGGAGAACGCTCGTTTGCCAAGCCCCGCCTGCCAGCCGCCGTCCGATCCGGCCGAAATCCCAGCCAGGTCGAGGACGCCGGGGGTGGGGGTAAATCGCCGGTCCGGTCTGAACCGTGGGGTATCCGACACGGAATTTTCGAGTCCAGAACCCTTTCTGAGAATTTTTCGCAACTGGAGAAACTGCCATGATTGCCGAGTCCACGATCCGCGAAGCCCTGACCGAGCCGGAGAAGACAGGGCTGCTGTTGCAGGCGTGTGCTGATGCTGTCGGTGAGCACACACCTGAAGAATTCAAGATACGCAGCGTTCACAGCTACGACACGCGCAACCACCACATCACCCGCGCCGTCATCCAGACCATCATCGACCGCACCGACAGTCCGAGGACGGTTGAGGAGTTGGAGCGCATTATGGCGGGAGTGGTGTGATGCGAAGGTCATTTGCTGCCTCAATCGCGGGCCTTCTTGCGGGCGATGTGACCGGAAGCTTTGGCGTGGCGGTGATGGTGTTCCTTGCGGTCTTCGCCGCCATCGGCTCGGCCCGAAAGGCGCCGGAAACCTAATGCCCCCGACCGTCCGCCGTAGCATCCCAGCACCCCTGCCCGTTCGCTCCGACGACATGCAGCGCATGGCCCGCATGGTCAAGCAGGTTGAAGCGATGCTTCAGCCCGCCCCCCAGCCGGAGCCTCCTGCCGAGGAACCGGAGGAATGATCCCGTGCGTTGAGCGTGACGGTGCTGGCGGGCGCTATGCGCGGATGACACGCGCGAACCAGACCCTGGCGACTGAGACAATTGTAGGTCGAGAGATCGATACGCGCTGGGTGTGTTCGTGAACCTCGAACCCCAGCACTTCATCACGCTCGCCCTGGCAGGGATCGCCGCTGTGACATGGCTTGTCAGGCTGGAGGGCCGTGTGAATGCGCTGAAGGCCAAGGAGGCGGGCCACGACGCCACGCGCGACGAGGTGATCCGCCTGCAGGAGCAGGTGAAGTTCCTGACTGCATCCATTCAAGAGTTGGCGAGCGCGCTACGCCCTAGCCAACGCCGGAGGGCGCCGGAGTGACCCGCGACCACGCAACCCTATTCGCCTTCCTCCGTAACGCGCCGTTCGGCGGCAGGCTGACGAAGGATCAGGTTCAAGGCGTCGAACGCCTGATTGCAGCCTGGGACGAACACGGCGTCGATGACGACCGACAGTTGGCCTACCTGCTGGCGACGGACTTCCGCGAAACGGGCGGCAGGATGCAGCCGGTGCGCGAGACATTCGCCACGAGCGGCGCGCAGGCCATCCGCCGTCTCGACGCGGCCTATGCCTCTGGCGCGCTGAAGGTTTCGAAGCCCTACTGGCGCGACGGATGGTTCGGGCGCGGCGACGTGCAGGTCACCCATAAACAAAACTATCACCGAATGAGCACGGCCCTTGGACTGGACCTGATCGCCAACCCCGGACTGTTGCTGGACCCTGAGATCAGCGCCCGGTCTATCGTTGTTGGGATGCGTCAGGGCCTGTTCGCTCCGGGCCACGATCTGGACCGCTATTTCAATGCCACGACCGAAGACCCCGAGGGCGCCCGCCGTATCGTCAACGGCACGGACAAGGCCTCGCTGATCGCTGGCTATTACCGCAACTTCCTCGACTCGCTGATCGCGGCGCGGAAGGAGGCGGCGAAGGTTGTGCTTTCTGGAAACGGTCGCGCCGCTGCTGAGGTGACCAAGCTGCCCGTTCCGTCCGCCATCGTTGAGGCCGCCAAGCCTGACGGTGCGGACCTGAAGACGGACAAGACGGCCATCGGCGGCGTGCTGGCTGGACTGGGTGGAATCGGCGGCGCGGCTGCTGTCCTCAAGCCTGTGCTGGAAGGTGTCACCAACCCCTGGGCGCTCGCCGCCTTTGTCGTCGTGCTGCTGGCTGCTGGCCTGGTTCTGACCGGACGGCGGCAGCTGAAGGTGGGAGGTGGGGTTTGATGACCGAAGAAGACGTCCGCCGCATTTTTCGCGAAGAGCTAGAACGCGTCTTTTCTGTCCGTCGCGAAAACGTGGCGCTTCAGGCTGGACCCAACTATCTGACCCAGCCACCTCCCATGCCGCGCTACGATTTCCAGAGGCCTTACTATCCTGGAGGCCCATGGCCTGTAACCTGTGGCCAAGGCGTTTCGGCGGATCCGCTCTCGTGACCGCGCTCCTCGACCACGCCAAGTTCATCATCGGCGCCATCGCGGTCATCACCCTGTTGGTCGTGCTGTTCCGCACCTTCGGAACCAAGGGCCTGCTTTCCGGCATCGCGGCAATCGCCTTGCTGTTCATCTACAGAAAGGGCCGCTCAGACGGCTCGACCACCATCATCGAAAAGGAACGAGCCGATGCGGACCATGCGGTTCGACGGGCGGATGTTGCACGCGTTGACGCTGCCGTCCGTGATTCTGATCCTGAGCGCCTGCGCCAGTCGGACGGGTTCCGTCGCGACTGAGCCTGAGCGCGGCGCAGACACCTACTGCCGGATCGCCAAGCCAATCTCATGGTCATCGCGCGACACTGACCAGACGATACGGGAGGTGAAATCCCACAATGCGACGGGCGTAGCCCTTTGCGGGTGGCCTACATGAGCTTGTCGTTCAAGCCGGACGCGACGCCCCGCGCCGAACTGCTGCACTATTGCGAGAGCGACAGCCAGCGAGCCGTCATTCAGGCGCTGATCGACACGGACGGAAACGTCTCAGCGGCCGCACGGAAGCTTGGACAACGCCGTGGCGGGTTTCAGCAGACGGTCGCGCGCGTAAAGGCGCTGGCCACGGTGCAGGGTTATGCGCCCGACTACGACCTGAACCACGCCATCCCCTCGCCCATGGTCGCCAAGGGGCATTCGACCCTGTACGGCGCGGATGGCGAGGTGAAGCTGCAATGGGTCAAGACCAAACTGGACGACGACCGGCGCCTTGAGCTGATCCGTGAGGCCATCGCGGCGATGACGGACGATGTTCCGCGCGCGCCACCCCTGCCCGCCCCCGGCGCCACAGCGGACCACCTGTGCAATCTCTACACCCTGACCGACAGTCATGTTGGGATGCTGGCCTGGCGCAAGGAGGGCGGCGCAGATTGGGATCTCAACATCGCAGAGCAGACCCTGACCGGCTGCTTTGAGCAGATGGTCCTGTCCTCTCCCGCCGCGACGACCTGCGTCGTCAACCAGTTGGGCGACTGGCTGCATAGTGATGGCCTTCTACCGGTAACGCCGACCTCGGGCCACGTGTTGGATCAGGACGGTCGGTTCTCCAAGATGGTCGGCGCGGCGATCCGCATCCTGCGCCGGGTGATCGACATGGCGTTGGCCAAGCACCAGACGGTGTTCGTCGTCATGGCGGAGGGCAATCACGATCTGGCCTCATCGGTTTGGCTGCGCCTCATGTTCGCCGCCCTGTACGAGAGCGAGCCCCGCGTGAAGGTGATCGACTCGGAGTTGCCCTACTATGTCCACCTGCATGGTGAGGTCATGTTGGCCTTCCACCACGGACATCTGAAAAAGAACGAAGCCCTGCCCCTGTTGTTCGCGGCGCAATACCCGCGCGAGTGGGGCGCGACGACCAAGAGGTACGCCCATTGCGGCCACCGGCACCATGAAGAGGTGAAGGAGCATTCCGGCATGAAGGTGGTCCAGCATTCGACCCTGGCGGCCAGAGATGCCTACGCGGCGCGCGGCGGGTGGATGAGCGAGCGGCAGGCGACCGCCTACACCTATCATGCGCGATGGGGGCAGGTCGGCAGCGTTACGGTGACGCCGGAGATGCTGGTGTGACGACGATTGCTTATCGGGATGGCGTGCTGGCGGCTGACACGCGTATGACCCTGCATGATCAGATCGAAGGCCGTCAGGTGAAGGTCGTCAAGCGGGGCCGGGTGCTTGCCGCCGCCTCTGGAACGGCAGCCATGTGCCGGGACTTTCGCTCCTGGGTTTCGGCTGGTTGCATTGGCGCTCCGCCTCCAACGCCTAGCGCCAACAATCCCGATCTGTCCTACTGGGGCTTCATCGCCACGCCTGACGCCTGTTTTCTCATCAATGATGCTGGTCTGATACGTTTGGATGTTCCGTACTATGCGATGGGCTCCGGGGGTGAGTTCGCGGCTGGAGCCATGGCCGTAGGAGCGACCGCTGAGGAGGCGGTTCGCGCCGCCATGACGCTGGACTGCAAGTCTGGCGGAGACGTTGTCTCCGTCCGCCACTAACCCGTGCGTTGAGGTCATCAGCCGCTATCCGCCTACTCGCCTCAAATGGCGCTCCCTGATTTCAACATCACGTTTGTTGCTGAGAACGCATCTCCGCGCCCGGACTACCGCGTGCTGCTGGTGGATCCGGACGCATCCCCGCGCCCGGATTTCACCTATGCCGAAGTCATCGGCGTACGCCTGCCTGATTTCCGCGTGGTGGCTGTAGGGGCGAATGAGCGACCGGATTTCAGGCTCGCCCCTGCGACGGGTGTGGTGGAGATCATCGACGGCATCCTCATGCTCGACGGCCAGCCCATCGGGCTGAACGACGACCTGCTCGTACTGGAGAACTGATCATGGCTTTCACCGGCGCCGATGTCGTCAACGTCAAAGCCCCCGGCGATAAGGCCTTGGCCTTGGCTGACGGCCTGAAGGATCTTCCCTTCCATCGCTGGGCCAAGCGCTTCTCCGGCTTGCAGGCACTGCCGCCCGTCATGGCGTCTCCGCCAACCATGAACATGAGCGCGGTGGGCGGGGCCAGCACCATCCCGACGCCGAACACCATCAGCAAGGATAGCCTGCTGATCTCTCGGTCTGGCACCTGGACTCAGTACAGCGGCGACACTGCGTTCAACGCTCCAGAGCGTGCAGGCGCCCATATCAGCTTCAAGCTGACGGGCCGCCGGTTCGATATTCGCGGTGCCCGAGTGTCGGGCTCCACGCGCGGTTTCTCGATCCTGGTCGATGGAGAGCTGGTGACTAAAACGCCATGGGATCAGTTCCTGCCGGGCCTGACCAATAAGGCCAGTAGCGCGACGGCTCGCCATCGGTTTCTATGCGATTTCGGCGCGAACCTCGTCTCGTTTCGCTGTGGTCGCGCCAACATCGGCACTCCGTCCGGATCGGGCTACGTCGTCGGCGACGTGCTGACTTTGACGGGCGGGACGTTCACCTCGCCTGCTCAGGTGCGGGTCGGAGCGGTCAACGGCTCGGGAGCGATAATCAGCCTCGCCGTCACCGATTCCGGCGCCTACAGCGTGGTGCCTAACAACACGGTCGCGGTGACAGGTGGGTCGGGAACAGGGGCTGTGCTGCTGGTCTATTGGAACCGCGTCAACACCACCAAGAAGACCCGGCGCATCGACATCATCGCCGACTACGGCACGATGCTGGGTGAGATAAACGTGGACGCGGACGCCTCGGTCACTCCCGCTGAACTGACTGGCGCGAAGCTGCTGTTCGCTGGCGACAGCATCACCGAGTACCAGCTGGCCGATTACGCCGGCGGCATCTGGGCGCAACAGGTCGCATGGAAGTTGGGGGCCTGGGATCGGTCAGTACCGTTTGGCACTTCAGGTCGGGGCTGGTTGGCCACGACGCCGTTCTCACTGGATGTTGCGGCCATAATCGCCGAAGCGCCCGACATGCTGGTGATCGCGCTCGGTACGAACGATGCTAGCAACGAAGTCAACCTTGCAAGCCTGACCGCTGAGGTGACGGCGAGGCTCGCCGAGCTTCTCGAGGCGCTGCCCTATCTTCGCATTGTCGTCGTCGGCCCGTTTGTCGATGCCACCGGAACCTACACGTCTGCCATCGCTGCCGGTGTTGCTGCTGTGGCGTCGGCCGATCAGGCTCGGGTCCGGTTCGTCGACTTCCACGCGCTCGGGATTTATGCCGCCGGGTCGGATTTCTCAGCCTCTTACGGCACGGCTTCTGATGTTCACCCTTCGCAGGACGGGCACGACGTCATCGCCAACGGCCTCGCCTTGCCGGTCGCTCAGGCCTTCCTGTCTATGGCTGCGTGATAGCCACCCCCACACCCTCACATCATCTGAGCCCCCCGTGCGTTGAGGCGTAACCGGGCCTCGCCTCTCTTTGGCGCATGGCCCGTAAAGCCCCGCCAGCACCTCCGAAAGAGCCGATAGTCTTTGAACCCGATGGGAAAATTCTCACGGCGTTCATGCACTCATCGGGTGATTTCGACATCATCCAGGGGCCGATTGGCTCGGGCAAGACGGACGCCGCGATCATGCGGCTGTTCATGCACTGTAGCGCCCAGCCGCCACAGCGTGATCGTCGCCGTCGAAGCCGGTGGGCCATTGTCCGCTCGACCTTCCCTGAGCTGAAGACGACCACGATTCCGTCATTCTGCAACCTGTTCCCCGAGGGGAAGGAGGCGGACGGCGGGTTCGGAGAAATGAGCTGGTCGCCGCCGTTCACCTACCACATGAGCTATGGCGACATCGAAGCCGAGTTCATCTTCCTGGCGCTGGACAAGGAAGACGATGTGAAGAAGCTGCGCTCGCTGCAGCTTACTGGCATCTATTTCAACGAGCTTCAGTACATCAGCCTACTGCTGGTTTCAGAGGGGCTTTCGCGCTGCGGACGTTATCCGTCGGTCAAGAACGGCGGCTGCAACTGGTCTGGCGGCATCGCGGACATGAACGCGCCGGAGAGCCTGCATTGGGCGCCGATCATGTTCGGCAAGGCCCCCGTCCCCGACCACTTCACGCCTGACGATGTACAGAAGCACAAGAGGCCGCCCGGCTGGAACCTGTTCGTTCAGCCCCCCGCGCTGCTGGTGCTGGATGACGATCTGCGGGCGCACGGCCTTGAACCATTAAATCCGGGCGACGAGGTTGAGTATTGTGTCAATCCGAACGCCGAGAACCTGCGCTGGCTGAGGCCTGACTATTATCCGAAGAAGATTCACGGCGTGACGCGCCAGTGGATCGACGCGAACTGCCGCAACATCGCCGCCTCGATCATGCGCGGCAAGGCCGTGCACCCACTGTTCCGCGCATCGACGGAGCGTAACAGCCACGTCGCGTCCTCGTCTCTGAAATATCAGCCGGACCTGGACCTGTACGTCGGTCTTGACTTCGGCCTGACGCCTGCCGCCGTCTTCGGCCAGACGGTGCGGGGCCGCATCTTCGCGCTGGCGGAACTGTACGCCGAGGACGTGGGAGCCGTGACTTTCGCCCCCTTCGTCAAGGCCGAGTTGCTGCGTCGTTTTCCTGATGTCGACCCGGCCCGCGTTAAGTTCTTTGGTGACCCTGGCGGCGACATTCGAGGACAGGCCGAGGAGAAGACGGCCTTCGACATCTTCCGACAGCACGGAATGCCTGTGCGCCGCGCGCCCGGCGCCAACCGATTTGCCGGCAAGGGTGGTCGGAAAGAGGTGATCGACAACATCCTGACCCGTCAGGTTGATGGGTATCAGGCATTCCTGATCGACCCCAACTGCCGGATGCTGGAACAGGGCCTCGGTGGCGGCTATCAGTTCAAGGTCACCAACACCTCTGCAGGTCAGTTCGTCTCCGGCGATATCGTCAAGAACGCCTACAGCCACCCCTGCGAGGCCCTCGGCTACATGGTGCTGGGCATGGGCGAGGGCGGCAACCTGCTGTTCGGTGCGGGACGGAACACGGCCGCCGTCCAGACCAAGGTGCATGCCCGCGTGTTCGACCGTGGCCGTAAGTCCGTGTTTCGGTCGCGGTCATGATTGATCGCGAGATCGCTCCGATTGGCGAATGGTATGTCGCCTTCTATGACGGCGAGCAGCCGCATTGGTGGTGGCGCCTGTGTCGTCCAGGCTTTCGGCATGTCGTCGCCTTTGCGTACGACGCGGAGCAGTCCGTCTGGCTGCTGTATGATGTAACGCTGAAGCAGACCCACCTTCGCGCCCTGTCTTCGGCGCAGATGGACGCCTGGGTTGATGCCCTGCCTGCCAGCCGCACCCTGCTGGCTTTCAAGGTGCGAGACGCCAGCCGCCCCGCCTTCCGTTTCGGCTTCTGGTGCACGCCCGCTGTGGCGCACCTCGTAGGCGTCAGAACCCGTGCGTTGAGGCCTCAAGCCCTATGCCGTGACTTGCTCGCTCAAGGTGCGCGTCCTGCGTTTGAGAGCCAGCCGAATGAGAAGCCCTAAACCGCAGCAAGAAGATCCCGCCGTTGTCGAGGCGCGCGAGCGTGAGCAGCGGCGCGCTGAAGTCGCACGCACCGAAGAAACGCAGGCCTATCTGACGGGCGCCACGACCCGCCGCATCCGTCGTTTCGGGAAGGTATCTTCGGGCGGATCGGTCCCGATCTTTGGTGGTGGCTCAACCCCATCACAGTCCACCGGCTCTTCTGGAGGTGGAGGATCTGGCGGCGCGCAGTTTGGGGGTGGACGTGGCGGCGGCGGTGGACTTACCCGTCCAGACTTGGTCCTCTACTGATGGATGACGCCAAGAAGGTTCTGGCGCGCGTTACACTGGCCCGGCAGGACCGCGCCCGCCATCAGGTGTGGATTGACGAGACGCTGCGCCTGGCCCTTCCGACCTATCGGCGGATTGCGGACGCTCAATCCCGAAGCACCAACTCATCGAACGCCGCGCAGAAGATCGAGGAGCAGGACGATCAGTTCGACAATACGCTGGAGATCGTAGCTGAGGATTTCGCCTCTGACATGATCTCGACCTTCACCCCCCGTCATGAGCGCTGGGTGATGTTTGAACCTGCCGAGAGCCTGAGCGAGGGGCAGCGCCGCGAGATCGCGCCGCAACTCAAGGCGATTGGCGACACGATATTCGCTGAGATTGAGCGGTCGAACTATTGGGACGCAGCCCAGGAATGCTTCGCATTCTGGGGCGTATCAGCCATGGCGCTGGCAGTCAGCGACATGGGAGCGCTTAATCCCCTGCACTTCCAGCCCATCGAGATACCCGACCTATTGATGGAGCGGGGGCCCGATGGCAGCGTGACCGGCAAATGGCGGGAGATGTCTCTGACGCCTGCCGAGCAGCACATGCTCTGGGGAGTGGCGCTTCCGTCTGAGTTCCCTATGCCGACCAGCAACCAGGCGAACCGCAAGCAGGCCGTCGTCGAGGGCTGCGACCGCGACTACAGCACGCCCGGCGTCGAGCGCTGGAACTATCGCATCATGGTCGGCAACAAGCAGCGGTTTCACAAGGTGTTCGAGGGCGCCGGATCATGCGCGGTCATCGCCTGCAGGTTTCGTCAACAGGCCGACAGCGCATGGGGGCCGGGTCCGTTCAAGAAAGCAACGCCGCGCGCGCGGGTTCTGGACGAGCTTGGCTATTTGAATCTCAAGGGTCTGGGCAACAGCATTGACGCGCCGTTCTCCTATGAAGAGGACGGACTGGCCAACTTCGAAGGCGGCATAGAGGCGGGCAAGGCCTACGCCCGCGCGCCGGGATCGAAACCGCCCGAGCCCTTCATGCCGGAAGCGCGCTTCGACGCCTCGTTCTTCAAAGAGGACGAGATGCGCAAGGAGATCAAGCGCGCCGCCTATCAGGATCGTCCCGAGCAGCCCGGCGATACACCGCCGACGCTGGGCCAGTGGATGGACGAGAAGGCCTGGAACACGCGGCGCAAGGAACTGCCCCGTGACCGCTGCGTCCGTGAATGGGTGTTGCCGATCATCGAGCGCGTGGCCTGGATTCTGGCGCAGCGCGGCGTCCTGCCGGAGGTCAAGCTGAAGGGCGGTCAGGTCGTGAACGTGCGTCCGATCAGTCCGTTGTCCAAGGCGAAGGATCTGGAGGACATGAACCTGACGGGGCAGGTCCTGGCTATGGCATCCAACATCGGCGCCGCGCTGCAGGTCGGTGTCCAGATCGACGCAACCGCGACAATGGAAAACCTGATCGCCACGGCGAAGGAGCGGCACATCGTCATGAAGTCGCCAGAGCAGATCGCGCAGGAAGCTGCCATGGCGGCTGCGGCACAGGGAGGGATGCCAGATGGTGCAACAGCCTAAGCGAACCTTTGCATCGTTACGCGCTCAACCGTCGAAATCCATCGCTGGCGATGTTGACGAAAAGATCGAGCAAACAGCGCGTCGCCTGTTCAGCGGACATGATGGCCTGAGGGTGATGGGCTGGCTTCTGGAGCGCGCCAACGCCGTCACCCCTCTGAATTCCAGCAACGAAACGCTGCGGGAGGCCGAGGGCGCACGACGCTTCATGAACGGTGTTCTGAGGTCCATAGCGCCAGAATGACCGTGCGTTGAGGGCATGGGTCGCGCGCCGCAACGTCGCGACCATGACGGACGCAACCGCCCCTGTAGAACCCACCCCGGCGCCAGCGCCGACGACCGCAGTTCCGGTCGCACCAGCCGCTGTGATGGCCGCTCCTGAGCCTGCGGCCCCGGCCCGCCCCGACGCTCTGCCTGATGCGTTCTGGGATGAGGCGACGGGCATCAAGCCGGAAGCCTATTCGCGCCTCGCTGAGCTGGAAGCTGCGGACGCCGCACGTCGTGCAGGCGTTCCCGAGAGTCCCGACAAATACACCCTGACCCTAGCCGAGCCCATCGTCGGTCTGGACGGGAAGCCTGTCGAGTTCGACGCCGCCGATCCGTTGGCGGCCGCCATGCTGCCGGTGATGCACAAGCTGGGCATGCCGCAGGAGGCCGTGTCCGAAATTCTGGGCGTCTATGCCGCCCAAGAGATCGCCGCCGCCCAGGCGCAGAACGATTTCATCGCGGCTGAGCAGGCCAAGCTAGGTTCGTCCCATGCGGCCCGCACCGCCGCCATTCACTCCGCTGTCACAGCCGCCATCGGCGCACCGGGCGCTGACGCTCTGCGCCGAAACATGGGCGACGCAGAGGGCGTGATCGCCCTGGAACAGCTCGTCTCAAAACTGTCCGGCCCAGCGCTTTCGGCCGCCCCCCAACCCGCCCCGGCCTTGCCGGATCTAGCGACCCGTCTCTACGGCTGAGGATCACTGACACATGGCCACCATCGGCAACTCCTATCTGAATCTGATCGACACGCTGCGGACCACGCCAGAGGGCGCGGTGCTGGAAGTGCTGTCGCAGACCAACCCGGTTCTAGATGACGCCTGGGTCATTCCCTGCAACAACGGCAACAAGCACCGCCATTCGATCCGCACCGGCCTGCCCTCGGTTTCGTGGGGCGCGCTTTACCAGGGCGTGCCGCAGTCCAAGGGCCACACCCAGTCGGTCGAGGATACAACCGGCTGGATCGAGCAGATGTCTGCCGTTGACGAGCGCATGCTCGACATCGAGGCGGCCAAGGTTAATCAGCTTCGCCTGAACGAAGCCTCTGGCGTGCTGGAGGCCATGTCGCAGGAGGCCGCGACCGGCATCTTCTACCACGACACCGCCACCACGCCTGAGAAGTTCAAGGGTCTGGGAGCGCGCTATAACTCGCTGGCGAACAAGAACGTCGTCAATGCTGGCGGGACCGGATCGAACAACACCTCGATCTGGGCTGTGACCTGGGGTGACCGCTTCACGTCGCTGATCCATCCTGCCGATGCGCCGGGCGGCCTGCAGCGCAAAGACAACGGCCGCCAACGCGTCACGGACGCGGCGGGCAACCCCTACTATGTGCTGGAGGAAACCTTTCGCTGGCACCTGGGCCTGTCGGTCGGTGACTGGCGCTATAACTCCCGCGTCGCCAACATCGATGTCGCCGCTATGCAGGCGGGCAATGTCGACCTCTACAAGTTCCTGCGCTCAGCCTACTACAAGCTGCAGTCCCGCCGCGTTGCGCGCCCCGGCGCCAATCTGCCGGACGGCGAGGCCGCGCCGCGTCAGGCCATCTACTGCAACCGCGATGTGCTTGAGGCCCTGGAGGCCCTGGCGCAGAACAAGGGCGCATCGGACAACTTCGTCCGCCTGACCCCGATGGAAATCGCCGGTCAGGAGGTGATGACCTATCGCGGCATCCCGATCCGCGAAACCGACGCCCTGCTGAACACCGAAGCCGCTGTGGCCTAAGGAGCGCATCACCATGATCTTCGACAAGACCCTTCAGTATTCAGCGGCGCAGGCGGTCACAGCGACCGCCGCGTCCACCAATGTGATCGACCATCTGGCGGCTGGCATTCCCTACGGTTCGTCTGTTCCCCTGACGCGCGATCTGGGCGTTGGCCCAGAAGTGCCGCTGCTGGTCCAGGTCGTGGAGGCCTTTGCTGGCGCCACGACTGTTCAGGTCAGCTATCAGACCAGCGATGCGGAAAACTTCGGCTCGGGCGTCGACACCGTCGTGTCGTCCGGCGCGGTTCCGGTTGCCGACCTGAAGCCCGGCTTCCAGTTCGCCATCGATCAGATCCCGTACAAGGCGCGCAAACGCTACTCGCGCCTGAACTTCACCGTCGCTGGCGCGGGTACGGCGGGCAAGATCACGGCAGGCATCGTCGCTGCCGTCCAGAAGAATCCGCTGTAGGGGGCGCGCACATGGCACGATATCAAGCCCTCGCCCGTCTGGCGCTGAAGGACGGCCTGATCGAAACCGGTCAGGAGTTCGAATCCGACGCCATCCCCGGCACCTTCTGGCATCCGCTGGACAAGGCCGCTGAGGCTGCTGTCGCCAAGCGCGACAAGGCCGTAACCAAGCCTGCGCCCGCTGCCGGTCCCGACCCTCGCGTGGCCGAACTGGAGGCCGCGCTGAAGGAAGCGGGCGAACTGGCAGAGCTTCGTGATGCGGAGAACGCTGAACTGAAGACCAGTCTGGAAGCCGTCACCGCTGAGCGTGACGCGCTGAAGGAAGCGGGCTCCAAGAAGTAATCCCTACCCTACCCTCCTGGAACTGGCCCCGTTTCGGCGGGGCCTTTTTCGTTTCTACGGCCTTGCATCCCAAGCCAGACCGACTCATAATTCGTCCAGCTCCGACCGTAATTCGATCTGTCGATCGATCCTCAGATGCACCTGAGGTCTGTGCATGGATAGCGGTCGGGGTTCACGCCGGGGGCGTTTTGCTACGCCAGATCAATCTGCACGACGGGCTTCACGGCCTTGCACCTGGCGCAGAACAGGCGCCGCTCGATGGCGCTCATATGAATGTCGCCGTATCCTTTTCGGATCAGCTCATGCGCTGAGAAGCTGGTTTCGTGGGTGCAGGTCGCCGAAGAGCACATGATCTTGAGCCGGGCGCCTTGCCGGGCCAGTCCGCGAGGCGTCTGGGGCATATGATAGTCAGGCTTAAGCGCGGCCATGCGTAGGTAATCCGGTCTGCGCCACCGACCTGCACGCTCCATACCCCCGCCTCGCACTTACGCCAAGGCCCGTGCGTTGAGGACTTCCCTGCGCCGCTCAATCTGGCGCAATGCCCGCCTATGCCGCACCTATCGAGGTCATTCAGGCCGCACTGCACCGCATCGGTGAGGAGGAGTTGCCGTCGCTGGACGGCGACGACAGCGCCGCGCGTGTGGCGAACAGCAACTATGAGGGCATCGTCCGCGCCGCCTTCACGCGTCATGCCTGGACCTTCGCCAAGCAGACCCTGCCGGTAACCTATCAGTCAGCAGTCGAATTGGGTCCGTATCGCCACGCCTGGGTCGCGCCGTCCGAGGTCATCAATATCCAGTATCTGATGTATCGGGGGCAGCGCCTGCGATCTGGTGACTATGCCATCGAGAGCGGTCGCATCCTGACGCGGGATCGCTACGAGGGCGCCACGTTACAGGTCGTCGCCAACGTGCGCGCGCATGAGTCTGTCTGGCCGGGCGACCTGTCCGAGGCCATCGTCACGCGTCTGCAGGCCCTGTTCCTTGAGGCGTTGTGTGACAAGCCACAAGACGCACGGCTGAAGGAACGAGACGCCGACCAGAAGATGCGTGACGCCATTCTGCGCGACAAGCGGCAGGAGCCGGGCGTCGATGTTCTGACCTCGGCTCCGCTGGCAGAAGCGTGGCGGCGTCGTCGTGGACGTTGCTGATGGCGCGCCGTTTTCCATTCATCACCAGCATGGCGGCCGGTGAGCTTGCCGAGGAATACCTGCTGCGCACCGACCTGCAGGTTCGCAATGAGGGTGCGCGCCGGTTTCGCAATGCCCTGAACATGGCTGGAGGCGGCTTCAAGCGCCGCTGGGGGACCGCCGATGTCGCCGGTCTGAACGGCGTATCGCGTTTGGAAACCTACGGCATCGGACGCAGCGATGCGCGTCTGCTGGTGTTTGGCGATGGTCGGTTCGAAGTGCGCGGTCTGGATGGCGCCGTGCAGCAGGTAATTGCTACTGCTGTGCCATGGCGTGAGGCTGACCTGTTCACGATGCAGATCGCCATCGAGGACGGAAAGGTCGTCGTTGCGGCGCGGTCGTTCCAACCGCAGATACTGACCCTGACCGGCTCGACCTGGGCTATTGCGCCGCTGGCCTTCGCTGATGGGCTGAATGGTTCGCGGCTCCAACCCTATTGGCGCTACGCCGCGCGCGGGATCAGCCTGTCGCCGTCGGGCTACAGTGGCGCGATCAATCTGGCGACAAGTGCAGACTTCTTCCTGCCGAGCCATGTCGGAACGCGCATTCGGTACACGGGCGTGGAGATCCAGATCGCGGGCGTCAGCAGCCCGACAGCGGCGACCGGCAACGTCATCGGTGCCCTCTACCCAACCGTAACCGTGACCCTGGCGTCGTCTGACGGCTTCATTATCGGGCAGCAGGTCAAGGGCGAGGATACGCAGATCAACGGCGTTGTGTCGGCTGTGCCAAGCGCCACCACACTTCAGATCCAGATGATCGACGGGTTCACCCTGTTCGACGCGACTGAGGCGTTGGTTGGACCCACGGCCCGCTCCAAGATGAGCGCGGTAACCAACTTCGCCACGCCAGCGCCAACCGTGGATTGGGATGAGGCTCTGATCGGTGGCGCGCGTGGCTATCCCGGATCGACCGCGCTGCACCGCAATCGTCTGATGCTGGGTGATTTCGACGCCGCGCAAAATGTCATGGCCGCCAGCGCGACCGGAGACATCGAGGACTTCAGCACCGGCACCGGCCTTGAGACTGACGCCATCATCGAGCGCGTGGGTCGAGAAACGAGCCTTGGACTGCGTCACTTCGGATCGACTGAGCAGCTTCTACTCTTCACCGAAGCGGGGGTCTATTACGTGCCGGAGCAGGTCGCTGCCCCCCTGTCACCCACCAACTTCGAACTGCTGAAGATCGGCCCCGAGTCCGCCGCCTCGCCGCAACCGCTGCTGGTCAGCGAGGGCATGATGTTCATCGAGCGCGACAGCGGCCGCACCATGATCTGCCTGCCGACCGGCAACGTGCGTCGCTCGTGGGAGATTGCCGACCTGTCGGAATTGGCCTTCCACCTGATGGGAACGCCGATTGAGCTTGAGCTGCTGGCGGCGGGCACAGAGAGTGACCGTCTGGTTCCGGTATTGCGCGATGACGGACAGATGGCCGTGCTGACCTATCGCCGCAGCGCGCAGTTCTCAGCCTGGAGCCTGTGGCACACGGCGGGATCTTGGAGATCGCTGGTCGTCGCGGACGGGCAGTTGTTCGTTGTGGCCGAGCGCGTCGTCGACGGTGTTCGCAAGTTCCGCCTGGAGCGTTTCGACGAGACGGCGTGGGCTGACGGCATGGTGGCTCTGCCCGACCTCAACACGCCTGTTCCGCTCTATGCCGGCCACACCATCGGCGTCTGGTCTGGCCCGTCCAAGCTGGGCGAGTTTGAGGTCGGACCTGACGGACGCCTGATCGGCGTAGATGACAGCTTCGGCGCCGTGCGTGTGGGCCTGGACTTCCCCCTGATTGTCGAGGGTGTGCCACCTATCGATCAGCAGATGGGGCTGCGACCCAATTACAAGATCACGCGTGTCGATGTCGATGTCATAGAATCCGTCGGCTTCAAGGGCAACGGGCGCGATCCGTCCGGCTGGTCAGGCGTGATTGGCGGCGAGGTGACGCCTACGACGGGCGTGCGTCGTTTCCGTCCGCTGGGCCGCGCAAAATACCCAACCTTCACGATTGAGCAGCACGTCGGCGGCCCGCTGGAGGTGCGGACTATCACCATGGAAGTGACAAGCTGATGGGCGATGCAGCGCCAGGCCTCTCGGCCGCAACCCAGATCATGAGCGGTCGCGCCCAGGCCAAGGCCCTAAAGACTGAAGGCGTCATGCTGGAGGCACAGGCCAAGGGCGTGGACCTGCAGGCGCTTCAGAGCAGCGAGCGCCGCCGCGAGGAGCTGAACGCCAACATGGCCGCCTTCATGGCCAGTCGCGCCGCGCGCGGCCTGTCTCTGGATAGTCCAAGCGGCATCGCCATTGAGAAGGAGCTGGCACGTCAGGCCGTCCGTGATGAGAATGTGGAACGGGTCGGTTTCACCAATCAGTCTGGCGCCCTGCGCATGAGCGCGAAGGCCAAGCGCCGCGCCGGATCGACCGCAAACATCATGGGCTATGTCGGCGCCGGAACAACCCTGGCCGACGGCGTGTCGAACGCCGTGTCGGCAGGGCTGGGCGGAAGCAAGGCGCCGAACCGCGCCCTGCCCAACAGCGCGTTCAAGTGGTGATCTGAATGGCGACCGGACAGAGCGCGCAGCCGCGCCGCAATATCGAAGTCTCGAACATCGCGCCGCAGGTCGATCTTCGGAACGGCGAAGGTCAGATGTGGGATCAGGCGACCCGCGTATTCGACCGGCTGTCGGAGGCGGCCAAGCCCAACCAGATACGTCGCGCCCAGGCGCGCGGAATGGAGGAAGGCGCGGCCATTGCGGCGGGCGAGAAAGACTATGTGGCGCCGCGCTTCACCTTTGGTGATGTCGCGGCGGCGCGGCAGTCTGCGGTGGAGACGGCCTATAGTGCGCGGGTTCGCAGTGATGTGGATGCACGTGAACGCCAGATCCGCCGCGATTTTCGCTATGATCCCATCGGATATGAGCAGGCCGCCAAGGAGATGGTGTCCGGCTTTATCCAGGGCGCGCCCCCGGACTTCGCCGTCGCTGTAGAGCAATACGCCACTGGCGTGACGGCGAGCGGATTGTCGTCCGTTGCGGATGCGCGGTCGCAACGGGACGAGGCAGAGACGAACCAGGCCCTCACTGTGCGGGTGCGTGAGCTGGATGAGCGCCTGATCGCGCTGGCCTCGCAGCCGGGCGGCCAGGATGCGCCGGAATATCTCGCCGCCGCCGACGAGCGGCAGTCGTTGCAGCAGCAGCGTCAAGACAATCCCGCCATCACCTATTCGCCTGAGCAGCGGGCTCTGGATGACAACAAGGTCGATGAGGCCGTGCTGGGTGCGGGCATCGCTCGCGTTGCGGTGCAGGCCTATTCTGACGCCGGGGGCGGACAGGCTGGGCTGGCGGCAGCGACGCGCTTCCTGAACGCTGAGGTGCTGCAGGGCGAGGCCTTCAAAGACCTGACGCCTGAACGTCGCGCACGCGTGAATCGTGATGCGCTGGAACAGGTGCGCGTCTTCAGCGCAGCCGACCGTGAAGAGAAGCGTCTGCAGGAGGAAACCGAGCGTGCTGCACGCGCCGCCGAGCGGGAAGCCGTTGGCGATCTGCGCCTTGGCATTCTGATGGGGGAGGTCACAGAGAGCGACATCAAGGCGCGGGCCGATCTGAGCGACACGGCGAAGGCGGGCCTGATCAACTCGGTTCGCACTCAAGAACGTCGCGAGCGCGCGGACACCAACCGCGATGCGCAGCTTGAGCGCACCAATGCGCGTCTGGCCTATGGCGAGATCAGGGATTCGGCACAGGCTGGAACCCTGTCGACATCCGAGATCGCAGACGCCCTTTCGGCAGGCATCATCACGCAGGGGCAGGCGCGCACCCTGCAGGGTCTGAACGACCGCGCCCTGAAGCCCATCGTCGCGGACGTGCTCGCGCCGGTTCGTGATGCGTCACGCCGCCCCGGCATGAGCCAGCGCGGCAATGCGGTTCCTATGGCGCAGGCTGAAGCGCACGCCGTGACCTGGGCGCGAGCCAACCCTGACGCCACGCTGCAACAGCGGATCGAGTTCGGAGAGTTTGTCGCCAAGACCGTGTTCGGCGGTCAGGGCGCGGGCCGTCCGGCCAATCAGCAGGCCGCGCAAACCGATCAGGCCGCCCGCCTCGCCGCCCTGTCTGCCGAACGCAACCAACGCGCGGGAACCGGACGCCCCATGTCCACGCGCGAATTCAACCAGAAGCGAAACGAGATTCTTCATGGCCGCTAACCCCAGCCGCAACGAAATCGAGTCCTTCGCCCGGAGCAAGGCGCAGGAGCATGGCGTCGATCCTGAGCTGATCGTGCGCCAGATCGGTCAGGAATCGAGCTTCGATCCGAGCGCAGTCTCCCCGGTCGGCGCGCGCGGCCTGATGCAGCTGATGCCGGGGACGGCGCGCGATATGGGTGTGAACCCCAATGACTGGCGCCAGAACATCGACGGCGGTGTTCGCTACATGTCTCAGCAGCTCACGGCCTTCGGCGGCGACACTGAGTTGGCGCTGGCGGCGTACAACTCCGGTCCCGGAAATGCGCGGTCGCGCGGAAAGGACTGGAGCCGCTATTCGGCCGAGACGCGCAACTATGTGCAGGCTCTGGCTGGGCGCGGCAGCGATGCGACGAATGCCAACTATCGAGTGATCAACAGCCAGGATCTGGCGCCGACCGACACGCCGGAGAGCCTGCGCGCGCAGGGTTACGAGCTGGACCCCAATCGCAACGTCTGGGCGCGCGTGGTCGGCAGCGACCCTGCATCTGCCCCGCTCGACATGTCCTATGCCCGGCGACAGGAAGAGCGTGAGAGCGCAGCCCTGGATCAGGAAACGCGCGACCTGAGCAACGCTGTGCAGGCCGGTTTCGGCATCACCGATGAAATGGCCATTGGCGTGGCGAAGGATGTCGGCAAGGGTCTGTTTCTCGAAGGCGGTCAGGCCATCGTGTCGGGCGGAAAGCGGGCGTTCAACGCCACGATGGACCTGATTGACGAGGCGGGCGACTGGATCGAGCAGTACGTCCCCGGCACCATTGCGTGGTCGGGTCTGGATGGTGATGCATCGACGCCCTTCAAGCTGGAACTGACGACGCGCAAACAGGCGCAGGCCGATCAGGAGGCGGCGCAGTACGGACAAAGGTCAATATGGCAGCGCCTTGGAGCCGCGCGCATCCGTGCGCCCCAAACGGAGGAAGAGCGCCCCGAGACGGTCACGGGGCGCCTGATCGAGGGCATCACACAGTTCGCGGCTGGATGGGCAGGCGGTGGCGCAGCGCTGCGCGGCTGGAAGGCGGCGGCGACCGCAGGCCGTGTCGGTAAGGCAATGGCTCAAGGCGCACTGGCAGACTTCACCGTGTTCGACGGGCAGGAGGAACGCCTGTCCAACCTGTTGGCGGAGCATGCGCCGGACGCCGTGGCTCCAGTCTTTGATTTCCTCGCCGCCAAGGAGGATGACCCCGAACTGCTGGGCCGCGCCAAGAACGCGCTGGAGGGTGCGGGCCTGGGGCTGGCCACAGACGCCCTGATCGGCGGCGTCCGTGCGCTGCGCGCCGCGCGCCAGACCAAGTTGATGGCGCGTGAGGTTGCGGCCGCCGAAGGGCTGCAGGTGCCGCCCGATCTACCCAAGCCGCGCGCCGAGATTGAAGGCGAGGCCATGCAGCAACAGATCAAGGCTGTGCTGGGCGATCCTGAGGCGCCGAGGTTTAGGGAGCGCACCGAAACAGACGCGGCTTTGCTCACGCGTAAAATACAGCGAGCCGAGCGCTCGACCAGTAAACAACCCGCCGAGATGGCCGCAGAGGTGGCCGAGGCCGCGCCGTCCGCCAACGTCTTCGATATCAACCTATCGCGCCTGGACACGCCCGAGGACGTGCAGGCCGTCATCGTCGGCATGGCGGATCGTTTCGCCAAGGACGCCGATCTGGCCCGCCGTGCGACGCGGACGTGGGAAGATACCCGTGCCGCATCCGGCAAGGTCGATTGGGTTCAGGAGATGGCCAGCCGTCGCGCGGGGGAGGCGGTCAATGCAGAAACGGCACTGGCCTTCCGCGAGGCAACCAACGCCAGCGCGTCCAAGGTGCTGGAGCTTGCGCGGGCGGTGCAGGAAAACCCGACGGTCGCGAACCAATACGCCTTCCGTCGCGCGACCGCCGCACACAGCGCCATCCAGAATGAACTGTTGGGTGCCCGTGCCGAGGCCGGTCGCGCGCTGAACGCCTTCAAGATTCCGGCCGGACAGCCCGCCTCCTATCTGCGTCAGGTCGATAGCCTGCTGGCGGATATCGGCGGAGCGAACAGCGCTCAGGAACTGGCGAGCCGGGTGTTGGCGGCTGCTGAGGCGGGCGACGTAGCGCTGAACCAGATGATCAAGAACGGCTGGGGCGCGCGGACGCGCGATGTCGCCAAGTTCATCTACACCAACAGCCTGTTGTCCGGCATTGGCACGCCCGTAATCAACGCCGTCGGCAACGTCGGCATTCTGGGCATGAACATCGCCAGCCGTGCCGTGTCCCCTCGCCTCGCCCGCGCGTTCGGAGGCAATGCGTCAACGCAGATCGGTGAGGCGACGGCGCTGGTGCATGGCTACCAGATGGCGCTTCGCGACATGTTCAAGCTGAACCCCATGCAGGCGGCGGAACGGATCGGGGCGAACGCGGGCGAATCTCTGCGTCGGGACGGCCTGTTTCGGGGCATGGCGCCGGGTCTGGACGACTCCATTCCCGATGGCCTGAAGCTGCGCGCCGAGCGCGAAGAGGCTGGGATGCTGGGCAGCGGCGCAGACCGCCCCCTGTCAGCAGCCGCATGGCGCGTCGAAGAAGATAGCGTGCTGGGCCGTACGCTCGACATCATGAACATGATCGTCAACGCGCCGTCGAACATCAACAACCTGACCGATGATGCGTTCAAGTCGATTGCGGCGCGGGGCGAACTGCACGCCCAGGCTTTCCGTCAGACGATGCACGAAGGGCTGGAGGGCGGACCTGCGGCGCAGCGCATGGCTGATCTGCTGGAGAACCCGACCGATGACATGCTGAAAGCGGCCGAGCAGGAAATGCACGACCTGACGTTCACGCGGGACATCACAACCCGAGAGTTCAAGGGGCAGAAGGAATCTCCGCGCGAAACCATTGCCGAGGGCTTCATGGCGCTGCGTGAAGGCGCAGACTCCACGCCGGTGCCGTTTGGAACGGTCATTCTTCCCTTCATCAAGACGCCCGCTAACCTAATCAGCATGGGGATGCGCTATTCTCCCCTCGCTCCCTTCAGCCGCCGCTTCCGTAATGATCTTGCTGCTGGGGGTGCCGCTGCTGAAACCGCCAAGGCGCGGATGGCCGTCGGCACGGCCTTGTGGTCCGTTTGGATGGGCATGGCGATGGACGGACAGATCACGGGCCAGGGGCCGGGCAACCGCGCCCAGAAAGAGGCCCTGATGCGATCCGACGAGTATGGCGGTCAGGTCTGGCAACCCTACTCCGTCCGATTCGGTGATCGCTGGTACAGCTTCGAGCGCGCCGACCCACTGGGGCAAGGCCTCGCCCTGATTGGCGACATGGCCGACCTTATGAAGAACAGCGATTGGGACGATGCTGGGCGCCAGGAATGGGACGAAGTTGCGGCCCACGCCGTGCAGGCCATCGGACAGGCCTTCTTCGACAAGACCATCCTGAAGGGCGCCTCAGAGTTCACGTCAGCAATGCTCGACGGCACGCCAGACGATGCCGAACGTCTTCTGAAGCAGCGCATTTCCGGGATGATCCCCGGCAGTTCCGCTCTCCGCATGACGCGCCGTGGAGCCGACGATTACCTGCGCGAGACGGCAGGCGTGGTCGATGCAATCCGCAACACCATCCCGGGGTTCAGCGACGAGTTGCCTCCGCAGCGCGATCTGTGGGGCAAACCGCGCACCTATCAGACTGGCCTGGGAACCGTCTATGACGCCATCGTGCCGGTGCAAACCCGCGCGGCTGGCGGCTCGGCCATCGATCTCGAAATCCTGAACAACGGCGTCTCGGTGTCGATGCCGGGGCGGACGATCAGCGTCATGGGCGAAAGCGTCAGTCTAAAGAACCGTCCAGACATCTACAGCGAAATGCTACGTCTGGCGGGCGAGCCTGCGTTCGAACAATTGAACGCGGTCGTGTCCGGTCAACACGCCGACAGCGACTATTATTTCAGCCTGACCGACGGCCCTGACGGCGGCAAGGCCGAGTACATCAAGGACGTGATCACCGCCTATCGTCGTGATGCGAGCGCCATGATAAACGAGCGGTACGCCAGCGACCTACAGGACATGGCGGCAGAGAAGATCAGGCGAAGGGACGAGGCGCGTGATGGTGGGTATTGAGATGCTTTTAGCAGTCGCCCTGCAAATGACGGCGGCTCAAAACTACGACAATATGATTCGATATCAGGCCTGCACCGACCAGGCAGCCTACTACATCGGTTATGGCGCTGAGCCGCTGCTCGATTCTGGAAGGGTCGCGGTGCTTCTATGTAGCGATGTCCGAGAAAGCATCCGGTCAGATTTGGCGCAGGAAGTTGGCGCAGATGCTGCCGAACGACGGATGGCAGCCCTCGACATCGTTCTCGGTGATGTTGCGATCCGCACTGCATTCCGAACGCGAGTGTGCAAGCAGGACATTAGCTGCAACGCCTTTTTGGATGATCGCGGCGTCAAAAGGGTCAGAGCCTATAGAGCCCCATCTTCTGAAGCGCTTCGGTCGCCAAGCGACGGATAGCCTCGGGCCTGGATAGAGCTTCGCCGTATGCTCGGCGCTCGTCAATGAATTGATCGACAGCGGTCAGGAGGTCGGGAGGGACGCGCACCGACAACGGCACCGCGTTCACCGGGGGACGGCCGGTTTTCTTTCTAACGTTAGAAACGCTTGACGACATGACTTTCTAATGCCAGAAAGTACGGGCCAAGGCAAGGATTGCAGCCTTTCCTCGGCCCTAAACCGAAACGGATCACCGAGGATCACGTCATGGCCTGCGAAGCCTCTAGCATACCCGCGCCACCCGCTGAACTGGCGAGGGCGTTTTTCGCCACGAATGCGATCATGCGTTGGTCGGAGCACGATTCCGAGCATGACGCCGTCTTCGAACCCGCGTGGACCACCAAAGAGGCCATATGGGATCTGGTGGCCAAGGCCCCGATCCAGACCCATGCCGACGCCGCAGGAAAGCTGGCGGTCGTGCTAGCGTGGATCGACGAGGGGAACGCCGAGCGCGCCGATGGAACGGATCGGTCCATGCTGGGCGAGGTTCTGGCATTCCTGCGGGGCCACTGATGGAACTCGCCACCATAGACTTTCACGGCGACACCCTGTTCGCCTTTGAGCGCGAGGGCGAACCCTTCGTGGCGATGCGTCCCATAGTCGAGGCGCTGGGTCTGGATTGGTCGGCGCAGTACCGGCGCATAGACCGCGATCCAATCCTGAAAGAAGCCGTTGCCATGATGGCAACACCTTCCAGCGGCGGCGTCCAGGAAACCATCTGCCTCCCCCTCCACCTGCTCAACGGCTGGCTGTTCGGCGTCGACGCCGCGCGGGTGCGGCCTGAGATCAGAGACAAGATCACCCTATACCGGCGAGAGTGCTTCCAGGTTCTCGCTGACCATTTCGGCCCTTCAGGTCAGGAAGTCGCCCTGCCCCACGTCCCCCAACTGCACGACGGCCTGACTCTTCAGGAGCGCCGTCAGATGGTGAACGAGGCGCGAGTGACCTTTTGCCGGCAGTCGGCTCGTGAGCTGTGGGAGGTGCTCGGCTTGCCGATGACGCCCTCCATGCGCTCTCTCACCACGAGCCGCAGCGCCAGCCAGGACGACCTGAAGGGCCGAATCCTCCAGCAGGTCCACGCTTCTCCGGGCGCGACCCAGCGCGACATCATCAAGCGGTTCCAGCGACACGGCTATTCCAGGGTCAAAGCGCTGCTCGCCGAAATGGAGCGTGACGGGATGATCCTGCAGGACGCCCAGCGGCCCGTCAGCGGTGGACACCCTGTGATCTTGGTCAGGCCAACAACCCACTAACCCCCGTGCGTTGAGCCATTGCGACGGTCGCACAATCTGCCGCAATGGCCCGCCTCACCATTCCCGACGAACCGACGTTCGCGACGTTCACCGCATCGGCGCAGGCCGTATTTCCGATCAGCTTCAGCCTGTTCGCAAAGGAGAACCTGTCGGTATCGATCGATGGCGTCAAGTTGCTTCAGTCAGACTTCACATTCAGCGGCACTCTGCTGGATGGAGGCGGGTACGCAGGCGGAGCCGTCTCTCTGAACGTGCCCGCGACAGGTGAGGTGCGGATTTGGCGGAACGTCCGGCCGATGCGCGCTTCCAACTTCTCGCCAGCCAACAATGTCCCTGTCGGGTCTGTTGACCAAGCGCTGAACCGACTGACCGCTCAGCAGCAGGATCTGGCGCAGCTCATCGCTGATGCCGTGGAAGAGGCTGGTGAAAGTATCGGTCTTATCGGTAAAGCCAATTCCAACCTCGGTAATGTCGATGCTGGCGACTATTCGGGCAAGGTCTTCCCGGTTCCCATCGGAGGCTCCGGTGCGGGCATCGTTCCGTCGAATCTTCGTGATCGCCACAAACATTTTGCCAATGCAGTGACGGATTTCGGCGTCTCGCTGTTCAACCCGAATGGCACGCTGAAAGACAACCAAGCAGAACTTCAGAGGGCTATCGATCTGCTCCAGCCCTACAATGGCGCCCTTTTCATCCCGCCACAGGATGGGACGGACCCGCGCGGAACGGCAACTTTCTACGTGACAAGCGGGTTGGAGGTGCGGGACACATCAACTGTTGCGGGCTTGGGCGTCGCCTTCATTGGGCTTGGTGCTGGTGAACGTACACGCGGTCTGAACGGACGGGGTTTTGACCGTGGCGTGGGCCTCAAGCTGGCTGACGGCTCTACTGCCCCACTGATCCGGGCGCGTCCAAAGTCAGGACACGTGGTTCTTGAAAACCTTCTTCTGAACGGGAACCCGACAAACATCCCGTTGCCGCAACATATCGTCGAGTTTATGGACAGATCTGACGGTGCCTACGGCTTTGGACTGCAATCTAGCAATCTCTACCTCCAAGGTAGCAACCGTTCCGGTCTGTATCTTGGGGCGGCACGTGGCCTATCGAAAGCCTATGACCTGGCAATCGACTATTGCGGCAGCTTAACCGACGCCGCCCTCTTCATAGGTTGTTTTGATTGCATTCTCACCGGCGTGGATGTCGGAACGAGCGGGGGAGACGGAATCGTCTTAGGCGCTGTAGCTCAAGTCGATATCAATGGAGGGGCGAGCTATCTGAATAATGGGATCGGTCTGCGTTTTTCACCGGAATGCCTGATGGCTCGGATCAACGGCTTCCGAGTTGACAAGAACGCTAAGCACGGAGTCCTTAGCCAGGCCTACACGAGCGGTGGCAGCATCTTGCCTATCCGGCGACTGAAGGGTGTCGATTTTAACGATAACGGCTCTGCAGCCAACAATACCTGGTCAGATATTTTCGTCGGAACCGGCGACACATCACTTGTCATCGAGACACCCGCGTTCCTTGGTTCGGGTGGCAACAAGGTGAAGAATAATATCGAGTTCTCTGACGCTACCGGTCGCGCAAAGGTTGTCGGATCCTATTACGCACCAGCAAGCTATGTAAGCGACTACACTAGTGCGCCAAGCCAGATCACCACCTAGCCTTGCGCTCGAGGATTATTGGAGCGATAATTTTCAATGCTCCACGAACGCTTCATCTGTCCCGCTTGCGCGTCCCGATCTGGTGCAGTGACCTTGCGTCACGACGACTGGAGGCTTGTCGAATGTGAGTGCGGAGCCGAAATGATTTGGCCCATACCGGACTTGTCAAACGCATATCGAGAGAAGAACTGCTTCAGTGACCAAGGCGATGGAATAGCGGCGGATTGGTTGCGCGATCCGTCCCCTTGGCGTCAACAGGCTGCTGATTTTCAACGCGATCTGCGGTGCAACGGCATTCAGGATGGCGAGACATTGATGGACGTAGGCTGCTCCCACGGCCTCGGGCCCATTGAATGGTCGCGGATTGGATATGACGCTTGGGGTATAGATCCGAACGGCGACGCTACCTCATTTATTCGCGCCCATGGCGCTCAGGCATGGTCGGGAACGGTCCTTGACCCGGATTTTCCTATCCTAAGTGGGGTTGGCGCCATTTGCTCAAGCCACGCACTTGAACACATGCCGGATCCATATGCAGCGCTGAGAAAGTTCTGGGATTTGCTTCGCCCTGGCGGCCTGCTGATACTCGCTCTACCGCACTGGGGAAGCGCCAAGGCGCAGGCAGAGCGTCAGGATTGGAAGTGGTGGGCGCCGCCGTGGCACATCCACTATTTCAGGCACACCAGACTGGCCGAGTTTCTGAAAGGGGTCGGATTTGAAGTTCGGTCAGTCGCGACCATTGTGTCTCCTGATGAGGAGGATGAGCCTCTCATCCGAGAGAGGCTCATCGAAAACCTAGCTGGCGAGACAGTGATTATATGGGCCAGCAAGCCGCACTAGAGCCAACCGCATCGCCCGTCAGACTCAACATCATACTCCAATCAAATCAGTCGTTTAGCAGCCGTAAACATTCACAGAACAATCAAGCGAATATCAGTAAAATCAACGCCTCGCCTCTGACTCTTAATCAGCGGGTCCACAGTTCGAACCTGTGATCACCCACCATCGTCTTTTCAGCGCATATGCGAGCACTGACCGGCTTTAGAGCAACCCGGCGCGACGCGCTCTCGGCTGCGCCATACCGCCCTTCCAACCCACGCAACTTCTACCTGAAGCGCGGTGAAGCGGCTGAAAGCGCAACATCGCTCCCAATGCGGCGGAGAGCCCGCAAAACACAACTATGGGAGATTTTTGCACACTTCCAAGTTGATGAATCCATGTTATCCCAATGGCGTCTTCGGACGATAACACGCTCGGTTAGAGGGTGAAAACTAGACGCCTTAGGGAGGCCATTTTGAAAAAGTCTTATCAAGTTCCAGTATTTGCCGCGATTACAGCAACCGTCGCCTTGGCTGCGGCGTCCATTCATGCAAGCGGGGCGTCAGCCACCGTCGCCAAAGCCAGTTTCGCTCCGATGCAAGTCGCTGAATGCGCCGCAAAGGATGCTGAAAACAGGCAGCTTTTCGCGATTGGAAATGGCGAAACCGTGCTGCTGGTCCCGCGTGACAGTGCAACGCTCCGCCAACTGCGTGGACCGACCACATATCACCACCCGGAAATCGCGGGTCGGATCGCCGGCGTCGAGTTGCAGCAACAATGCCGGGCCATTCTTTATGGAGGCAATGGCGCCAACTGGGGTCACAAGGTGGCGCCGCAAACCGGTGGCACCAACCTGCCACCCAATCATGTCATTGGTCTGAAATGTGAGTGCACGTAGACCGTAGCCTTGAGCCCGCGTGACTACCCCACGGCCGATCTGACGGCGGACCATTCCTAAAACGGTCCAGATTCGCATGCCGATCGGCCGCGGCAGCCTGAGCCGTCGTTCTCATCGCAGGGCGACGGCTTTCCTGTATTTGACTTGGCACGATCGCCGAGTGTCTGCCGCCAGACAAGCCCTGCAAAACAGCGGTGTCGGGCAATCGCTTAAAAGGGAAGGATGGTGGACGCGACAGGGATTGAACCTGTGACCCCCTCGGTGTGAACGAGGTGCTCTCCCGCTGAGCTACGCGTCCTTGCCTTGCGGAGGCGGCGATGTAGCCCGCTCCTCCGCATCACGCAAGCGTCCGTTTCAGATTCCTGCGGCTTTCACCGTCTCTGCGGTGTCCGCATCCGGGTCGCCCGGCAGCCAGGCGACGTGACCGTTATAGATGTCCTCGTTCAGGATGCCTTCTTCCTTGGCCACCAGCACCGGCACGACCATCTGGCCGGTCACATTGGTCGCTGTGCGCATCATGTCGATGATGCGGTCGATGGCGACGATATAGCCGATGCCTTCCAGCGGCAGGCCCGCTGTGGACAGGGTCAGGGTCAGCATGACGATGGAGGTTCCCGGAACCCCCGCCGTGCCCAGCGAGCCCAGAACCGCCGTGAGGCCGATCAGGATGTACTGGGTGATCGTCAGGTCGATCTTGAAATACTGGGCGATGAAAATCGCGGCGATGGCCGGATAGATGGCGCCGCAGCCGTCCATCTTCACATTGGCGCCCAGGGGCACGGCGAAGGCGGCATAGGCCTGGGGTACGCCCAGACGCTCGACCGTCTGGCGCAGGGTGATCGGCAGGGTGCCCAGCGACGACGAGGTAGCGAAGGCAGTCTGTTGCGCGGCAAAGGCGCCGCGGAAGAAGCTGCGGACCTTCAGCCCATGCAACTTCAACAGACCCGAATAGACGATCAGGATGTGGAACAGGCAGGCGGCATAGATGGCGGCGATGAACTTGAGCAGGGGCAGCAGGGCTTCCCAGCCGTAACCGCCGACCACGGAACCGATCAGGCCGAACACGCCGATGGGCGTCAGCTGGATCACCCAGCGGGTGATGCGGAAGACGACTGCGGCGCCTTCGTCCACCAGCCGCCGTACGCCCTGCGCCCGGTCGCCCAGCGCCACCAGCGCCATCCCGACAAGCGCCGAGAAGAAGATGATCTGCAGCACCTTGCCCTCGGCAAGAGCCGCAAACGGGTTGCGCGGCACCACGCCGATCAGAACCTCAAGCGGAGTCGGGATCACCCGTTCCTTGACCTCGCCCAGTGGCAGGTTGGACAGGCCCACGCCCGGATTGATGATGTGACCAAAGGCGAAACCGACCAGAACGGCCAACAGGGAGGTGATGGCGAACCAGACGATGGTGCGCACACCCAGACGCACGGCCCCTGCCCCCTCGCCCAGCTTGGCGATGGAGCTGGCGATGGTGAACAGCACCAGAGGCGCGACCACCATGCGGATCAGGTTCAGATAGACGTCGCCGATCGGCTGGAGCCAGACCTCGGCCTTTTCTCTCAGTATCAGTCCAGCAAGGATGCCCAGGGCGAACCCTGCGGCTGTGCGTTGCCACAGGGGGATTTTGAAGAGGCGGGCGAGCATGGACGTACTTTCAAAACAGTGCGCCAATCTGTCCATTGCGCCCGCAATCCGCAACCGTACCGGCGCGGGTTCGGGCGTCAGTTTTTCTGCAACCCACCCTCAGTTTTTCTACATCATCCCTTTGAGCGCCTTCAGGACGTAGAAGTCGGACAGGACGCCGTCGATGGCTTCCTCAACGTCTTCAAAGGCGTCGATCAACACGTCGCCGCCCAACGTCTCGACCGGCACGGGGGTATAGCCGAAGGTGGTCAGGATGCAGGGCATGCCTGCGTCACGCGCTGCACCGGCGTCGGGCGCGGCGTCACCGACCATGATGGCGCGTTCGGGATCACCACCGGCCTGAGTGACGGCCTCCTTCAGATGGGCGCCGGAAGGTTTGCGGGCGCTGACGCGGTCGGGACCGACGATGGCGGCGAAATGCCGGGTCAGTTCCAGTTTTTCAAGCAGCAGTTCCGACAGGTCCGAGCGCTTGTTGGTGGCCACCACCAGAATAGCGCCGCGCTCCGTCAACCGCTCCAGCGTCTCGACCACGCCTTCGAACGGCAGGGAGCCGTCAGCGATATGGGCGGTGTAGTCGGTCAGGAACCGTTCGAACAACTCGTCGGATTCCGCGCGCTCGACCGATGCGCCTGCTGCCTCAAAGCCATGAACCAGCAGGGCCCGCGCTCCGGAGCCGATCAGCTTTTGCGCCTCTTCCATCGCGACCGTCGGCAGACCCTCTTCGACCAGAAGCCGGTTCAGGGTTCCGATCAGGTCCGGCGCGGAATCGACCAGCGTCCCATCCAGATCAAAGGCGATGGTCCAGCCTTCTAGGTCGCGATGGGTCATGGTCTCAGGTCATCCTTGTTCGTCATCCTCGGGCTTCACCCGAGGATCGGAGGTTCCGCCGCACGTGCGACGAAACAAGCAGCATGTCACGCCCAGCGCCCGATCCTCGGGTCAAGCCCGAGGATGACGGCGTCAAAAGCTGATGACGGTTCTATTGCTCGCCTGCGCATTGTAGACGGCGAAGGAAGACCTAGACGCCGGGACGATTCATGACCAGCCAGACACGCGCTCGCGCCGCCATCATTCTCGCCGCCGGGCAAGGCACGCGGATGAAATCGCCGCTGCCCAAGGTGCTGCACCCGGTTGGCGGACGCGCCATGCTGGACCACGCCATTGACGCCGCCGAGGCGCTGGGCTGCGAGCGGATCGTGGTGGTGGTCGGCGTTCATTCGCCCGAGGTCCGCGCCCATGTCGTCAAACGTCTGGGCGAAGCGGCCATCGCGGTTCAAGACCCGCCGCTGGGCACGGGTCACGCCGTCCGCGCGGCGGAACAGGCGTTGGCCGGGTTCGAGGGCGAGGTGGTGGTCACCTATGGCGATGTGCCGCTGCTGAAGGCCGCCGATATCGAACCCGTTTTCGGATCAACGGGCGTGACGGTCATCGGCTTTGAAGCGCGCGATCCGGGTGCCTATGGGCGGCTGATCATCGAAGGCGACACCCTGACCGCCATAACCGAGGCCAAGGAGGCTTCACCCGAGGTTCTGGCTATCACCGCCTGCAACTCCGGCGTCATGGCCGCCCCTGCCGCCCTGCTGTTCTCGCTGCTGGCGGACGTGAGGAACGACAACGCCAAGGGCGAATACTACCTGACCGACGTGGTCGAACTGGCCCGCAAGGCCGACCACCCGACCCGCGCCGTCTTCGCGCCCGAAGACTCCGTAATGGGCGTCAACGCGCAGGGTGAACTGGCCCAGGCCGAGGCCCTGTTCCAGAAGGTGCAGCGCGAGACCTTCCTGGCCGCTGGCGTGACCATGAGCGCGCCTGACACGGTCCACTTCGCCTGGGACACAGAGATCGGCGGCGGGACGGTCATCGAACCCTTCGTCGTCTTCGGCCCCGGAGCCCGCATCGAAGGCGGCGCCCGCATCCGTAGCTTCAGCCACATCGAAGGCGCCCGCGTCGCATCCGGCGCCGAGGTCGGCCCCTATGCCCGCCTGCGCCCCGGCGCGGACCTGTCCACAGGGGTCAAGGTCGGCAACTTCGTCGAGGTCAAGAACGTCAAACTGGGCGAAGGGGCCAAGGCCAACCACCTGGCCTATCTGGGCGACGGCGCGGTCGGCGCGGGCGCGAACATCGGCGCAGGTACGATCTTCTGCAACTACGACGGCTTCAACAAGGCCCGCACCGAGATCGGCGACGGCGCCTTCATCGGCTCAAACTCTTCGCTGGTTGCGCCGGTCAGCGTTGGCGCCGGGGCCATCGTCGCCTCCGGCTCGGTCATCACCAAGGACGTGCCCGCCGACGCCCTGGCCTTTGGTCGCGCCCGCCAGGCGTTCAAGCCGGACGCTGGAGCCGCCTTCCGCGAGAAGGCCAAGGCCGCCAAGGCGTCCGGCAAGAACTGACCCGGATCAGATGATCCGCAGGCCTGCGCCGACCGCGTCGGACGCGGGGCCGATCAGCAGATCCAGCGGCTCATCGCCGAAGTCCAGACCACGGGTGCCCTGACGTACGCGCTCGCGGACTTCGGCCAGTTCAAGGTCGCCATAGACCTCCATCCGCCATCCGGTTTGCCCGGTCGTCCGATCCCGCGTCGTCGACACCCAGGCCGAACGGATTGCGGGATGGTCCAGCACTACCTTCATGTTCGCAATCAGAGCGGTTGGCGCGGGCTCTGGCGTCAAGACTTCGATGTTCGGATCTTCGACGGTAGGCTGCGCATCGCCCGCGTGCGCTAGAATGGCTGCGATATCAGCTGGAGACAGCACCAGCCCTCTCTCCTGCCCCGGATTCAGCACGATCCACCCGCCAATGAAGGCTTCCAGCAGATGACGACCGCGAATGGCCATACTTGCGGGTTCACCAAACAGGGCGGTGGCGAACTCTGTCCGCGTGAAGGCGGCGGTGGCGTTATGCCCTTCCTGCAGGACAATGCCGTTAAGGCGGAACGGCGCGTCACGCCCCAGAACCACGCCGTCAGCAGGTTTGCCGCCGGTCGGCGACACATAGAGCTCGGCGGCCAGCAAGGCCGTCTGCACGCCGCCTTGCCGCGACGGGTCCGAGAAGGCGGCGTCCAGAGCGGCTTCCAACAGGTTTATTGATGACACGGGCTTACCTCAGTCTGAAACGATCAGCCCGCGAATAGCACGATTGTCGCCTGCCCCAAGCCCTGCCCCCTTCACGCCTTCGCGCACAGCCCGTATGGAGCGGGCATGAGCGCAGATGATCAAAAACGCCTTTCCGGCGAAGCCGCCGCCCAGCACGTTGAAGCGGGCATGATCGTGGGACTGGGCACCGGCTCGACCGCCGCCTGGTTCGTCAAGGCGCTGGCGGCGCGCAACCTGCCCGACCTGCGCTGCGTGCCGACCTCGGAAAAGACCGCTGATCTGGCGCGTGAACTGGGCCTGACCCTGTCCACGCTGGAGGACACGCCGCGCATCGACCTGACCGTCGACGGCGCCGACGAAATCGGCCCCGGTCTGGCCCTGATCAAGGGCGGCGGCGCGGCCCTGCTGCGTGAGAAACTGGTGTGGGAGGCGTCGGCCCGCTGCATCGTCATCGCGGACGCCGCCAAGGTCGTGCCGGTGCTGGGAACCTTCCCCCTGCCGATCGAGGTCGTCGCCTTCGGACACAAGACCACGGGCAACCGCATCGCCGATGTTCTGGCCGATCATGACATCGCCGCCCCGGCACGCGTGCGTCAGGCGGATCGCGGTCTGGTCCGCACCGACGGCGGCAACCTGATCTATGACGCCGCCTGCAAGGCGATCACAGATCCGGCCCGTCTGGCTGACGATCTGAAGCTGATCACCGGCGTGGTGGAGCACGGCCTGTTTCTGGATCTGGCCGATCTGGCCATCATCGGCCACGACGACAACGTCGAGACGATCACCCCTTGAGCATTTCCAGTCGGGTCGGTCTGGGGGCTGTAGCCCTCAGCGGCCTACTGGCCGGATGCGGCACGACGCTCGGCGGACACCAACGGCCTGAGGCTGGAACTGCTGGATGAGCGGCGTCAGTTGGGCCTGCTGCCCTGGGCGTCGACCACCCGCGACGTGACCCGCTATCGCTTCGCGCGCGTGCAGTCTGCGGCATCGCCGCCCTGAGCCACGCCTTGCCCGACGCACAGGCGGCGCCTAGATCGACCTGAGCCGTTCGGCCCTACTGATTTGTCCCCTTGCGCCGCCGTGCTCACCGCAGAGCGCGTCGGGTGCGGAGTTGAAGATGTCCACCACCTACGACTACGACCTGTTTGTCATCGGCGCCGGTTCGGGCGGGGTGCGGGCGGCGCGGCTGACGGCGCTGGACGGCAAAAAGGTGGCGGTGGCGGAAGAATACCGCGTCGGGGGCACCTGCGTGATCCGGGGCTGCGTGCCCAAGAAGTTCATGGTCATGGCCTCGGAAGTCAGCCACGCGCTTGAGATCGCCGAGGGCTATGGCTGGTCCTTCGACAACGCCAAGTTCGACTGGCCGAAATTCCTTGAGGCCAAGGATGTCGAGATCGCCCGCCTGTCGGGCATCTACGCCGCCAATCTGGGCAAGGCAGGTGTCGAACTGGTCCACGGCCGCGCAGTCCTGAAGGACGCGCACACGGTCGAGATCATCGGCAAGAACCGCACGATCACGGCTGAGAAAATCCTGATCGCCACCGGCGGACGCCCCTGGAAGCCGGAAGACCTGCCCGGCATCGAACACGCCATCACATCCGAAGAAGCCTTCCACCTGCCCGAACTGCCCAAACGCATCCTGATCGCAGGCGGCGGCTATATCGCAGTGGAGTTCGCGGGCATCTTCGCCGGTCTGGGCGTGGAGACGACCCTGATCTATCGCGGGCCGAACATCCTGCGCGGCTTTGACGATGACGTCCGCGCCCATCTGGCGGCGGAAATTCAAAAGCGCGGCATCAAGGTGATCCTGGGCTGTCAGCACCAGTCGATCGAGAAGACCGAGACGGGTCTGGTGAACCACCTTGAAAACGGCATGAAGCTGGAGACGGACGTGGTCATGTTCGCCACAGGCCGCATCCCCTACGTCAAGGAACTGGGTCTGGAGCACGCCGGGGTCGAACTGAACGACGAGGGCGCGATCAAGGTCGATCCCTGGTCGAAGACGACGGCGGAAAACATCTGGGCCATCGGTGATGTCACCGACCGGATGAACCTGACGCCCGTGGCGATCCGCGAGGCCGTCGCCTTCCACCAGACCGTCTTCCGCGACAATGCCCAGCACTTCGACTACGAGGCCGTGGCCACCGGCGTCTTCAGCCAGCCGCCCGTCGGCGTAGTCGGCCTGACC
>NZ_JABAZW010000142.1:0-314 GCF_018608325.1 Brevundimonas sp. | reverse complement strand
GACCGAGGCCGAGGCCCGCCGTTCCTGCGCCAAGGGCGTCGATGTCTATGTGACCCGGTTCCGCCCGATGAAATACGCCTTCACCGGCTCGGACGAGCGGGTGCTGATGAAGCTGGTGGTCGACGCCGACAGCCAGCGCGTCGTCGGCGTCCATATCGTCGGCCCGGAAAGCCCGGAGATGATCCAGTTAGCAGCCATCGCCGTGAAGGCGGGCCTGACCAAGGCGCAGTGGGACGCGACCTGCGCGGTCCACCCCACCATGGCCGAGGAACTGGTCACCCTGAAGGAGAAACAGTCCGGGGCGACGTCGGCAG
>NZ_JABAZW010000005.1 GCF_018608325.1 Brevundimonas sp. | reverse complement strand
GGACGTCAGGTTTTCAACCTGAAAAGAGGGGTTCGACTCCCCTAGGGACTGCCACTGGCGCATGCAGCATGCGCCAGTTTTGATCTGGAGCCGTTTCACGGCATCGACGAAATCGCGAAGCGGTTTCCTCACAGCCGATCAGGCTCTGGCCACACCCGCCGGCTGGGAAACAATCGTGTCGTTAAGCATCTGCTCCGACCACGGATTAACCAATCAGTAACCAGTATGTCCGGATCGAGGCGATAAGCCTTTCGATTCATGGACTTTTTTCGGACGCAGTCAGGAACTATCCACAGAACCTGTGGTTAATTCCGCATCTCCTCAGCGCAGAAGCGCACCTTCCTCCTGCATTCGAGACACTGATGTTCATCGCCATCGCCCGCCCGGCGGTGGAGCCCAAAGGCCCCGACGCCGTCGCCGTCCCCGGCTCTCCCGCCATCGCCGCCCTGTCGCCCCGCGCCCTGCATGCGCGCCTGCTTGAAAACGCCGCGCAACGTCGCCTGCGCGGCATGGAGCGGCGGCGTGAGAAACGGTTGGAAGATGCAGACTATTGGCTGCACGCCGCGCCGATCGCCGTGATGAAGGCCTGCGCCCTGCGCGACCAGACCGGCTTCTTCACCCTGCCCTGACGGGCGTCAGCGGAATTCCATCAGATAACGCGACAGCGTCGCCTTCAGCTTGGCCTGGACGCGTGACAAGCCCTGCGGCCCGGTTCGCACCCGGTCACGCGTCTCTGCGCTCCACAGCCCCCGCACCAGCCCCATCAGTTCGGGATGGCGGTCATACTGATGCACGACCGGGCTGATGGAGCCGTCCGGGTTGGTGATGCGGTCCTCGTCCACGCCGACGCCGTCGATGCAGCGCCCCAGGGTGGCGACCCGCGAATAGTTGGGGCGGATGCGGGCCGCGACCAGCCCCTGATGCACGGCCAGCTCCAGCGACGCCTGATCTATGCCGAAGCCGCCGCCGACGCTAGAGCGCGGAATGGCCCCCAGCGTCAGGATCAGGCGGCATAGACGCGCCACGTCCGCCGCCGGGCCGATGATGGTGCCTGCGCACAGGCAGGGACGGTCGGCGATGGTGTCCGCCACCTCGTCGCCCGCCAGCGCCCGCAGATATTTCGAATGGAAGGGATTCTGACCCAGGCTGTGGTCCTCGTCCTCGACAAAGACCTCCAGGCCCGTGATCGGCTGGGCGAAGGGCGAAGCCTGAAACACGACGTCGCGCACATCGGTCAGCAGGACGTTGCGCAGCGCGGGGCGGCTCTCGATCAGGCGCGCATAGTCGCCGAACCGCGCCACCACCGGCAAGGGCGCCCATCCAGCGCAAGCGGTCGGGTCCAGCGCCTCGACCCCCTGTGACGCCAGCCATTCGCGAAACTCGGGATCAGGATCGACAAACAGGCCGACAGGCCCGTCATGCACCGCCCTTAACGAGCGCACGAAGGCTTCGACATCGCCCCGGCCATAACCGGTCGCATAGCCAAGAACCAGGTCGTCAGGTCCACCCGCAGACGCCGACGCGTCCACGGGGGCCAGCGCGCGGGCCAGCCAGCTCAGATAGGTTGAGCGGGCGGCCCCTCGGCTCACGCGCGTTCGATCAGGTCTGCAAACCGGTCGAACAGATACAGGCTGTCCGTCGGTCCCGGCGAGGCTTCCGGGTGGTGCTGCACGCTGAAGATCGGCTTGCCCTCGACGGCGATGCCGCAGTTGGTGCCGTCAAACAGGCTGACGTGGGTTTCGGTCACGGCTTCCGGCAGGCTGTCGCGGTCGACGGTGAAGCCGTGGTTCATCGAGACGATCTCGACCTTGCCCGTGGTCAGATCCTTGACCGGATGGTTGGCGCCGTGGTGGCCCTGCTCCATTTTCACAGTCTTGGCGCCCAGGGCGATGGCCAGCATCTGGTGGCCCAGGCAGATGCCCATCAGGGGCTTGCCGCTGGCGACCAGCTTCTTGATCTCGGGCACGGCGTATTCGCCGGTCGCGGCCGGATCGCCCGGACCGTTGGACAGAACCACGCCGTCAGGATTGCGGGCCAGAACCTCTTCCGCCGTCGTCGTCGCGGGGACCACGGTGATCTTTGCGCCGGTCGAGGCCAGGGCGCGCAGGATGTTGCGCTTCACGCCATAGTCGATGACGACCACATTCTTGCGGCCTTCGGTCTTGGGGTGACCTTCCGGCCATTCCCACAGACCTTCATCCCATTCGAACGCCTGCAGCGTCGAGGCGGGCTTGGCCAGGTCCAGACCGACCAGACCGGTCCAGGCCTTGGCCTGTGCGACCAGGGCGTCCAGATCGAAATTGCCGTCGGGGTCATGGGCAATGACCGCATGGGGCGCGCCCTTGTCGCGGATGATCTTGGTCAGGGCGCGGGTGTCCACGCCCGCCAGACCGACGACGCCGCGGCGCTTCATCCAGTCATCGAAACTGGCGTCGGAGCGATAGTTGGCCGGGTCGGTCGGGACGTCGCGGAAGATCGCGCCGCGCGCCGAGGTGTCCGAACCGCCGCCAATCTGTTCGATGTCCTCGACGTTCGTGCCGACATTGCCGACGTGCGGGAAGGTGAAGGCCAGGATCTGGCTCATGTACGACGGGTCGGTCAGGATTTCCTGATAGCCGGTCATGGCGGTGTTGAAGACCACCTCGCCCAGTGCCGAACCGGTCGCACCGACACCGATTCCCTGCAGGATGGTGCCGTCGGCCAGTGCGAGGACGCCTGTCGCGCCGGGAAGAATCTTCGTCGTCATGGGCGCACTCCTACACGCAAATCCAGCCAGAACCGAGGCAGATCGCCGCAGAGCGTGTTCGCGTCTGCACAGCGACCGCGCGGCGGCCCCCGTGAGATGCAATCATGCTTCGGGCAAACGGCGGCGTCGTTAAGCCCTGCGGCCCCTTCGGTCAACGACCATCGGTGATCGAAGGCGGTTCGATTATCGATGCGCGCCCTGCCCGCCGCAGTGCGGCGACCTCAACCCAGGGCGATATCAAGGAACATCATCCCGACCAGACCGATCATCAGGCCGATCATGGAGCCGTCGCCCTTGGACTGATGGCGGGTCTCGGGGATGATTTCTGCGGTCACAACATAGATCATGGCCCCGGCGGCCAGACCCAGGCCCCACGGCAGGGCGCCGGGCATGGCCCCGACCACGCTGGCGCCGATCAGGCCGCCGATCGGCTCGACCAGACCCGACGCCAGCGCCGCCATGAAGGCGGCCCAGCGGCCATAGCCCAGGGTCGCCATCGCCGCCGAAACGGCCAGCCCCTCAGGCATGTTCTGGATGCCGATGCCCACGGCGGTCGACAGGCCCTGCTGCATGTCGCCGCCGCCGAAGCTGACGCCGACCGCTGCGCCTTCGGGGAAGTTGTGCAGGGTGATGGCGATGATGAACAGCCAGATGCGGCGTGACAGATGCCGTGACCCCGCAGGCCCGATGGCCAGCATGTCCACCGGTGCGAACCGGTTCATCAGGCCGATCACCGTGGCGCCGATCAGCACCGCCCCCGCCATCGTCCCCGCCGCCCAGGCCTGTGACGCGCCGCCCGCCTGCAGCACCTCCACGCCGGGAATGATCAGCGAGAAGAAGGAGGCCGCCAGCATGACCCCGGCGGCGAAGCCCAGCAGCACGCTCTGCGTCTGCACGCCGGGCTTTCTGAAGAATAGCAGCGGCACGGCGCCGACTGCGGTCATCATGCCTGCCGCCAAGCTGCCAAGCGCGCCAGCGGCAACAGGGGAAAGGGATTCCATCATTTCACTGCTCTGAGGGGCGACGCGGCAAGAGACAAGCCCGAATGAGGGCGTTAGAGAAACCGTCATGTCGAATATGGCTTCCACCCTGTCGAAACTGGACGCGTCATCCGCGCTGAACGGCGCGCGTCGCGTCGTGGTCAAGATCGGCTCGTCCCTGCTGATCGACGCCCAGACGCGCCAGCCGACGCGCGACTGGCTGGCGGCTATCGCGCGCGATCTGGCGACCCTGAAAAGCGAAGGCCGCGATGTGATCGTGGTGTCGTCCGGCTCCATCGCGCTGGGACGCGGGCGGCTGCCGGGGCTGGGCGTGCGGCTGGAAGACAAGCAGGCGGCGGCCTCGGTCGGACAGTCCCTGTTGATGGCGGCCTGGTCGGCGGCGCTGGAGCCGCACGGGCTGGTCGCCGGTCAGGTGCTTCTGACGCGCGACGACACCGAACGGCGCCGTCGCTGGCTGAACGGCCGCGCCACCATCGACGCGCTTCTTGCCCACGGCGTCATTCCCATCGTCAACGAGAACGACACGGTGGCGACCGAGGAAATCCGCTACGGCGACAACGACCGACTGGCGGCGCGCGCGGCCCAGTTGGCGCGGGCGGACCTGCTGGTCCTGCTGTCGGACGTGGATGGCCTTTACACCGCCGATCCGCGCCGCGATCCCAACGCCGCCCATCTGCCGCTGATCGAGACCCTGTCGCCCGACATCATGGCCATGGGCGGAGGCGCAAATGCAGATGCAGGCGTCGGCACGGGCGGCATGGCCACCAAGCTGGCGGCGGCCCAGATCGCCCGGTCCGCAGGCTGCGCCACCATCATCGCCTCGGGCCAGACCCTGTCGCCCCTGACCGCCATCCGCGATGGCGCGCGGGCCACCCTGATCTCTGCGCCCAATGGCCCGATGGCCGCTTACAAACAATGGATCGCAGGCAGTCTGTCGCCCGCTGGCGAACTGCGGCTGGACGCCGGAGCCGTCACGGCCTTGAAGGCGGGCAAGAGCCTGCTGCCCGCAGGCGTCACCGCCGTATCCGGCGATTTTGAAAAGGGCGACTGCGTTCGCCTGACCGACCCATCCGGCCTGCCGGTCGGGGTGGGTCTGGCCGCCTATGCCGCCGAAGACGCCGCCCGTATTCGCGGACGCCGCAGCGATGAGATCGAGGCCATCCTCGGCTATCGCGGGGCGTCCGTCCTGATCCACCGAGACGACATGGTTCTGGCTGACCGATGACCGACCTGACTGCGCACATGCTTGAACTGGGCCTTCGCGCCCGCAACGCTGCTCAAGGCCTGCGCGATGCGCCAGCCGCCGCCCGCACCCGCGCGCTGGAGTTGCTGTCCGAAAAGCTGAAGGCCGCAGAGGCCCCGATCCTGACCGCCAATGCAAAGGACGTCGAGGCCGCCCGCGCAGGCGGCATGACCGAGGCCATGATCGACCGCCTGTCCCTGTCGCCCGCCCGCATCGCAGGCATGGCCGAGGCGGTGGCCATCATCGCCGCCGTGCCGGATCCCTTGGGCGTGGAGACCGAACGCTGGACCCCCGCCAATGGTCTGGACATCGCCCGCGTCCGCACCCCCATCGGCGTGCTGGGCGTCATCTATGAGAGCCGCCCCAATGTGACAGCCGACGCCGCCGCCCTGTGCATCCGTTCAGGCAATGCGGCCATCCTGCGCTGCGGCTCGGACTGTCTGCAGTCGTCGCTGGCCATCGCCGTGCTGATCGCAGAGGCCCTGTCGGAAGCGGGCCTGCCCGCCGATGCGGTGCAACTGGTCGATACGCCGGATCGTGACGCCGTGGGCCTGATGCTGGCGGGGCTGAACGGAGCCATCGACCTGCTGATCCCGCGCGGCGGCAAGAGCCTGGTCGCGCGGGTTCAGGCCGACGCCAAGACAGCGGTGCTCAGCCATCTGGAAGGGTTGAACCACACCTATCTGCACGAGGCCGCTGATCTGGATGTGGCCCGCGCCATCGCCGTCAACGCCAAGATGCGCCGCGTCTCGGTCTGCGGCGCGACCGAGACCCTGCTTGTGGATCGCGCGGGGGCCGAGCGCCTGCTGCCCGGTGTCGCCGCCGACCTGATCGCCGCCGGATGCGAACTGCGCGGCGACGACGCAGCCCGCACCCTGATCCCCGAAGCCAAGCCTGCGACCGAGGCCGACTGGACCACCGAGTATCTGGCCCCCATCCTGTCGATCCGGGTCGTCGATGATCTGGACGCCGCCGCCGACCACATCGCCCGCTATGGCTCAGGCCACACCGAGGCGATCATCACCACCGACGCCGAGGCCGCCGAACGGTTCGCGTCAAAGATCGATAGCGCCATTGTCCTGATCAACGCCTCAACCCAGTTCGCCGACGGCGGCGAGTTCGGCTTCGGCGGCGAAATCGGCATCTCCACCGCCCGCCTGCACGCACGCGGCCCGGTCGGCGCCGAACAGCTGACCACCTACAAATATGTGGTGCGCGGTCAGGGTCAGATCAGGCCGTAAGATCAGGCCCCGAACTTCTCCCTCCCCACTCGGGGAGGGTGGCTGAGGCGCAGCCTAAGTCGGGTGGGGGCGGCTGCGCTGAACAAGATCAAACTTTCCTGAAACGAGAAAAGGCGGCTCGTCGCCGAGCCGCCCCCACCCTGTCGCTGGCGCGACCACCCTCCCCCGCAGGGGAGGGAGATTGCTTCCGCCTCAGGTCTTCTGAGGTAGGGCGTAGGCGATCACATAGTCGCCTTCCGGCGTCTCCATGAAGTGGTGGCCCGCAGCGACGATCACCAGATATTGGCGGCCGTTCTGCTCATAGATCATCGGGTTGGCCTGGCCGCCCGCAGGCAGCACGTCCGACCAGACAGTCTTGCCGGTTTCGATGTCGATGGCGCGGATCAGGTCGTCGGTCGCCGAGGCGATGAAGATCAGACCGCCCGCCGTGACGACCGAGCCGCCGTTGTTCGGCGTGCCGATCTCAAGCGGCAGCATCGACGGGATGCCGAACGGGCCGTTCTTGCGGGCCGTGCCGAACGGACGGTCCCACAGGGTCTTGCCGCTCTGCACGTCGATGGCGCGGATGCCGCCGTAGGGAGGCTCCTTGCACAGCACGCCGGTGATCGGCATGCGCCAGCCTGCATTGACGTCGATCGCATAGGGCACGCCCTGTTGCGGATCGCCCGCGCCTTCGGCCTTGGAGCCTTCGCCCGTCTTTTCTTCCTGATAACGAGGGTCATCGCGCGCGAACCAGCCCAGCTTGTCGGCCTCGGCGCGCGGGACCAGACGGTTGTAGTTGGGCATGTCGTTATAGTTGGCGATGATCACGCCCCGCGCCGGATCAAGCGCCAGGCCGCCCCAGTCGGAACCGCCGTTGTAGCCCGGATACTGGATCCAGTGACGGTCGACCGTGGGGGCGGTGAACTCACCCTCATAGGACGCCTTCTTGAACTGGATGCGGCAGATCATCTGGTCGATAGGCGAGATGCCCCACATGTCGCGTTCGTGCAGCACCGGCTTGGCCAGTGTGTTGAACAGCGAATAGGGCTGGGTCGCCGCACGTTGCGCCGGTTCGACGCCGCCGCGCGGAGCGGGACGATCCTCGACGCCGTGCAGCGGTTGGCCGGTGCGGCGGTCCAGAACGAAGATCTCGCCGCGCTTGGACGGCAGGATCACCGCAGGCGTCACGCCCCCGGCCGTCGGCAGATCAACCAGCGTCACCTGCGACCCCAGGTCATAGTCCCAGACGTCCATGCGGACCGTCTGATAATGCCAGCGCGGCTTGCCCGTGGTGACATCCAGCGCGACCAGCGAGCTGGCGTACTTGTTCTCCTCGGGGCGACGCAGGCTGGAATAATAGTCCGCAGCCGAGTTGCCCATGGGCAGATAGACCAGCCCCAGGCCTTCGTCCGCCGTCGCCGTCGTCCACATGTTCGGGGTGCCGGGGGTGTAGGTCTGGCCTTCCGGCGGGGTCGTGTTCGTCTCGGGACGCATCATGTCCCAGGCGAAGCGCAGTTGGCCGGTGACGGCGTCATAACCCTGGATCACGCCCGAGGCGTTCCAGCGCTTCTGACCATCCAGAACCTGATGGCCGGTCACGATGACGCCGCGCACGATGACGGGGGGCGAGGTGATCGACACCATGCCCGGATAGGGATCGCCCATGCCTTGCTTGATGCTGACTTCGCCGTTCGTCCCGAAGGCCGGGCAAGGCACGCCCGTCTTGGCGTCCAGCGAAATGATGCGGCCGTCCAGCGTGCCTTCAATGATCCGCGTGGCGCAGGGTTGAGCCTGATCCACGTTCGGCACGGCGTAATAGGTCACGCCACGGCAGGCCGCCGTGTACGGAATCTGGTCGTCCGGCACCTTGGGATCATAGGCCCATTTCTGCTGGCCGGTGTTGGCGTCCAGCGCGAACATCTTGTTACGCGCCGAGCAGAGATAGACGGTGTCGCCGATCTTCAGCGGCGTGGTCTCGGCCCCGAAACGCTCGCCCGGCAGGTCGCCGGTGCGGAAGGTCCAGGCGCGTTCCAGCTTGCCGACATTGTCCCGGTTGATCTGGGTCAGGGGCGAATAGCGTTGGGCCGCGTCCGAGCCGCCATAGGCGGGCCAGTCGACGCCCGCCTTGATCAGGGCCGGATCACCAAAGGGACCGCGCGCGCCCGGCACCGGGCTGTCGACACGGGCCTGATTGGCTTGCCCCACGATCAGGCCGAAGATGACGGTGAGCACAGCCAGACCGACAATGCCGATGCCTGCCTGTTTGCCGCCGCCGCGCGCCCGAAGCACCGGCAGGGTGGCGAGCACCAGGAACAGCAGCACCAGCGGGCCGACCAGACGCGGCACCAGCGCCCAACCGTTCAAGCCCTTCTCCCACAAGGCCCAGACCAGGGTCAGCAGGAAGGTCGCGCCGTAAATCCAGACGCCCTTGATGTCGCGGAAGACAAGGAAAAAGCCCGACACGATCAGCGCCAGGCCCGCAATCAGATAATACCAGGAGCCGCCCAGTGCGGCCAGTTGCACGCCGCCGATCGTCAAAACCAATCCGATCACGGCAAGCAGCAGGCCGAGAAGCAGCGTCAGCCAGCCCCCCAACCCGGTCGGCGAAGTCCATCGTGGCATGGAAGCCCCCTCATCTAAAGGATCAGGGTTTTGCAACGCTTGTGTGCAGGGGCGGTTCCATATTGTCGCACCCCCGGAACCCTTGAAGACCATTGCGTCAACACACCGCTCAGTCACACTTTTTCAGCGCACAAGGACAGCTCTGCGAATGTTTCTTGCTATTTTCGCAACTGAGAACCGCTCACAGCAATAATATTTGCCGGTATGGGCCGATTGCTGCATATGCGAAAAGTGACCCATAAAACCATAAAGCAAGGCGGGACTTTCGTCGTAGAGCCGCGCCGCCTCTCCAAGGCCTCAGCCGAACTTCGCGCACGCGGATTCGGGGAGATTACGATTCCCCATTCGACCGAGACGGCCGAGAAACAGGCGTCACGCTGCACCGACTGCGGGGTGCCGTTCTGTCAGAACGCCTGCCCGCTGCAGAACAATATTCCCGACTGGCTGCGCCTGTCGGCCGAGAACGAGCCGCGCGAGGCGTGGCGCGTCGCGTCGCTGACCTCGACCATGCCGGAAATCTGCGGCCGCATCTGCCCGCAGGACAGGCTGTGCGAAGGGGCCTGTACGCTGAACGTGTCCGGT
>NZ_JABAZW010000170.1:35871-50460 GCF_018608325.1 Brevundimonas sp. | reverse complement strand
GACGCCCTGCCGCCGCGTCTGCCCCGTCGCCAGAATCCGCACATGCACATGCTGGAGGCCATGCTGGCCTGGCAGGCAGTGGCGCCTGATTCTGCTTTTGAAGCGGCGGCGCGCGTATCGCTGGACCTGTGCCGCGACCATATCGTGGTCGATGGCGCGATCCGTGAATATTTCACTGAAGCCTGGGCGGTCGATCCGAAGACGGGCCACATCATCGAACCGGGCCATCTTGAGGAATGGGCCTGGCTGTTGCGTCATGCTCAGGGGGTCGGTTTTGATGTTGGCGTAGAACCAGAGGACCTGCATCGCCGGGCGGTGGCGCAAGGCCAGACGTCGCTTGGCATGATCCGCGAGATCGGTCCGTCAGGCGTTGTTCTGGACGGTGGGCGCCGTCTGTGGGCCCAGACCGAGGCGATCCGCACGGGGTTGGCGTTTGGCGATGCCAATGTCTGTGACCTGGTCGACCGATTGTTGGCGACCCATCTGGCGACCGATGTGCAGGGGCTTTGGGCCGACAGTTATGACGTAGAGGGACGATCGCCTGAGGCGGCGGCCCCTGCTTCCAGCCTCTATCACTTGATGACCGCCTTTTCCGAACTGCTGAGACACCATCCATGAGCGGCGTGCCTGCGGCCTTCCTCGATCGTGACGGGGTACTGATCGAAGACTGCGGCTATCCGCACAAGCCGGAGCATCTGGTGTTGATCCCCGGTGCGGCCGAGGCCGTGCGGCGGCTGAAGTCTCTGGGCTATCTGACGGTCATCGTCACCAACCAGTCCGGCGTGGCGCGCGGTCTGTTCACTGAGGAACAGATGCACGATTTCAACGCCCTGCTGATCCAGCGTCTGGCGCAGGACGGAGGCGTGATCGACGCCGTCTATGCCGCGCCCCATCACGCCGATGCGGTGGTTGAACGCTATCGCCACCCCGACCATCCGGACCGCAAGCCTAATCCGGGAATGCTGCTGCGTGCGATTGCAGAGCATGGGATTGATCCGTCCAAATCCCTGATGATCGGCGATCAACCGACCGACGTAGAGGCGGCGCGGCGGGCGGGCGTTTCCGGCCATCTGTTCGAGGGCGGCGATCTGGATGTCTTCGTGCAGGGTCTGACCGCAGGCTGATCACCGCCGCGCTTCGCAATTCCTGACGCCGTGAATATATGGGCGTGTGAGTATTGCTGAGGGAGTTGGCCGTGGCTTTTGTTGAACGTCGCTGGACGTCGCCGGATGGACTGAGCCTGTTCGCACGCGACTATGCCCCCGGTCCCGGCGTGGCCCGGCCTCCGGTCATCGCCATTCACGGCCTGACCCGAAACAGCGCCGACTTCGAAGTCATCGCGCCGTTGCTGGCCCAGAGCGGGCGGAGGGTGCTGGCGGTGGATGTGCGCGGGCGCGGCCTGTCGGATCGTGCGCCTGATCCGATGACCTATACGCCGGACGTCTATGCTCGGGATGTGCTGGCCCTGATGGAGCAGGCGGCGATTGACCGGGCGGTCTTCTTGGGCACCTCGATGGGGGGGCTGATCACCATGGCCCTGACGGCAATCAAGCCCAAGGCCGTGGTGGCGGCCATCCTGAACGACATTGGCCCGGAGGTGGCGACCGAGGGTCTGACGCGGATCGCCAGCTACAGCGGTCAGCCGGTCGAGATCGAAACCTGGGCCGACGCTTCCGCCTATGCAAAGCGGATCAACGGCGTGGCCTTCCCGCATTATTCGGATGCCGACTGGGACGGGTTCGCGCGGCGTATCTTCCGCCAGCAGCCGGATGGTGAGATCGGTCTGGACTATGATCCCGACATTGCCGTGCCGATCCGTGCGGCGGGCGCCAAGGCGCTGGTTCCGAATCTGTGGCCCGATTTCCGGCGTCTGGCGAAGAAGAAGCCGACCCTGCTGGTGCGGGGCGGGAACTCTGATCTGCTCAGCGCCGAGATCGCCGACAAGATGAAGAAGGCCGCGCCGTCTATGGCCTATGTCGAGGTGCCTGGCGTCGGCCATGCCCCGATGCTGGACGAGCCGGAAGCGCGGGCGGCGATCTTCGAGTTTCTGTCAGAGGTGCAGTGAGGGGCGCTTGCGCCCTCACGCCGTCATCCGCCTTTAAATGCTGCGTCATCCTCGGGCTTGACCCGAGGATCGGATGCAGATCGGGCTGTGCGTCGCCTCGGACGCAATGCGGCGGAAGGCCCGGCCCTCGGGTCAAGCCCGAGGGTGACGCTCTCTGAAGTAGTTCTCAGTCCTTCGTCGGATCGACGCGGGATTTGTCGCCATAGGTCAGGGCCAGGAAGACGTCTTCCAGATCCGGGTCCTCAGTGGTGATGTCGGCGATGGTCACGCCGGCTGCGCGCACGGCGTTGATGACCTGTTCGACCGATGACTGACCCTTCTTGTAGGTCACGGCGAAGGCGCCGCCGGGACGGGCCGTGACGACAAAGCCGTTCAGGACGGGCGGAACCTCCTGCGGAGTTTCAGGTGTGACGACCACATTGCGGCTGTCCAGACGGCGCAGCAGTTGCGGCGTCGGCTCGCAGGCCACCACCTCGCCCCGGTTGACGATGGCGATGGTGTCGCAAAGCTCCTGCGCCTCTTCGAGGTAGTGGGTGGTCAGGACGATGGTGACCCCTTCCTCGTTGATGCGGCGGACATAGGCCCACAGCTGGCGGCGCAGTTCGACATCCACGCCTGCCGTCGGTTCGTCCAGGATCAGGATGGGCGGGTTATGCACCAGCGCCTTGGCCACCATCAGACGGCGCTTCATGCCGCCAGACAGGGCGCGGACATAGGCGTTGGCCTTGTCCGACAGGCCCAGCGCCGCCAGCAGTTCGTCGGAGCGGCGCTCGTTCTTTGGCACGCCGTAAAAGCCTGCCTGCACTTCCAGCGATTCACGCGGGGTGAAGAAGACGTCGGCGACGATTTCCTGCGGCACCACGCCCAGGGCCGCTGCGGCGTCGCGCGGCTCCTTGTCGATGTCGCGGCCCCAGATCTTCACCGAGCCTTCGGATTTTTTTACCACTCCGGCCAGAATATTGATCAGGGTCGATTTGCCCGCCCCGTTCGGGCCCAGCAGGCCGAACACCGAGCCGCGCGGGATCACCAGATCAACGCCCCGCAGCGCCGTCTTGGGCGCAGCCTTTTTGGAGCCGGCATAGGTCTTCTTGAGGCCCCGCACCTCGATGGCGTTGTCGGGCAGGGCGTAGGTCTCGGGCATGGTCGGGCAAACTCGGCGCAGAAAGGCGAGCGCATAGGTAGGGGGCGGATGCGGGTTCGCCAACCCGGTCTATGTCGTCAGACAAACAGGCGTGTCTTTTTGTAAAGCGTACTTGACTAAAGATGTGGGTATGTCTAGTTTCCTTGTCATAGGGACAAATCTGCTTGACGGAGAAACGCCATGACGAACCGCAAACCCCTGACCCGGACCCGCCTGATCGGCTTTGCTGCGATGGCTGTGTGCGCCCTCGGCTATGTCGGCGCCGGGCTGGCCCTGCTGGCGGGCAAGGTGGATTATCTGGACATGACCCATGCGGCGCTGGCGGCGGCCAGTCTGGCCCTGATCGGCGAAATCGGCCTGTGGGTCGGCGCGGCCTGCCTGGGGCTGACCCTGTTCAAGAAACGCAAGGCCATGCTGAACCGTCTTCTGCGCCGCCCGGTCGCAGCCGAGGTTTGACCTGACCGTCCGGTCCGCCTAGGAACGGCGCGAGCCTTCCAGACCCGGACCGGACCATGCCTCCCCGCCATCCCGACGCCATCATCCCTCCGCCCGAAGAAGTCGTGGTTTCGACCAAGCGCGTCGCGTGCGACGGCGGCGGCGGCGCACTGGGCCATCCGCTGGTCTATATGGACATGGGCGCGGACGACTTCATCGAGTGCAGCTATTGTGATCGCCGGTTCGTTCTGTCGGCCCATTCGCACGATGAGAGCGAATATCTGAGCCCGGCCGCCCGCGCGCCCGAGGCCCACTGATTTTCTGTTGCGGCGCCTGTTTTCTGGGCGTCGTCACCTCAGTTGAATCGCGGTCGCGCCTGCTCCTGTCTATAGAGGGCGCTGACTTGCGCCCTCCCCGGCACGGAGACTGAACCCTTGCGTTATCTGCACACTATGGTCCGCGTGAAGGACCTCGACGCCTCGCTGCACTTCTATTGCGTCCTGCTGGGCCTGCAGGAGGTGCGCCGCACCGAGCATGAGGCCGGGCGGTTCAGCCTGATCTTCCTGGCAGCACCCAAGAATCTGGAACAGTCGGCGGCGGAACGCTGTCCTGAGCTGGAGCTGACCTTCAACTGGGACGCTGAGGATTATCCGGGCGGGCGCAACTTCGGCCATCTGGCCTATAAGGTCGATGACATCTATGCCGCCTGCCAGCGTCTGGCCGACGGTGGCGTGACCATCAACCGCCCGCCGCGCGATGGCCATATGGCCTTCGTCCGTTCGCCCGACGGCATCTCCATCGAACTGCTGCAGGAAGGCGAGCCTCTGGCGCCCGCCGAGCCCTGGGCCTCCATGCCGAACACCGGGGTCTGGTGAGAATGCGGACGGCGTTGACGCTGGCTGCGGCGGCCCTGACCCTTTCAGCCTGCGCCTCCACGACAGAGAGCAACATCGGCCGCACCGCGACCGAGCAGCTTCTGCTGGCCCGCGCCTCGGACCATGCGGTCGAGGGCCTGTCCCTGCCCCTGCCTGCGGCCTCTGCGGTCTTTGTCGATGACGCCTATTTCCAGGGCGAAGGCAGCCGGTACGCCGTCAGCGCCATCCGCGCCGCCCTGTCCGACGCCGGTTTTCGCATGGCCCGCACCAAGGATGAGGCGGACGCCGTGTTTGAGATCCGCGCAGGCGCCCTGTCGCTGGAGCAGATGCGTCGCGTCTTCGGCCTGCCGGATATGCGTATCCCGATCAATGAGAGCCTGAACGTCGTCTCCCTGCCGGAGCTGTCGGCCTACAGCTATCGTGACCGGGTCGGCGTCGCCGAGTTTTCCGGCTTCCTCTACGAGGCCAAGACGGGGGCGCCGCTGGGGGCCGTCCTGCCCATGATCGGCGCCTATCGCATCCGCAGCCACAAGGCCTTCATGGTGGTGTCATGGGGCCAGCAGCAGGCTGTGCCGGGCCAGCGTGATCCGGGATCGAGCTGGAAGGAATTCTAGCGGCTGACGCGGAGGCTTTGGCCGCCTATGTTCCGGCCATGACTGACGCTGCTGCTCCCGAGACCGAATCCGCCCCGACATCGGAGGCCCCCGCGCTGCGTCTGTGGATGATTGACGCCTCGGCCTATATCTTCCGCGCCTATCACGCCTTGCCGCCGCTGACGCGCAAGTCAGACGGCCTGCCGGTGGGCGCGGTTCAGGGCTACTGCAACATGCTCTGGAAGCTGCTGCAGGACATGAAGGGCGCGGACGGCCCGACCCATCTGGTGGCCATCTTCGACCACTCGGAAAAGACGTTTCGCAACACCCTGTATGATCAATACAAGGCCCACCGTCCGCCGCCGCCCGAAGACCTGATCCCGCAGTTCCCGCTGGTGCGCGAGGCGACGGCGGCGTTCGGCGTCCATTGTGTCGAACTGCCCGGTTACGAGGCCGACGACCTGATCGCCACCTATGCCTGCAAGGCGCGTGACGCGGGCGGCGAGGCCGTGATCGTGTCGTCCGACAAGGACCTGATGCAGTTGATCGGCGGCGGCGTGGTCATGTGGGACCCGATGAAGGACCGGCGTCTGGCCGAGCCGGAAGTCTATGAAAAGTTCGGCGTCGGGCCGGAGAAGATGGTCGATCTGCAGGCCCTGATCGGCGACAGCGTCGATAACGTGCCGGGCGCCCCCGGCATTGGTCCCAAGACGGCGGCCCAGTTGCTGGATGAATACGGCGATCTGGACACCCTGCTGGCGCGGGCGGGCGAGATCAAACAGCCGAAACGCCGCGAGACCCTGATCAACTTCGCCGACCAGATCCGTCTGTCGCGCGAACTGGTGCGCCTGACCTGTGATGCGCCTGCGCCGGAAGCCATCGCGGATTTCGCCGTGCGTGATCCCGACCCGGCGACGCTGTCGGCCTTTTTGGAGACGATGGAGTTCCGTTCGCTGCAGCGCCGTGTCGGCGACGGCAAGGCGGGCCCCAGCGAGGTTTCGGCCTTTGCCCCCAAGCGCGCGCCCAACCTGAACGCGCCGGTGGCGACCCATCGCTATGGTCAGGAGGCGACGGCGCCCGCCGAGGTCCAGACCTTCGATCACGCCGCCTATGAATGCGTCCAGACCGAGGAGGCGCTGGACCGCTGGATCGCGCGCGCGACCGAGGTCGGCTTCGTTGGCTTCGATACCGAAACGGACGCCCTGTCGGCGACCCATGCGGGCCTGTGCGGCGTGTCGCTGGCGGTGGGGCCGAACGAGGCCTGCTATATTCCCCTGACGCACGCGCATGAGGCGCAGGCGAGTTCTGGCGATCTGTTCGGTGCGCCAAGCGAAACGCCCGAGGCCATCCCCCAGATCGACAAGACGACGGCGCTGGCCAAGCTGAAGGGGCTGCTGGAAGACCCGTCGGTTCTGAAGGTGCTGCAGAACGCAAAATACGACATCGCTGTCATGGCGCGTCGGGGCATCCGGGTCGCGCCTTACGACGACACCATGCTGATCTCCTATGTGCTGGAGGGCGGCATTCACGGGCATGGCATGGACGAGCTGTCGCGCCTGCACCTGGGCCATGAACCGATCACCTTCAAGTCGGTGGCGGGTACGGGCAAGAGCCAGAAATCCTTCAAACACGTGGCTCTTGAACCCGCGACGAAATACGCGGGCGAGGATGCGGACGTCACGCTGCGTCTGTGGCGCATTCTAAAGCCCCGTCTGGCCCGCGAAGGCCTGTCCACCGTCTATGAGACGCTGGAGCGGGGGATGCCGACCGTGCTGGCGGACATGGAGTTGAACGGCATCCGCATCGACCCGGACCGGCTGAAACGCCTGTCCAGCGAGTTCGGCCTGCGCATGGCCGAACTGGAGGCTCAGGCGCACGAGATCGCCGGGCGGCCCTTCAACATCGGTTCGCCCCGTCAGATCGGTGAAATTCTGTTTGGCGAACTGAACCTGCCGGGCGGCAAGAAGACCGCGTCCGGTCAGTGGGGCACTGACGCCAGCGTGCTGGAAGACCTGGCCCTGACCCACGACCTGCCGCGCGTCCTGCTGGACTGGCGCCAGCTGTCCAAGCTGAAGGGCACCTACACCGACGCCCTGATCGCCGCCGCTGATCCCAAGACCGACCGGGTCCACACCTCCTATCAACTCGCCGCCGCCTCGACCGGACGTCTGGCCTCCAGCGATCCGAACCTTCAGAACATCCCAATCCGCACCGAGACAGGCCGCGAAATCCGCCAAGCCTTCATCGCCGCGCCCGGCCATGTCCTGATCAGCGCCGACTACAGCCAGATCGAACTGCGCCTCCTGGCCCATATCGGCGACATCCCCGAGCTGAAGCGCGCCTTCAAGGCCGGGCTGGACATTCACGCCGCCACCGCGTCCGAGATGTTCGGCGTGCCGGTCGAGGGGATGCCGTCCGAGACGCGCCGTCGCGCCAAGGCCATTAACTTCGGCATCGTCTATGGCATTTCCGCCTTCGGTCTGGCGGCCCAGCTGGGCATCGATCAGGGCGAGGCCGGGGCCTATATCAAGACCTATTTCGAACGCTTCCCCGGCATCCGCGGATACATGGACAAGACCAAGGCGGAGGTGCGTGAGGCGGGCTTCGTCTCCACCGTCTTCGGGCGTCGCATCCATATTCCGGCCATCCACTCCAAGTCGGGGGCGGAACGCCAATTCGGCGAACGCGCGGCCATCAACGCCCCGATTCAGGGCGCAGCCGCCGACATCATCCGCCGGGCAATGATCCGCATGCCGGGCGCCTTGGTCGACGCCGGACTGAAGACGCGGATGCTGTTGCAGGTGCACGATGAACTGGTGTTCGAAGCGCCGGAAGCCGAGGCTGAACGCGCCATCACGGTCATCAAGCGGATCATGGAGAATGCCTCCGATCCCGCTGTCGCCCTGACCGTGCCGCTGGTGGTCGAGGCCCGCGCCGCCGCCAACTGGGACGAAGCCCACTGACGCCGGAGGCCGCCTTATGACCCTGCGCCAGCAGCATCTGTGGATCGCCATTGTCACCACGCTCGGCGTCTGGGGCCTGTATGGCTGGCGGTTGATCGAACACATCCGGCTGGGCGATCTGGCCCGGTCGGGGTTCGCGGGCAAGATGGGCGGGCTGTTCCTGCTGGGGCTGGTGCTGATTGTCGTCGCCGAGGGGGTGCTGACGGTGATCGCGCGGCTTCTGCCCCATCCCGACACGCGCGAGGGGGCGGCGGAACGCAAGGCTACGCTGCAGGCCAGTCATATCTCGCTGATGGCCCTGATCGGCCTGATCACCCTGACGGCGGCGGTGCTGTTCGTGATGGGCTGGATCGATCAGCCGGTCCTGTCACGACTGCTGACCGCCGTGACGCCAGCCAATCTGCTGGTGCTGATCGCTAACGGCCTGATGGGCTGTATCGTCGTGTCCGAACTGATCCGCTTCTCCATGACCCTCGCCCTGCTGCGGGCAAGGCGTTAGATCACCGTCAAAAGAGGAAACATCGCCATGGCCGACGCCTATTCCAACCTGCTGATCGAACGCCACGAAGACGGCTATGCGGTGGTGACCCTGAACCGGCCCGAGGCGCTGAACGCCCTGAACTCGGCCCTGTTCAAGGATCTGGCCGACTTCCTCGACAGCGTCGAACATGACGACAGCGTACGCTGCCTGATCCTGACCGGCTCGGGCGATAAGGCTTTCGCCGCCGGCGCTGACATCAAGGAGATGGCGGACCAGACCTATGCCCAGATGTATGCAGGGAATTTCTTCGCACTGGGCCATGACCGGATCACCCGGTTCAGGAAGCCGATCATCGCCGCCGTCAACGGCTTTGCTTTGGGCGGCGGGTGCGAACTGGCCATGTTGTGCGACTTCATCATCGCCAGCGACAAGGCCAAGTTCGGCCAGCCCGAGATCAATCTGGGCGTGGCGCCCGGCATCGGCGGGTCGCAGCGCCTGACCCGTCTGGTGGGCAAGTCCAAGGCCATGGACATGGTCCTGACTGCCCGGATGATGGATGCGGCAGAGGCTTTAGCGTCCGGTCTGGCTTCGCGGGTCTTCCCGCACGAGACGCTGCTGGAAGAAGTGCGCAAGATCGCCGCCAAGATCGCCTTCCAGAGCCCGCTGGCCGTCATGGCCAACAAGGAGATGGTCAATGCCGCGCTGGAGACGACTTTGACCCAAGGCGTGCAGTTCGAACGCCGCTTGTTCCACTCCCTGTTCGCCTTCGAGGACCAGAAGGAGGGCATGGCCGCCTTCGTCGAAAAGCGGAAGCCTGACTTTAAAGGACGTTGATCCGTCAACCGATTGCCGCGTTCCGGCGTTAGAGACGGATCATGATCCGTCTCTTCGCTACGCTGTTTGCGTCCCTGCTCCTTGTCCTGCCGGTCGCCGCCTGCGCCCAGACCGTGCCCGGCATTCCCTTCACGCCGTCGGCGCCGCCCGCCTTCCAGTCGAACCGGATCATCGTCGAGACGCGCGGGACCGGCCCGGACATCATCTTCATTCCGGGTCTGGGTTCGACCGCAGACGCCTGGCGCTCGACGGCGGCCCAGCTTCAGGGACGGTATCGTGTTCATCTGGTCACCCTGCGCGGGTTCGGCCAGACGGACATCGGCGGCAACGCCAGCGGGGGTCTGGCTGGGCCTGCCGCCTCCGAGATCGAACGCTTCATCCGTACACAGAAGATCGAGCGTCCCGCCGTCATCGGCCATTCTCTGGGTGGCCAGATCGCCATCCGTGTCGCCGCCGACATGGGCGACCGGATCAGCCGGGTCATGGTGGTGGATTCGGCCCCCTTCTTCCCGGCTCTGGTCGATTCACGCGTCACGTCCGACCAGATCGAGCCGATGGCGCGGCTGGGTTATCAGGCTCTGATGCTGTTTGGCGATCAGGCGCTGAAGTCGCAGGTGGCCAATCTTGGCGGCGACCTGGGCCTTGCGGGCGACATGGTGTTCGGCGGTCTGGGTCTGCAGGGCGGCGACCGGCGGGTGTTGGCGCAGGGCCTGTATGAGGCCCTGACCGTCGACCTGCGCTTGCGCCTGCGTCAGGTCACGGCCCCCATGACGGTGGTCTATGGCTGGACCCCGGACACCAACAGCCCTCGAAATCGGCTGGAGGGCCTGTACCGCTACGGCTTCAACAACCTGCCCCGACCCGCCCGTTTCGAACGCATCGAAGGCGCCGAACATCAGGTGATGATCGACCAGCCAGCCCGTTTCCAGGAAGCCGTCGAGCGGTTTTTGAACTAACCCAGCGCGCCCAGCGTCTCCAGTACGCCCTTGCCGTAACGGTCCAGCTTCGACTGGCCGACACCGGACAGGGCGCCCAGGCTGGCCATGTCGCCGGGCTCGGCGTGGGCGATCTCCAGCAGGGTCTTGTCCTGGAAGATGACATAGGGCGGGACGTGCTGTTCGGCGGCGCGGTCGCGGCGCCAGGCGCGCAGGGCCTCGAACCGGGCGCGGACATCGGCGTCCATCGTCTCCAGCGCAGCATTGCGGCCCTCGCCTGTGCGGTCGCGACGACGGGGCGCGGTGTCGGCGCGGAGAGGGGCGCGGCGGACCTCGACCTGACGTTCGGACTTATAGACGGCGCGCACAGCCTCGGCGTCGCCTAGGCCGACCAACGGCTTGCCGTCGTTGGGGTCTTCGACCAGCAGGCCGTCGAACAGCAGGTGATCGACGATCTCGCGCCATGAGGTCAGCGAGATTTCGCGCCCGATGCCCCAGGTGGATAGTTGCTGCTCCCACGGCTGCACATCCTTGGTGCGGCCCGTCAGGTGATCAACGACGCGGTTGCGCCCGAAGCGTCCGCCCAGACGCTGCACCGCCGCCAGCGCCTTTTGGGCCGGGACGGTGGCGTCATAAAGCTGGGGCGGGTCGCCGCAGATGTCGCAGACGCCGCAGGGCTGGGCGTCCTGTTCGCCGAAGTATCGACGCACCGCCTGCGGGCGGCAGACGCCGCCGTCCAGCATGGCGAACAGCTGACGGGTCTTTCGAACCTGAACCTGTTTGATCTCCTCGGCCATCGGGCGGCTGTCGAGACGGCGCAGCGACCAGGCGATGTCGGACGGGCCATACAGGGTGATGCCCTCTGCCGGTTCGCCGTCGCGGCCAGCGCGCCCGATCTCCTGCCAGTAAGCCTCAAGACTGCCGGGCGGATCTGCATGGATGACGAAGCGGACGTCGGCCTTGTCCACCCCCATGCCGAAGGCGATGGTGGCGACCATGACAGCGCCGTCCTCGGCCAGAAACCGCTCCAGACGCTTGTCGCGTTCGCGCGTGTCCATGCCGGCGTGATAGGCGATGGCGTTGGTTCCGGCGTCACGCAGAGCCTGGGCCACGCGGTCACAGCCGTCGCGGCTGCCGCAATAGACCACGCCCGACTTGCCGCGCCGTTCGCGCACCAGTTCGATGACACGGGCGTCGGTCTTGGCGCGCGAGGCATTCTCCTTGCGCTCGGCCGACAGTTGCAGGTTCGGACGGGCGAAACTGTCGACGAAGACCTTGGCATCTTCCAGCCGCAGCGAACGCAGGATGTCGTCGCGGGTGCGGGCGTCGGCGGTGGCGGTGACGGCGATGCGCGGAACATCTGGGAACCGCTCGGCCAGAAGGCCCAGATTGCGGTAATCCGGGCGGAAGTCATGACCCCACTGGGACACACAGTGGGCTTCGTCGATGGCGATCAGGCTGAGCGGCAGTTCCGACAGCCGGTCCAGCATGGCCCCCGCCGCCAGACCTTCGGGCGAGACATACAGCAGGTCCAGTTCGCCGGACCGCGCCGCCGCCCAGATGGCCGAACGCTCATCCAGCGAGACGCCGGAATCCAGACGCGCGGCGGCGACGCCCTGCTGTTTCAGCGCCTCGACCTGATCGGTCATCAGGGCGATCAGCGGCGACACCACCAGACCCAGGCCGGGGCGCAGGATGGCGGGGATCTGATAGCAGACGCTCTTGCCGCCGCCGGTCGGCAGGACGGCCAGCACATCGCGCCCGGCTAGAATCTCCGTCACCACCTGCCCTTGCAGCCCCCGGAAGTCACCGTGGCCCCAGACGCGGGCCAACAGGGCGCGCGCGTCTTCCAGCGTCTGGCTCTCCGCATAGGTGGGCAGGGTCTGCGTGGCGGACATCCTTCAGTCGTGCTCTGTTTGTTCTATCAACGGGATCCGCCCGACCGTCTGCACGGCCGGGCGGCTCGACGCCGATCAGGCGTAAGTCTTAATGGGCGGGGGAGGCGGCGAACTGACCACCGACGCGGTATTTCCACAGATAGGTCGGGGCGGTCGATTCCATGCCGGTCGTATGGGTGACGCCCAGATCGGCCAGGGTGGCGGCGTCCGGCGACACGACATTGTCGTGCTCCAGCATCAGCACCTGATCGCGGGTCAGCGGCGGGGTGACGCCCAGAATGCCGACCAGCGACAACAGCGAACCCAGCGGCTTGGCCACGAAGAAGGGCAGGGGCGCCAGGAGGCGATTGCGGCCCGTCTCGCGACGCACCAGCTCCAGCACTTCCCGGAAGCTGGAGGTCGACGGCCCGCCCAGCTCGAAGGTCTTGCCTGCCGCATCGCCACGAATGACGCTGCGCGCAATGGCCTCGGCGACGTCGCCGACATAGACGGGCTGGAACTTGGTTTCGCCGCCGCCGATCAGCGGCAGGACAGGCGAGAAGGTCGCCATGGCGGCGAAACGGTTCAGGAAGCCGTCGCCCGCACCGAACACCAGCGACGGACGCAGGATCACCGCGTCAGGATAGACGGCGCGGACCTCAACTTCAGCCTGAGCCTTGGAGCGGCCATAGGCGGAGGCGCTGTTCGCGTCGGCGCCGATGGCGGAAATCTGGACCAGACGTTTGACGCCCGCAGCCTTGGCGGCCTCGGCGATGGTCTTGGCGGCCTCGACGTGAACGGCCTTGAAGGCGCGCTTGCCGCCGCCTTCGTGCAGAACACCAACCAGATTGACCACGGCGTCCGAACCGCGCACGGCGGCGGCGACGTCATCGGCGCTTGTGATGTCGCAGCGCAGGAACTGGATCTGGCCGGGATCACCCAGCGGCTGGATCTCGATTGCCAGGACGGGGTTGCGCACGGCGATGCGAATGCGCCAGCCGCGACGGGCCAGGGCGCGCACGGCCTGCGACCCGATGAAGCCCGATCCTCCGAAGAGGGTCACGACGCCGGGGGCGAGGTCAGCCATGAGAAATCTCCAGTCGAATTCAGTGTCGGCGGGATAGACGATAGGCCGCTGCGCCGCAACGCACATCAGGGGGCCGATCATTGACTGACCGACCCCTCATCCGTCTCGTTGCGCGATCCACCTTCTCCTGCAAGGGGAGAAGGAAGAACGGTTCAGGGGCGGCCCACCAGGGCGTCGACCGAACCGGCGGTGACGGGGTGATACAGCGGACGCGCCTCGGCATAGATGCGGCGGGCCTGAGCGCGGCCCCAGTCGCCTTCGTTCCACAGGGTCTGGAACAGCGGCAGGACGAATTTGCGGCGGCCCTGGCTGGTCAGGAACTTTTCGGCCGTGGCGACCGAGGGCTGGTAGCGGTGGGCCAATGCGATCTGCAGCCAGGCGAAGACCAGTTCGCTGTTGCCCTCATTGGCCAGGTTCAGGGTCGATTGCAGATCAGCCAGCTGCGCGTCGGTCAGCCAGTCGGCGTTGGCGGCCAGACCTTGCGGACGCCAACTGAGGAAACGCTGACGCTGCTGAGTGTTCCAGCCGGACCACGGGATGGCCGAGGCTGGGCCCTTGTTCTGGAAGAAGGCGACGGCGGCGACATCCACCGGCGCAAAGGCGTTGGACACAGGGGCGACGGCGTTTGACGGCAGGCCGGGCTGATAGACCCATTCCTCCAGCTTCAGCTCGGTCTCAAGGCGCGCATCGCCCTTCACCAGATGCGCGCGGATGTCGTCCAGGAACATGGCCGTGGTCATCGGGCGATAGGCGTTGCGGTCGAAATAGCCGCGCATCCAGGCGTCGAACTTCTCACGTCCGGCGATCCGCTCGATGGTGCGCAGGAAGGCGGCGCCCTTGTCATAGGCGATGGTGTTCATGCCATCATCCGGGTCGCGGCCCGTCAGGTTCAGATGCAGTTTGGTGTCGTCGGCGGGCAAGCTCTTCAGTTCGTCCTGCAGGCCATCCCAGGCCAGAACCTGCTCCTGAACCGCCAGGTCATGACCATAGACGGACTCCATGATCCGGTTCTCGAAATAGGAGGTGAAGCCCTCGTTCAGCCAGAAGTCGTTCCAGGTGGCGTTGGTGACCAGGTTGCCCGACCAGCTATGCGCCAGTTCATGCGCGACCAGCGACACCAGCGAACGGTCACCAGCGATGATGGTCGGGGTGGCGAAGGTCAGCTTGGGGTTCTCCATGCCGCCGAACGGGAAGGAGGGCGGCAGGACCAGCAGGTCGTACCGGCCCCAGCGATAGGGACCGTACAGCTTCTCGGCGGCGGTCACCATGGCGGCGGTCGGCTCAAGCTCCCACTTGGCGGCGG
>NZ_JABAZW010000170.1:16865-35857 GCF_018608325.1 Brevundimonas sp. | reverse complement strand
TGGGCTCGGTCCAGACGCCGGTGCGGTTGTCGAAGGGCGCAAAGGCCAGTTCGCCGACGCCCAGCGCGATCAGATAGGGCGGGATCGGATTGTTCATGCGGAAGCGCCAGGTCTTCTGGCCGTTCGCCGCCGGCTCCCCTTCAGGCGTCAGGTGGTCGGCGCTCATCACCACGGTCAGGTCGGCCGGGGCGGTGATGCGGGCGGAATAGGTCTGGCGGATGCCGGGGCTGTCCTGGGTCGGAACCCAGGTGCGGGTCAGGATCGCCTGGCCCTGACTGAACAGATAGGGTTTCTGGCCGCCCGCCGTCTGGGCCGGAGTCAGCCATTGCAGGGCGGCGGCGTCCGGTCGCGTCGAATAGCGTACGACGATCTTGCGGCGGCCCTCGGTCGTGGAGGCCGGGAAATGCACCGTCAGGGACTGGCCCTTGATGGCGTCATCGGCGCCGATGTCAAAGCGCAGAGGCTGGCCCGCCGCATCGCTGACCGACTGGATGTCCAGATTACGGACATCAAGGATCACCTCGGCCGCGTTCGGCGCCGTCAGCACGTCCAGTGTCGCGGCGCCGGACAGGGTCTTGGTCTGGAAATTGGCGGTCAGGTCCAGCGCCACGTCGACGACGCGGGCGATCTCGGGTCGAGCGTAGGTGTGGCTGTCGACCGCTTGCGGGCCGGGGGCGGGCGCGATGGCGGGCGGCGTCATGGCGGATTCTCCGGTCGTGGCGGAGCAGGCTCCGACGCTGAGCGCGGCGGCGAGGGCGAGGGCGGAGACGAGACCGAAGGCTTTGCGCTTCATCGAGACTTTCCGGGTTCTGACCAGAGGATTGGCCGGAGAACGCGCGGAAATGATGAAAAGATCAAGTCTTGGGTCGTCGCATCCGCATCAGGCGCCGGGCAGCGGCTTGGCGTGATGGGCTTGGAACAGCCGCCCCCGCTCTGCATACAGAACGCAGGCCAGGGCGATCAGACCCATCAGGGTGAAGCCGACCGCCATGGGGGTCACAGTGCCGTTGAACTGCTGGCCGATAGCGAAGCCCAGCAGCGAGCCGATGATGGTCGAGATGAAGCCCTGGATCGAGGCGGCGGTGCCGGCGATATGGCCCATGGTCTCCATGGCCATGGCGCCGAAATTGCCCGCGATCATGCCGAAGCAGAACATGGTCAGGGTCTGCAGGATAGCGAAGGTCCAGATGGATTCATGCCCGGTCAGGGTCACCAGCGCATGGATGCCCGCAATCGAGGTGAAGCCGATCAGGGCGGTGTGCGAAATCTTGCGCGATCCCAGGCTGACGACCAGGCGCGCATTCAAGAGCGAGGCCGCGGCGATGCCGCCCGCGATCAGGGCGAAGACAGCGGGGAAGATGGCCTCGGCATGGAAGACATCGGCGAAAATCTGCTGGGACGAGTTGATGAAACCGAACAGGGCGCCGGTGATGGCCGTCATGGCCAGGGTGTAGCCCATGGCGGTGCGGTCAGTCAGGGCGGTCTTGTAGGCGGAGACCAGACGGCTGAACTGGATCGGCAGGCGGTCTTCCGGCTTCTGTGTTTCGGGCAGACGCAGCGACGCCCAGACGATCAGGCCCACGCCGACTAGCCCCAGACCGCCGAAGATCCAGCGCCACGGCCCGACCAGCATGATCAGCTGGCCGATGGAGGGGGCCAGGATGGGAACGCCCAGGAAGACCAGGAAGCTGAAGGACATGACGCGCGCCATGGTGCGGCCCTCATAACGGTCGCGCACGATGGAGACGGCCAGAACGCGGGTGCAGGCGCTGCCCAAGCCTTGACCAATACGGGCCAGGATCAACATGTCGAAGGTCGGCGCCATGGTCGCCAGCAGGCTGAACACCACATAGATGCCGACCCCGACCAGCAGCACGGGCTTGCGTCCGAAACGGTCCGCCAGCGGTCCGTAGATCAACTGCGCCCCGCCGAACCCCAGCAGATAGGCGGTGACCACCCATTGGCGGTCATTGTCATTCACCAGGCCCAAATCTTCGGCGATGTGCGGCAGGGCCGGCAACATGGCGTCGATGGCCAGGGCGTTCAACGCCATCATCAGGGCGACGATGCAGACAAACTCGATAAAGCCGAGTTCCTTCTTCGGGGCGGATGACGCGGGGGAAACGGACATGGGGGCCAGATGCGCCGCCGCGCCCGGATGCGCAACCGCAGAGGTGTCATAACTTGCTGCAATGCAACGAAATCGAGCTTGAACGCGTGGCGCCTCGCCATTGTCACGAAGCTCGGCTAGAGGAAGTCATGACAGAACAAATGACAGCACAGGCGGCGCTGGACCGCCTCGAAACCCTCTACAATCAATCCGTGACCAACCTGCGCGACGCCGTGCGGGACTTCGTCAACACCGGCGCGCGGCCTGACCCGCTGCAACGTGCCGAAGGCGTCTTCGCCTATCCTGAACTTCGCATCCGCTGGGACGGGGATCGCCCCCAGGACCTGGCGCCGCGCGCCTATGCCCGGCTGTCGCGTCAGGGCAGCTATTCCACCACCGTCACCCGGCCGGACCTGTTCCGTCCCTATCTGACCGAGCAACTGGGTCTGCTTGAGGAAGAATACGGCGCGACCTTCGAGGTCGCGGTGTCGCGTCAGGAAATCCCCTTCCCCTATGTGACCGACGGTCTGGAAGTGGCGCTGGACCGGTCGATGACGGCGGCATTGGCGCGCTGGTTCCCGACCACGGACCTGGCCCATATCGGCGACGAAATCGCTGACGGTCTGTTCGAACCGGGCGGCGACTTCCCCCTGTCACACTTCGACGGCCTGCGGACCGACTTCTCTCTGGCGCGGCTGAAACACTACACCGGCACGCCGGTCGATGATGTTCAGTCCTATGTCCTGTTCACCAACTATAATCGCTATGTCGATGAGTTCGTGCGCTGGGCCATTGAGCAGTTGCAGACGCCGGGCACGCCCTATGAGACCCTGTCCTGCGCGGGCGGCATCGTCATCACGCGCGACACGCCCAACCCTGAGGCGGCGATCAGCGACACGGCCTGGAAGAAGCACCAGATGCCGGCCTACCACCTGACGGCGCCGGGCCATCAGGGCGTGACCCTGGTCAATATCGGCGTCGGCCCGTCCAACGCCAAGACCATCACCGATCACCTGGCCGTCGTGCGCCCGCATGTCTGGCTGATGATCGGTCACTGCGGCGGCCTGCGCGCCAGCCAGACGATCGGCGACTATGTGTTGGCCCACGCCTATCTGCGTGACGACCATGTGCTGGACGCTGTCCTGCCGCCGGACATCCCCATCCCCTCGATCGCCGAGGTTCAGCGCGCCCTGTACGACGCCACCAAGTCGGTCAGCGGAATGCCTGGCGATGAGGTCAAGCTGCGCCTGCGCACCGGCACGGTCGTCACCACCGACGACCGGAACTGGGAGCTGCGCTATTCCAAGTCGGCGCTGCGCTTCAACCAGAGCCGCGCCGTCGCCATCGACATGGAAAGCGCCACCATCGCGGCGCAGGGCTACCGCTTCCGTGTCCCCTACGGCACCCTGCTGTGCGTGTCCGACAAGCCGCTGCACGGCGAGATCAAGCTCCCGGGCCAAGCCAACCGCTTCTACGAGGGTTCGATCTCCGAACACCTTCAGATCGGCATTCAGGCCGTGGACCTGCTGCGCAACGAAGGCCCGCGCCTGCACTCGCGCAAGCTGCGCGCCTTCGACGAGCCGCCGTTCCGTTAAGCCTTCATCCGCCCGGTCCGCGAGCTGCGGATCGGGCGGAAACCGATCTCCAAAAAAGAACTTTACAAAATAAAGCGAATGGCTGATCCTGAGTTCATCAGGTTTCAGGAGGACGCCCCATGGCGCGCGACAATCAGGCTATTCAGGACGACATCGCCTATATGCGGGCGCTGGCCCACGAGGGACGTCACGCCCCGCTGCTGGCGGGACCGATACTGGTCACGGCGGCTATCGTGTTCGGCGCCGCCAATCTTGCACAATGGGCGCTATTGAGCGGCGTCGTTGCGGCTAGTCCCTGGGCGCCCGTCTGGCTGTGGCTCGGCGCAGGCGCCGTTTTCGGCATTACGCTTGCTGTTCTGATCGGGCGAATGAAAACCAAGCCGGGCTTCAGGTCGACAGGCAACCGCGCCGTCGGCATCGCCTGGACGACGGTTGGCTACGGCATCTTCGCAACGTGGCTGGCCTTGATGGCTATGGGGTTCAGGACCAGCGACTGGTCAGGCATGACCATCATGCCGACGGTGGTTTTCGTCGCCTATGGCTCGTCCTGGATGATTGCAGGCGCCATGACCCGAACGCGCTGGATGACAGTCGTGGGGCTGCTGTCCTACGTCGGCGCCGTGGCGATGGGCTGGTTTGCGCGTGACGTGACCATGTATTTGCTCTTTACGGCCATGATCTTCGCCGTCGCCCTTATTCCCGGCCTGATCCTGATGCGTCAGGAACCGGCAGAGGTCATCTGATGGCGGATGATTTCGACATCAGCCGCATCGACGAGGTCATTCACGGCCGCATCCGACTGGGCATCATGGCCTATCTGTCAGGGGCCGAGGCGGCGGATTTCACCAGCCTGAAGGCCAGACTGCAGACGACCGACGGCAATCTGTCGGTCCATCTGCGAAAACTGGAAGAGGCCGGGTTCGTCAAGGTCGACAAGAGCTTCAAGGGGCGCAAGCCCTTGACCGAGGCCAGCCTGACAGAAACCGGGCGCACCGCCTTCGTCGCCTATCTGGACGCAATGTCGCAACTGCTGCCAGAACGATAAAGACGCGCTAGAAGCTCACCCATGAGCAGCCGCCTTCTGACCTTCGACGCCATCGACAACTTCCGCGACTATGGCGATTACGCCGTTGGGACCGGGCTGCGTCTACGGCCCGGTCTTCTGTTGCGCTCGGCCCACCACGCCCGCGCCAGCGACGCCGATCTGGAACGGGTGAAGGCGCTGAACATCGGCACGGTGGTCGACCTGCGCCGCGCAGGCGAACGCCGCGACCAGCCTTCGCGCAGGCCTGAAGGTTTCGATGCCGAGGTGATCGCCGGAAACGTCGATGACGGCATGGAGGCGCCGCACATCACCTTCCTGAAGACCGAAGACCTGACGCCGGAATCCGGGCGGCGCTTCATGACCGGCACCTATCGCCGCCTGCCGTTCGACGTGTCGCACCGGGATGTGTTCAGCCGCTATTTCCGCGCCCTGGCTGAAACCGATCGGCCGGTCCTGATCCATTGTGCGGCGGGCAAGGACCGCACAGGTTTTCTGGCGGCCCTGACCCACCATCTGCTGGGCGTTTCGCGCGATGACCTGATCGAAGACTTTCTGCTGACCAACGCCGCCGTCGATCTGGATCGTCGCGCGCCCTCCGTCGCCCGTCAGTTGGAGAAGATGACCGGACGCGTCGCTTCGCATGAAGCCGTGGTCGCCTTCCTGGGGGTGGAGCCTGACTATCTGGACGCCGCCTTCGCCGAGATAGACAAGCGTAACGGCTCTCTGGACGCCTATCTGGAACAGGTGCTGGGCGTGGACGCGGACCTGCGCGAGCGGATCGCGGCGCGTCTGTCCGCGTGAGCCAGGGACTGGACTGCGTTTTCATCCGCAACCATCCGTGGGTGGAGCCTCTGCATGTCGTCGCGGGGCTGGGCGGCGGCGACGGGGTTCTGGCCCTGTTGTCCGATGGCGGACCGGGCGGGCGCTGGTCCCATGTCGGAGCCGAGCCTGACCGGGTGTCTGTCGGTCCAGTCGATGATGCGGCCCTATTCGCGGCGCTGCGTGATCCAATATTCGGACCCGGCACGGTCGGACTGGCGGCCTATGATGCGGGCGCGCGCCCGGCGACGGGGCGGCGGCAGGCAATCTGGCCCGATCTTATGCTGGCCCGCTATCCCGCCCTGCTGACCTTTGACCATCATGAGCGATCCGTCCGCATCATAGGCCGGGGCGTGACGCAGGCGGATGCCGAGGCCGCCGCCGGTCGGGCAGAAGGCTGGCTGGGTGGCGCGAAACAACCAGAGGCGCGGCCCGCCCCCGCCGAAACCTTTGAGATCGAAACGTCCGAAGCCGCCTATCAGGATGCCGTCACCGATGTCGTGTCTCGCATCGCTGCGGGCGAACTGTTTCAGGCCAATATCGCCCGCGCCTGGTCCGGGGTGTTGAAGCCGGACGCCGATCCCTTCTATGTTTTCCTGCGTCTGCAACGGGGGCGGGCGTCGCCGTTTGGCGCCTATTGGCGGATCGGCGACCGGGCTCTGGTCTCGAACTCGCCCGAGTTGTTTCTGGCGTTTGACGCCGCCACGGGTCGTATCGAGGCCCGTCCGATCAAAGGCACCCGCCCACGCGGCGCCGACCCCATTCAGGACGCCGCTCTGGCCGCTGATCTTCTGGCCAGCGCCAAGGACCGGGCCGAGAACCTGATGATCGTCGACCTGATGCGCAACGACTTGGCCCGCGCGTCCCAGCCCGGTTCTGTGCAGGTCGAAAACCTGTTTGCGGTCGAGAGCCACCCCACTGTCCATCACCTGGTTTCTACCGTGACAGCGCGTGCTGCGCCCGGCGTCAGCCCTGCCGATCTGATGGAGGCCACCTTCCCGCCGGGGTCCATTACGGGCGCGCCGAAGCATCAGGCGATGAAGGTGATCGCCCAGCATGAACCGCCGCGCGGCCCCTGGTGCGGCTCATTATTCCTGATCGAGGCGGATGGCGGGCTGACAGCCTCGGTTTTGATCCGCACGGCCTCATTCGAACGGGAAGGCGAACGCTGGCGTTTTCGCACCCTGGCCGGCGCCGGGATTGTTGCGGACAGCGACCCCGAGGCCGAATGCGCCGAAACCGACGCCAAGATATTCGCCCTGCGGGACGCCCTGATCTCGCCCCGCGATTAGGTGCAGGCGCGTATGCAATCCACCGTGTTGGTGTTGCGTGGCTGAAGATAGGTCGTGTGCTTGAAGTTGGTGAGCGCCGGCATGACGTAGCCTAGGGGCGACTTATAGGCGTAGTAGGCCTCGGTGATGATCACGGTCTGGCCCGGCGCGATCACCCCGTCCGGCACAGAGGCTTCGCTGAGCTTCATCGCCGACATGCCGTTCCCCTTGCTCCAGTCCAGCTGCAGTTTGGTGGCGGAGATACGTGTGATGCTGGTCACGCGCTGCTTCAGCGTCGTCACCGGAAAGGGCGCCATGATCTGGCCGCCGATGCCGAAAATGTTCGTGAAGCCTGCCTGATCAAGCGAACTGTTCTGGGTCACCAGATCGCCGACCATGGCGGCGACATGATTGGTGCGCTTCATGGCCATATAGCCTTGGCACACTTCCGCCACGCCGACGTAGATCAGGATCATCACAGGCGCGAGGATGGCGAACTCCACCGCCGCGAGCCCCCTGGTGTCCCGCGCCAGCCTGCTGAGGATGTTTCGACCCATCGTCATTTACAGGTTGCGCTGCCAGAGCCGGACTGGGTGAAGGGTTCGTTCTTGAACGCGGTCGTCGCCTGCAGCAGGGCGGTGCGTTGGTTGCCGACGCGGGCAATGGCCTGATCAAGGATGGGCGTGATCACCGGCTGGCGATACCAGACCCGAGCCAGAACGAGACTGCCGGGGCCGCCGCCATTATAACAGTCCTTCAGATCTTCAGGCTTGGACGGCGCGGGAGGGGTGGTGTTGAATGAACCGATGACACGCACATCCACCGTGGCGCGTGTCTGACAGTCGCCAGACCAGACGCTCATGCGGCTGCAGACTTCCTTCTTGAAGCGCACGGCGTCGAACCCCTGAGCGTCGGCCTGTCCTGTGCGGATCATCCGACCAGTCTCCATCGTGGCGGCCTCGAGCACAGAATCGAGCACAAAGACCATGGCAAGCTCCATGATCGCGCCCAGCAACAGAAAGAAGGGCGCGGCGACGAGCGCGAACTCCACCGCCGCAGTGCCCTGCGTCGCCTTACTGAATCTGCGAGCGAAACCCATCGGGCGAATGATCAAGGCGCGGTGGAGCGGCCGGCGCCGCTTTCACCTGCCGTACGCACGCTGGGCGCGCAACTGGCGCCGCACGCCATTTCCGTCGCCTGGGCGCCGCGCCAGACGCGGACCGAGCCGGTCGAGCCTGCGGTGACGACGATGTCGCGCTGGAACAGGGTGCGTCCGATGGCGTCGACGGCGACGACCTGGGTCACGCCATAACCCTTACCCGTGATGAACAGGGTGTTGGCGTCCACAACCGTGACGTCGGCGATCTGCGGATTACCGACGATCACCGAAGCCGCGCCCCCGGTCAGACGGACGCGGGCGGAACGGTCGATCTCCACATTCATCGTGCTCGCCTGCGCCCAGGACGCGGACGGAGCCGTGACGGCGGCAAGGGCGAGAGCGAGGCCGAGAGCGGCGGAAGTGCGGGACATGTTGGTGCCTGATAAACAGCGCGCACGCGCGTGGTGACGCGCAAGATGCGTCAGCATTTCTCAACAAAGACTGAAGCGTGGAAAACAGAGGTCTTGGATATTTTTTCAAGTAAATATCGCAGTAACCAAACCTCATGACGCGGCTTTAACTCGCGTCGGGCATTTTGATCCTGCGTTTGGGGGTCAAGCGGGCATCCGGCTCCCCCCGCCAAGTTGCTCGCTGATCTATTTTGAAAGGGATCCAAAATGACCAAGTTTGTTTCGCGTTTCGTTAAAGACGAGTCCGGCGCCACCGCCATCGAATACGGCCTGATCGCTGCTCTGATCGCCGTCGTCATCATCGGCGCCGTGACCGCTCTGGGTGGCCAGTTGAAGGCAACGTTCAAATCCATCACTGACGGCATCGAAGCGGCAGACGCGTCGTAAGTCTTAATTGACAGTCTAGTCGTACTGAAGGCCGGAGCGATATCGCTCCGGCCTTTTGCTTTTGCGGCTTGAGAAACGCGGCCTTAATGTCTGCTCTTTAGGGTGTCGCTCATGGACGTCGCCATTCTTATCGCTTTGGGTGTCATGCCTGCTCTCGTTATCGTTGGCGGGCTGCACGACCTGCTGACCATGAAGATCCCGAACTGGATTTCAGTCGTTCTGGTCTTGCTGTTCTTTCCCGTGGCGCTTCTGGCGGGCTTTGGTCCGACGGCCCTGGCTATCCATGTCGGCATAGGATTGGCGGCCCTGTTCATCGGAGCCGGCATGTTCGCTCTGCGCTGGATCGGCGGCGGCGACGCCAAGCTGATCGCCGCAAGCTGTCTGTGGCTCGGCCTGTCCGGGTCAGGCATGTTCCTCCTGTGGACCGGCGTGGTCGGCGGCGTATTCTGTCTATTCCTCATGATGGCGCGGCAACATCTTCAGATGGTGACGCCCTATGCGCCTGCCTGGGCCTCGCGTTTGCTGGAACCCAAGGGCGATATTCCTTATGGCGTAGCCATCGCCATCGGCGCGCTGCTGGCCTTCCCCAATGCCGATCTGATGCAGGCGTTCGCGCTCATTCAATAACATCGAGCGTCTAAAAGCGCTGGTCTTGAAGGTTTAGGGGCGCGTTAACCTACTCGCCTCATGATTGTTAACGGCAGAGTGTTCTTGGACCGAATCCTGGTTCCACTCCACGCCGGAGACCGTCTGGATGAAGCCCGCTCGCATCGCCGTCATCTGCATCGCCGCCGTGGCGGCTATCGGCCTGGCCCTGGTCGTCCGGGCCATGGGTTCTTCGTCGAATGCGCCCGCGACACCTGCCGCAGCCGCTGACACCCAGCCCAAGGCGCGTGTTCTGGTCGCCGCACATGATCTGGCGCCGGGCAAGAAGCTGACGGAGGCCGATCTCGACTGGAAAGAGATGCCGGTCGCAGAGGTCAATCCACTCTACATCACCGACGGCTCTACGCCCGTTCCGGCCAAGCCTGTCGAGGCCGACGCCAAGGCAGCGCCCGCCAAACCGGCTGCGGGAACCGTTGAGGGCCAGCCCAGCGCCGTCGCCAAGGTCGCACGCGCCGCCAACGACATCGCCACGGGCGGAGCAAAGGCCGACTATGTCGGTTCGGTCGTCCGTGAACCCATCCTGGCTGGAGAGCCTATCGTGGCCCGCAAGATCGTTCGCGCAGGGGACAGCGGCTATATGGCCGCCTATCTGGAGCCCGGCATGCGGGCCATGGCTATCCGCGTCACGGTCGAAACGGCGGCGGGCGGCTTCATCCTTCCCGGCGATCGGGTCGATGTGGTCCTGACCCGCCAACTGGACAACAACAATAATGGCGCAACCGAAGGGGCCGCCTCGGACCGCGCCAAGCACGCCACCGGAACGGTTCTGGAGAACCTGAAGGTTCTGGCCGTCGACCAGACCACGCGCGCCGGTGACGATGAACAGTCCGTGGTCGGCGCGACGGCCACGCTGGAGGTCACGCCCAAGGACGCCGAGCTTCTGGCCCTGGCCAAGGCTGAGGGCGAACTGTCGCTGGTTCTTCGTTCATACGCCGACACCGCCGGGCCGTCCGGCGCCGTTCGCGGCGCCCAGCGCGCGGCGGTCGCAGCGCGAAACACCTCCGTCCGCGTCTATCGCGGCGGCGCTCCAGAAGTGGTGACGATCCCGTGAGGCTCTCGATGAAACCTTCCACCGTCGTCGCCTGCGCCCTGCTGGCCGCGCTGGGGCCGATTGCTCCTGCCATGGCCCAGACCCGCGCTGCCGTGTCGATGGGCGCAGCACCCCAACTGATCAATCTGCCGCGTGGCACCTCATTCGCCGTGGACCTTCCGGCGGACGCCCGTGACGTGATCGTGTCCAATCCGCAGGTGGCCGAGGCCATGCTGCATTCGCCACGCCGCATCACCATCATCGGTCTGGGCGCCGGTGAAACCGACGCCGTGTTCCTGGATGCCGCAGGACGCCAGATCCTGACGCTGCGAGTTCGGGTCGATGCGGGCACCGGCGCATTGCAAGACACGCTGAACCGACTGATCCCCGGCGGAACGGTTCGGGCGGAAGCCGTCAACGACAGCATCATCCTGACTGGCATGGTCGTCAGCCCGGCCCAGGCCGATCAGGCGCAGCGGATCGCCCGCGCCTTCGTCTCGGCGCCCGAGAAGGTGCTGAACATGGTCAGCGTCGCCGGTTCGGATCAAGTCACGGTCAAGGCCCGCGTCGTCGAGGTGCAACGCACCGCCGTCAAGCAACTGGGACTGGATGTTTCGGCGGTGTTGAACTCTGTCGGCGACGGCCTGTCCTTCGCCAACAGCGCCACCTTCGGCGTGAACGGCAGCATCCTGGGCGGCGGGGCTCTGGGCTATACGGACCAGAGCGGAGACGGCAATCGGTTGAGCACGCGCCTGCGCGCCTTTGAGCGGGCGGGCCTTCTGCGCACACTGGCCGAGCCGAACATCACCGCAGTCAGCGGCGAAAGCGGCGAGTTCCTAGCCGGTGGCGAGTTCCCGATACCGGTGAACCAGACGACCGATAACGGAAGCTCCCGCATTGGCATCGAGTTCAAACCCTACGGGGTGCGCCTGGCTGTGCGGCCGGTCGTCCAGTCGGAAGGGCGCATCACGCTGCAGTTGTCGACCGAGGTGTCGGAACTGACCAGCGAAGGCGCCTTCACCATGAACCCGTCAGCCGAGAACTCGCTGGTGATCCCGGCGCTGAGCGTCCGTCGCGCCAACTCGACCGTCGAACTGCCCAGCGGCGGCTCTCTGATGATCGCGGGACTGCTGCGGGAATCCACACGTCAGAACATCGACAAGGTGCCTGCGCTGGGCGACGTGCCGGTGCTGGGCTCCCTGTTCCGGTCGCGTGACTATGTGTCGGGCCAGACGGAACTGGTCATCATCCTGGAAGCCTATGTGGTGTCGCCGACGGCGCCGGGGCGGCTGCAGACACCAGCGGACGGACTGCATATCGCCAGCGACGCCCAGAGCATTCTGTTCGGCCAGTTGAGCCAACGCTACGGCAGCCCTGAACCGTCCTCCAATCCCGCCGGCAGCGGCTGGCAGGGGCCCGTGGGCTATGTGATCGAATGAGGCGCGCCATGAAACACACCGCCATTGCCCTGGTGTTCGCTGCGACTGCGCTTGGCGCCTGCGCCACCAGCGTCCCCACTCAACCCGCCGCTCTGAACAGCCTCAGCAACTATGTGCTGGAGGTCGAGCCGGGCCTGGACCGCATCGCCCTGGCCGTCCACGATAATGGGCTGTCGGCCAATCAACAGGCGGCCCTGTCCAGCCTGGTGCAGCGATTTGCGGCTGAACAGGCGGATGTGATCCGCATCGAGGGACCGTCGGGCGGCGATCCCGTCTCGGCCCAGATCGCCTGGAGCGTGCGCGATGTCCTGACGGGCATGGGCGTGCCGTCGGAGCGTGTGGTGGTGATGGCCTATAATGCGCCCAATCCGCGCGCGCCTGTGCTGGCGGGGTTCGAAACCCTGCGGGCGCATATTCCCAACTGCGCGACCGCGCCGACCCAGTTGGGCGGATCCTGGAGCAACCGCACCTCGCCCGATTTCGGCTGCGCGGTCACGGCCAACCTGGCCGCCCAGATCGCCAACCCGCGTGACATTGTCCAACCGCGCGGCATGACCGGCGCGGATCAGGGACGCCGCTCCAAGGTGTTCGAAATGTATCGCGCGGGAACAGCGACCTCTGCGCCGCAGGAAGAACTGGTCAATGGCAGAATCTCAAAAGCGGTGGACTAGCGGATGAACGCCTACGCTTCCCAGACACAAGGTTCTTACGCCGGCGACGTGTTCGATGTGGACATGGATTTTTCCGAGGCGTCGCCTCAACCCCAGGCCTCGCCCTTGTCCTTCAACACACAGCCGCAACCTCAGTCGTCAGCGCCGTTGGCTGATGCGCCTCATGGCGGCAATCAACGCGTAGCGGCGGCTGCGGATTACAGCACCGCAGGCGAACTGGCGCCTCAGTCACAGACGGGTCTGGCGCCGGTCGGGTCCATCGCCGAGGTGTCGGTGCCACGCATCGCCATCCATGTCTTCGCGGAGCGTCAGGACACCCTGAACGCCGCCGAACGTGCGGCGCAGGACCGTCGCATGTCACGGGCTACGACCCAGATCCGCGTCGGCGGCGTCATGGCGGCGGTCGAGACCTATCAGCACGAACCAACGCCCCCGCTGATCATCGTCGAATGCCTGCGTGACCCCCAGGGGCTGCTGCAGGAAGTAGATCAACTGGCCGAGGTCTGCGACGCAGGCACCAAGGTCGTGGTCATCGGATCGACCAATGACATCATCCTGTTCCGCGAACTGATGCGGCGCGGGGTCAGCGAATATCTGGTGGCGCCGCTGCAGCCGCTGCAGCTGATCTCGGCCATCGGCGGACTGTTCAACGACCCGGCCCAGCCCTTCGTCGGCCGCACCATCGCCTTTGTCGGCGCACGCGGGGGCGCTGGCGCCTCGGCTGTGGCCCACAACACCGCCTATGCGATCTCTGAGCGGATCGGCGCCAATACGGTCATGGTCGACTATGATCTGCCGTTCGGCACCGCCGGTCTGGACTTCAATCAGGACCCGCTGAACGGCGTCGCCGACGCCCTGGGTCAGCCGGATCGTCTGGATGCGACCCTGCTGGACCGGATGATGGTCCGCTGCACAGACAAGCTGAGCCTGTTTGCGGCGCCCGCCACCCTGGACGCCGACTGGGACATCTCGACCGAGGCGTTTGAGGAGGTCACCAACCGCATCCGCTCCACCGCCCCCTTCGTGGTGCTGGACCTGCCGCACCTGTGGTCGCCATGGATGCGCCGCACACTGATCAGCGCCGACGAAGTGGTGGTGGTGGCGACGCCGGATCTGGCGTCCCTGCGCAACGCCAAGAACATGATCGATCTGATCCGCCACAGCCGTCCGAACGACGCGCCGCCGCGTCTGGTGCTGAACCAGGTCGGGGTGCCGGGGCGCCCGGAAATCCCGGCCAAGGACTTTGGCGCAGCGCTTGGCGTTCACCCCAGCCTGATCATTCCGTTCGACGCCAAGACCTTTGGGGCGGCGGCCAACAACGGTCAGATGGTGGTCGATGCGGGCGCCAAGACCAAGGCCGCCGAAGCCTTCCAGACCCTGGCCCAGATCGTGACGCGGCGCGAACTGCCCGCAGCGGGCGCCAAGGGCAAGGCGGCCAAACCGGCAAGGGCCGCCGCCGCCAAGCCTGCGGCAGGAGAATCCAAGTCCGTGATCGCCTCTCTGTTCAAGAAGCGCTGACGCGTGTTCGGAAAGCGCACAGGTCAGCCCGGCGCCGCACCCGCGCCTCTGTCCCCGGCAGCCAAGCCGGGCGGCGCCTCCGGCTATGCCGACGCCGCCGTCATGACGCCGCAGCCCCAGGCAGGCACGCAGCCTGAACCCTTCGCCTTTGGTGAAGAAGGCGCGTTCGAACCCGCTGCGTCATTCGCCGATAGCGGCCCTGCTCAGGCCCGTCCGCAGGAGACGGCCTCGGCGGATCGCCTCGATGCGCTGGCCAACCGGCCCAAGGCGACGCCTGCGCCCGCCCCCACGCCGCGTCAGGGCGCCGGACCCAAGCCCACGGCAGGTCTTGAGCAGCTGAAGAAGGCGCAGTCGGTCACCCAGATCGTCCGTGAACAGAGCGACTATTATCACGCCACGAAGACGACCATCTTCAACGCGCTGATGAACACCATCGACCTGTCCCAACTGGCCCAGTTGGACCAGAAGGCGGCGTCGGAGGAAATCCGCGACATCGTCTCCGAACTGGTGGCGATCAAGAACGTCTCCATGTCGGTCGCCGAGCAGGAGCATCTGGTTCAGGACATCGTCAATGATGTGCTGGGCTATGGGCCGCTGGAGCCGTTGCTGGCCCGCGACGACATTGCGGACATCATGGTCAATGGCGCGGGCCGGGTCTTCATCGAAGTCGCGGGCAAGGTGCAGCTGACCAATGTCCGCTTCCGCGACAACACCCAGCTGATGAACATCTGTCAGCGGATCGTGTCGCAGGTCGGCCGCCGCGTCGATGAATCCAGCCCTATCTGCGACGCCCGTCTGCCGGACGGTTCGCGCGTCAACGTCATCGCCCCGCCTCTGGCTATCGATGGTCCGACCCTGACCATTCGTAAGTTCAAGAAGGACAAGCTGACGATGAAGAATCTGGTGGAGTACGCCTCCATCAGTCCCGAGGGCGCGCGCGTCCTGGGCGTCATCGGCGCCTCGCGATGCAATCTGGTCATCTCGGGCGGCACGGGCTCGGGCAAGACCACGCTGCTGAACACCCTGACGGCCTTCATCGACCCGACCGAGCGGGTCATCACCTGCGAAGACGCCGCCGAACTGCAACTACAGCAGCCGCACGTCGTGCGTCTGGAAACCCGTCCGCCGAACCTGGAAGGTCAGGGCACGATCACCATGCGTGATCTGGTCAAGAACTGCCTGCGGATGCGTCCTGAACGGATCATCGTCGGCGAAGTCCGGGGCCCCGAGGCGTTCGACCTGCTGCAGGCGATGAACACCGGCCACGACGGCTCCATGGGCACCCTGCACGCCAACAGCCCGCGTGAAGCCATCAGCCGTATGGAATCCATGATCACCATGGGCGGATACGGCCTACCGTCGCGCACCATCCGCGAGATGATCGTGGGTTCGGTCGACGTCATCGTCCAGGCTGCACGTCTGCGCGACGGTTCGCGTCGCATCACCCACATCACCGAGGTGGTGGGTCTGGAGGGCGATGTGATCGTGACCCAGGACCTGTTCGTCTATGACATCACCGGCGAAGACGAGAACGGCAAGGTCGTCGGTCGTCACCGTTCGACCGGCATCGCCCGCCCCCGCTTCTGGGACCGCGCCCGCTATTACGGGCTGGAGCGCGAACTGGCTGACGCCCTGGACGCGGCGGAGTAACCGATGCTGCCGATCCTCGCCGCCATTCTGGCCTTCATCACCATCGGCGGTCTGGGCTGGGCGCTGGTCGGGGGCGATGATTCCAGCAGCCAGGCCCTGAAGCGGGCCGAAACGCTCGCGGGTCGAAAGAGCGCGGCGAGCAGCAAGACGACGGCTGTCGCCAATACGCCAGAGGCGCGCCGCAAGCAGATCATGACGCAGCTGCAGGAGGCCGAGCGGCGCGAACGCAAGGCCCGCATGTCCATGTCCGCCAAGCTGGCCCACGCCGGTTTGTCGCTCAAGGTGCAGACCTTCTACATCATCTGCGGCGTCCTGGGCGTGCTGGCTCTGGGCCTGACCTTGTTGTTCGGCATGAACATCGTCATCGCCCTGGGCATAAGCCTGATCGTCAGTATTGGTCTGCCCCGCTGGATCATCGGCTTTCTGGCCAAGAAGCGGATGGCGAAGTTTTCGCTGGAGTTTCCGAACGCCGTCGACGTCATCGTGCGCGGCATCAAATCGGGCCTGCCGGTTCATGAGTGTTTCAAGATCATCGCCCGCGAAAGCCCGGCGCCCCTGGGGCCTGAGTTCCAGCGTCTGGTCGAGGGTCTGGGCGTCGGCATGACGCTGGAGCAGTCGTTGGAGCGGATGTATGCGCGCATCCCCACCCCTGAACTGCGCTTCTTCACCATCGTCATCGCCATTCAGCAGAAGACGGGCGGCAACCTGGCCGAGGCGCTGGGCAATCTGTCGACCGTGCTGCGTGCGCGCCGGATGATGGGTGAGAAGATCAAGGCCCTGTCGTCCGAAGCCATCGCCTCGGCCGGCATCATCGGCTCCCTGCCGCCGACCGTGATGGCGTTGGTCAGCCTGACCACCCCGTCCTACATGGGCGTGTTGTTCACGGACCCGCGCGGAAACTTCGTGCTGCTGATTGCGGTCATGCTGATGTCCCTGGGCATCTTCGTCATGAAGCGCATGATTTCGTTCAAGTTCTGAGGTGAAGAAATGAACGGCTTCATCCATTTCATCACCCAGCCGCAGAACCTGCTCAGCCTCGCCGTGGGCGTGCTGGTCTTTGCATCGGTCGTGACCCTGTTGTCGTCGATGGGCGGCAATCGCGATCTGAACAAGCGCATCAAGTCGGTGAACGAACGCCGCGACGAGCTGAAACGCCGCTCGCGCGCCGCGCTTCAAAACCCCGGAAACGCCGGGCTGCGTCACACGGACGAAGGCTTTCAGAAGCGGGTCGTTGATCGGCTGAACCTGATCAAGCTGCTGGAAGATCCCAAGCTGCTGGATCGGCTGGCGGAAGGCGGCTATCGCGGTCCGCGCCCGATCACGACCTTCTATTTCTTCCGGTTCGCGACGCCCTTCATCTTCTTCGCCATCGCGGTTTTCTACGTCTTCATCCTGAATGACTTCGGGCTGGCCTTCACGGTGCGGCTGGTCATTGTCGTCGGTGCGGCGGTGATCGGTTTCTATGCGCCGAACGTCTTCCTCTCGAACCAGATCACCAAGCGCCGCACCTCGATCATGCAGGCGTTTCCCGATGCGCTGGACCTGCTGCTGATCTGTGTCGAAGCGGGCATGTCGATCGAGGCCGCCATCGCCAAGGTCAGTCAGGAAATGGGCACGACATCGGTCGCCCTGGCTGAGGAGCTCAGCCTGCTGTCGGCGGAACTGTCCTATCTGCCGGATCGCCGGATGGCCTATGAAAACCTGGGCAAGCGCACCAACCATCCGGGCGTGAAGTCGGTGGCGACGGCCATGACCCAGGCTGAAACCTACGGCACGCCTCTGGCCACGGCGCTACGGACCATGGCCAAGGAAAACCGCGACCTGCGTCTGTCGGCGGCGGAAAAGAAGGCGGCGGCCCTGCCGGCCAAGCTGACCGTGCCGATGATCCTGTTCTTCCTGCCGGTGCTGTTCCTGGTCATCCTTGGCCCGGCCATCATCCGTATTCAGGACACGATGGGCGGGGGCGGCGCAGGCGGTTAGCGGCGTAGCGCTTCAGGCGCTCTGACGTTCCGCGGCTGCTTTCAGGCCTTCGACGATAGCCTCCTGGGCGCTGCGGATCTTGGCGTTGTGCTTGTCCAGGTACAGTTCGCCGCGCAAGCCAATGAAACGGATGCCGGAGGTGACGATGCAGCTTCCCTTGTCCAGTTCTTCGATGCCGATGTAACGGACGGTGGCGAACAGAAAGCCGCGCTTCTCGGTCCAGACCAGACGCGCATAGGGCTGCCATTCCGCGACGCGGCCGATGGCGCGGCGTTCCGCCATGTCGGGATAGGCCTCGGTCATCACCAACTGGCCGCCGTAGGCGATGGCGCCTTCCACATCCTTGTCGACGGGGTTCCAGTCGTTCCACGACGGCAGGTCCGAGATCAGCTCCCAGAGCCGGTCCGAGGTAGCCTTAACGCCGGCGCGCTTGTCGATGCGGGTGTCTTCCATGGCGTGCGGTCTGGCACGGCTTTTCGCCAGAAGGAAGGCCCGATGCGCTGCTGCGTCGCTTACTCAGGCTGGACCAGTTTCAGCCGCCGTCCGTCATCCAGTCCCAGCCGTGTCTTGACCTCGAACAGGTCGGCGCCTGCGGGGATGATCAGCAGCTTCTTGGGTTGGGCCGAGTTGACCGCCACCACTGCATCCTTGGGGCAGATGTCGAAACAATCGGCGCCGGTGACCGTCAGTTCGCCCTTGCGGCCCTTTTTGCCCTTGCTGAGGTGCAGGTATTTCCGCAGCGCCTTCTTCAGCGTCAGGTCGCCGTCAGGGCCGAAACCGCCGTCCAGCTTCTTGGAGCATTTGCGGCACACCAGCACGACATCGCGCCACTGGGTGTCGGTGCTCTTGATCGGCTTGGCCATAAAATGATGATCGGCGACCGATGATGGTTGCACAAGTGGGCGCGGCGCCCACACCATTGGGCGGGCTGAAATTTCACAGGATCTTCATATGCGCCGTCTGCTTGCCGCCTCCACTCTCGCATTGACGCTGGCGGCAGGGGCCGCCCATGCGCAGACCGTGCCGGTCGCCACTGTGGATGCCGCCGTCCAGCGCATCCTGCCCGAGGTCACGGCATGGCGGCGCGATCTGCACCAGCATCCTGAACTGGGCTTTGCCGAGACGCGCACCGCAGGCGTGGTCGCCGACCATCTGCGGGCGCTGGGGCTGGAGGTCCGCACGGGCGTCGGCAAGACGGGCGTAGTCGGCATACTGCGCGGCGCCAAGCCGGGGCGCGTCGCC
>NZ_JABAZW010000170.1:0-16855 GCF_018608325.1 Brevundimonas sp. | reverse complement strand
CGCCGATGAGGCGTGTCGCGACGGGACGTGCGCGTCCAACCTGAACGATCTCCGCAAGGTGCTCGCGGATTCCGAGGACGTGGCGGACTACGTGGTGCGCGTGCGTCGCGAGCTCCACCTGCAGCCGGAGCTGATGTGGACGGAGACGAAGACGTCGGCGGTGGTGAAGCGCGAGCTGAGGGCGATGGGGGTGTCGTTCGAGGAGGTATCGGCTCCCGGAGTGGTCGCGACGATCGGGTCGGGCTCCTCCCCGGTGGTTGCACTTCGCGCGGACATGGACGCCCTGCCGGTGCAGGAGGCGACGGGCCTGCCCTTCGCCTCGACCGCGACCGGAACCTATATGGGCGCGACCGTGCCGGTGGCCCACGCCTGCGGCCATGACATGCACATCGCCATGTTGATGGGCGCCGCCGAAGTGCTGGCGGGCATGAAGGACCAGATCAGCGGAACCATCGTCTTCGTCTTCCAACCCGCCGAGGAAGGCGCCCCTCCCGGCGAACTCAAGGGCGGCGCCGCCCTGATGATCGAGGAAGGCGCGCTGGCCAATCCCAAGCCTGACGCCATCTTCGGCCTGCACGTCGTGCCGGGCCGTCCGGGCACCGTCTTCTATCGGCCAGAAGGTTTCATGGCGGCGTCGGACCGTGTGGACATCAGCCTGAAGGGCAAGCAGACGCACGGCGCCTGGCCCTGGCGCGGCGTTGATGTCATCGCCGTCGCCGCCCAGGTGGTCGACACCGTCAACACCCTGACCGCCCGCACGATTGATCCGACCACGACGCCGACCGTCTTCACCATCGCCACAGTCAATGCGGGCGTGCGCTACAACATCATCCCCGACAGCGCGACCCTGTCCGGCACCCTGCGGACCTTTGACGTAGCCCAGCGCGACGCCCTGGTGGCCCGCGCCAACTCGGCCATCGGTCATGTGGCCGAAGCTTATGGCGCGACGGCGGAGTTCAGCGTCAAACAGAACGCGGCCCTGGTCTTCAACGACGTGGGCCTGTCGGCCTGGCTGGCCCCGGTCCTGACCGAGGCGGCAGGACAGGGCAATGTGAACCCGGCGACGCCCCCGACCACGGTGGCCGAGGACTTCAGCTATTTCCAGCAGGTCATCCCCGGCGTCTTCTACCATCTGGGCGCCAGCCCCGACGGCGTCGATCCGTCCCAGTCCGCCCCCAACCACTCGCCCGAGTTCTCACCCAATGAGAAGGTGCTGCCGCTGGGCGTGAAGACCCACGTCCTGACGGCGCTGCGTTTCCTCGAACGCCCGTGATCTAGTGAACGCCGCCGGATTGGGACAGGCCCAGTTCGGCGGCGATGCGCTCCAGCTTGTCCGGGTTGCGGGTGATGAAGATTTCGACGACCCGTCCGTCCACTATGTTCAGGGCGGTGGTCTGCAGCACCTTTCCGCGCTCCAGACTGACATAGCCCGGCAGGCCGTCGATCCACATGGGGCGCAGGAAGACGAAGGAATCCGTCCCATATTTGCGGTTCAGTCCCGCATAGAGGCGCAGGATGCGGGCCAGCCAGCGATGGGGTTGCGGAACGCGATCACCTTGCCGCCCCCGTTCGCCCGCAGGATGGCGGTCTCTGACAACAGATGCGTCAGGGCGCCGACGTCGCCGCTGCGGCTGGCCTCAAAGAAGGCGCGGGCGATGCGGTCGCCTTCTTCGCGTTCGACCACATAGCGGGGGCGGGCGTGCTGCACATGGCGGCGGGCGCGGGCGGCCAGTTGGCGCACGGCGGGCGGATCCCGCTCCAGCGTCACGGCCACCTCGTCAAAGCCGACGCCGAACACATCGTGAAGCAGGAAGGCCGCGCGCTCTAGCGGCGACAACCGCTCCAGCGCCATCATCAACGTCAGGGTAAGGTCGTCATGAACCGCCTCCGCCTCGACCTCCGCCAACGGTTCAGGCAGCGGTTCGGGCAGCCAGGAGCCGAAATAGATCTCGCGTTGCGCCCGCACCGACTTCAGCACATCCAGCGCCAGACGGCTGGTGGTCCGCGTCAGCCAGGCGCCGGGTTCGCGCACCTGATCCGCATCGACCGTGCGCCAGCGCAGCCAGGCGTTCTGGACCACGTCCTCGGCCTCCGCGACAGAGCCCAGCATCCGATAGGCCAGACGCACCAGCCGGGGCCGGTGCGTCTCGAACAGTTCGGTCGCCGGGTCAGGCGGCGACACGCGCTTCATCCGCCGGGTGGGCCAGACGCAGGCCGACCGCCAGCCGGTTCCAGCTGTTGATCAGGCCGATGGCCAGGGTCAGATTGACCTGTTCCTCGTCGCTGAACTGGGCCTTGACCAGATCATAGTCCGCGTCCGGCGCCTGGGTCTGTTCGATCCGGGTCAGGGCGTCGGTCCAGGTCAGGGCGGCGCGCTCACGATCGGAATAGAGGCTGGACTCCCGCCAGGCGCTCAGCATGTAGAGGCGCATCTCCGTCTCGCCCGCCTTGCGCGCATCGGTCGTGTGCATGTGGATGCAGTAGGCGCATCCGTTGATCTGGGAGGCGCGCACCTTCACCAGTTCCAGCAGGCTGTGCTCCAGCCCGCAGGTCTTGATGGCTTTTTCTACGCCCTGCATGGCTTGATAGGCTTGGGGCGCGATCTTGTAGGGGCTGCTGAGGCGTTCGGTCATGGTCGTGTCTCCGGGCGCGGGCTTGCGCGATGCAGACATGACGAGACAGGGCAGGCCGTTGTGACACGGCCCGCAGATTTATTTCGCCAGCCGCTCGAACAGGGTCTCGATCACGCGACGATAGATGCGCGTCAGGGCCTCCAGTTCCGCCGTCGGCACCCGTTCGTCGATCTGGTGCATGGTCTGACCGACCAGACCCAGTTCCAGCACCGGGCAGAGGGCGCGGATGAAACGGGCGTCCGATGTGCCGCCGGTGGTGGAGGCCTCGGGGCGGTGGCCCAGTTCGGCCTCGACCGCATCCTGAACCGCGCTGACGAAGTCGCCCGGCTCGGTCAGGAAGGCCTCGCCCGAGCACAGGTGCTCCAGCGTGATCTGCAGCCCCGTCTCGGCCTGAACGGCGCCCGCCTCGCGGTTCAGCCATTCGATCAGGCTGTCGCCGGTATGGCTGGGGTTGAAGCGGATGTTCAGTCGCGCCTTGGCCTCGGCCGGGATGATGTTGGTCGCCGGATTGCCGATGTCGATGGTGGTGATTTCGAGGTTCGACGGAGGGAACGACGGATAGCCGTCATCCAGAATGTGGCCGTCTAAACGCGCCATCAGCTTGGCCACGACCGGCGCCGGATTGGCGGCGCGCTCGGGATAGGCGACGTGACCCTGCTTGCCCTTGACCGTGATCCAGGTGTTCAGCGAGCCGCGCCGACCGACCTTGATCATGTCGCCCAGCTGCTGGGACGAGGACGGTTCGCCAACCACGCAGGCGTCGATGACTTCACCCTCTGCGGCCAGGGCCTCGACCACCCGCTTGGTCCCATGCAGGGCCGGGCCTTCCTCGTCGCCGGTGATCAGGAAGGAAAGCGAGCCTTTCGGCTCACCCTGCGCCAACACCTGCGACACGGCGGCGACCCAGGCGGCAATCCCGCCCTTCATGTCCACAGCTCCGCGCCCGTAAAGGACGCCGTCCTTGATCTCGGCGCTGAAGGGCTGCGACGTCCACTGATCCGACGGGCCGGTCGGCACTACGTCCGTATGACCGGCGAAACACAGGTTGGGCGAGGCCGTCCCGCGCCGCGCATACAGGTTCTCGATCCGCGCATCGACGCCGGTCCCGCTGGGCCCTTCGAAGGCCAGACGGCGGCAGGTGAAGCCCAGCGCCGTCAGATGGCGTTCCAGCACATCCATCGCCCCTTCGTCGGCGGGCGTGACGGAGGGAATGCGGATCAGGTCGCGGGTCAGTTCGACAGGATCGATTACGGGAGTTGATGCACGGCTCATGGCGCTATGCTTTAGGGAAATCCCGCGAAGGCGAGAAGGCCCATGCCCAAGATCGACATCGATAAGGCCCCGCGCGGCGACGGTACGACCTACCCGGACGAATTCGCCGGCCCCTGTCTGCCGCGACAGCGCTGGAAACTCGGAGATGCGGCGGGCTTGAGCCAGTTCGGCGTCAATCTGCTGCGTCTGCCGCACGGCGCCTGGTCAGGGCAACGCCACTGGCACGCCGCCGAGGACGAGTTCGTCATGGTGGTCGAGGGCGAGGTGGTGCTGGTCGAGGATGACGGCGAAACCATCCTGCGGGCTGGCGACTGCGCCGGGTTCAAGGCGGGTGTTCCAAACGGCCACAAGCTCGAGAACCGATCCGGTCATGAGGCTGTATTGCTGGAAGTCGGCACGCGCAGCCCGACGGTCACCGCCTGTGACTACCCCGATATCGACATGATCCTGCCCGACGGGGCGGATCGCTATTTCCATCGCGACGGCCAACCCTATCCCAAGTACCCCAGACGAACGTGACCACAGAAACCATAGACACCGGCCCCGCCGCCCCGCCCGTTCCGCCGAGTCCCCCCGACGGTCCGTCCAGTCCCTGGGGCATTCGCGATTTCCGCCTGCTGTGGTTCGGGCGGGTGGTTGCCGTTCTGGCGATCCAGATCCAGTCCTCGGCCCTGTTGTGGCAGGTCTATGAGATTGCCCGGCGCGATCATCCGGTCGCAGAGGCCAGCCTCTATCTGGGTCTGGTCGGCCTGTGTCAGTTCCTGCCGCTGCTGGCATTCACCCTGCCCGCCGGGGCCATGGCCGACCGGCGCGACCGCAAGACGACGGTGTGGATTTCCATTCTGGTCGAGGCGGCCTGCGCGGGCTCGTTCCTGCTGATGGCGTTGAACGGCTCCCCGCCGTTATGGGGGCTGCTGGCGGTGGCCGCTGTCTTCGGCGCCGCGCGCGCGTTTCTGGCCCCGGCCAGTCAGGCCTTCCTGCCGATGGTGGTGGGACGCAAGGCCCTGCCGCCCGCCATCGCCGCCCAGTCCATCGCCTTCCAGACCGGCGCCATCGCAGGCCCGGCCCTTGGCGGCGTGATCGTCGGCGTGAATGTGCCGCTGGCCTATGCGGTGTCGCTGGGGATGTTCCTCTTGGCGGTCGCCGCCTTCATCCTGATCCGCACCAGCGGCAAGCCCGCACCGCAGGCCAATCCCCTGTCTCCGGTCGAGTCCGTCAAGGAGGGTCTGGCCTATGTCTGGAAGACCAAGATCGTTCTGGGCGCAATTTCGCTGGATCTGGTCGTGGTGCTGCTGGCGGGCGTGGCCCTGCTGACGCCGATCTTCGCGCGCGACATCCTGCATGTCGGGCCGCAAGGTTTCGGCCTGCTGCGGGCGTCGTTCGGCGTCGGGGCGATGGCCGTGGCCATCTATCTGAGCCGCTTCCCCATCGTGCGCCACGGCGGGCGCTGGATGTTCGTCGCGGTGGCCGTGTTTGGCCTGTGCACCCTGACCTTCGGCCTGTCCAAGATCGTCTGGGTCAGCGCCCTGGCCCTGCTGATCGGCGGCGGTGCGGACATGATCAGCGTCAATATCCGTCAGACCCTGATCCAGCTGGCCACGCCCGATCACATGCGCGGGCGGGTGTCGTCGGTATCCATGCTGTTCATCGGCGCATCCAACGAACTGGGCGAGGCCTATTCCGGCCTGATGGTGCGGATGCTGGGCGCCGTGGGTGCAGCCGTGTTTGGTGGCGTCGGGGCCCTAGCCGCAACCGGGGCCTGGGCCGCGATGTTCCCCGGCCTGAGGAAGGCCGACAAGCTGACGTGAGTGGCGAGTATTGAATGGCGAGTGACGAAATAGAACAACTCGCCACTCGCTACTGACCACTCGCCACCCGTCTAAATCACCAGACCTTGAAGTGTTTCGACAGTTTCAGGCCCTGGCTCTGATAGTGGCTGCCGCTTTCGCCATAGAGGCGGCTGGGGCGTTCGGTCAGGGGTTCATAGACCAGACGCGCGACGATCTGGCCGTGTTCCAAGAGGAAGGGCGTGTCGTGGGTGCGGACTTCCAGCACCCCCTTTGAGCCTGCGCCATGCGCCTCGTCCGTGCCGAAGCCGGGGTCGAAGAAGCCGGCGTAGTGGACGCGGAACTCGCCGACCGACGGGTCGATCGGGGTCATTTCGGCGGCCTGATCGACGGGGATCTCCACATCGTCCGACGAGGCCAGGATATAGAACTCGCCCGGATCGAGCAGCAGCTCGCCGCGGCGCAGGCTTAGCGGCTCCCAGAAGTCGCGCGGATCATGACCGGCGATGTGGTCCAGATCGACCACGCCTGCATGGCGACGCCCACGGAAGCCGACGATGTCGCCGCCCTGCAGATCGACGCCGACCGAACGGGTCTCCAGTTTGGGCGGATCGCCCGCCTTCAGCCGCAGCTGGTTCAGACGCGTGCCGGGGCGCACCAGGATCGAGAAGGTCTGGGGCGCGACCTCCATATAGAGGGGCCCGTCATAGCCCTCGTCCACGTCGTCGAAGCTGGCGCCGCGATCGGTCAGCAGGCGCACGAAGACATCGACACGCCCGGTCGAGCTTTTCGGATTGGCGCGGGCGATCAGGCCCTGGGGCAGTTTCAACCGCTCCTGTAGGCGCACGATATAGACGCAGCCCTTTTCCAGCACCACGCCTGCATCGGTGATCTCGATGGCGTGCATAGCCACATCGGCGATCCGTTCCTCGACCTTGCGCTTACCGGGCAGGAAGGAGGCGCGCACGCGCCAGGCCTGATCGGACAAGCGCAAGTCCAGACTGGCGGGTTGGACCTGATCGATATCGAAGGGGGTGTCGGAGGTAATCGCGCCTGTGGCGATCAATGTCTCGATTGACTGGGCGGGCAGGATGCCGGGACGGGGCGCTTGGAAAGTGCTCATGCCATCTGTCTCACACGGATTTCACGACTTGTCTTCAAGTCGCGCTTGCAGCCCGCGCTCGGCGGGGCGAGCATATAGCCCATGCACGATGGTCCTGCCTATAGCGCCGAAACGAACGGCATCCTGATCCGGGTTCGTCCCTCCTATCTGGCGGGCCAATCGGATCCCGAAGCCGGGCGCTGGGTCTGGGCCTATCAGATCGAGATCGTGAACCTGTCGGGATCGACGGTGCAACTGATGGCGCGCCGATGGACCATCACCGACGGTCGCGGCCATGTCGAAGAGGTGCGCGGTCCCGGCGTGATCGGCGAACAGCCGGTGATCGAGGCGGGGGGTAGCTATTCCTACGCTTCGGGCTGTCCCTTAAGCACCGACAGCGGCTCGATGGTCGGCGCCTATTCTATGACGGACGCGGACGGGCGCAGTTTCGAGGCGGAAATCCCAGCCTTCTCGCTGGACACGCCCGATGCGCAGCGGGTGTTGAACTAGTTAAGGAGGATGGGGCTGCGTCAACCCGGATGAACCGCAGCCCCGCCCCTGAAGTCTCGTCGGCTTGCTTGCGCGAGCCGACGAGGGGGATCTGCGCAAAGCGCCACGCTCAAGCAGCGAGCCGCCGCGCGGCGAGCGATAGCGCCCTTTAGATGTAGCGACGCAGGCTGCGGGCCAGGTCCGAACCGCTTTCCTTGCCGCGCTTGATCTGCGGCTGGTAGGCGACGCGGGCGTGTTCGAGGCAGTAGACGCCTTCCGAGGCGCGGCGGCCGCAGAAGCTGAACTCACGCGTGGACGGGTCGCCGATCGGCCATTTGCACATGTGTGCGCCCAGGGTCATCACCGTGGCGGTGCCGGGCAGGTCGGGGATCGGCGCGGGCGTCGGGGCGACCGGCTGGATCGGCTTGGGCTGCACGGCTTCCAGACGACGCGGCGCCGCCGGTTGAGCAGGCGCGGCCGCCACGGTCGGCGCGGGGCGCGGGCGGGTGGTGCGGAAGGTGGTCGCAGCGGTGCGCGCCGGTTGCGACGGCGCCGCGCGGCCCGACAGGCCCAGACGGTGCACCTTGCCGATCACGGCGTTGCGGGTGACCCCGCCGCCCAGTTGCTTGGCGATTTGGCTCGCAGACTGGCCTTCGAGCCAGAGCTTCTTCAGCGCGCCTACGCGGTCGTCGGTCCAGCCTGCGGTCATGGCGTCCTCCAGCGAGTAATTGATTCAATATCTAGGGTCTGGCTCCTCTCGGAGGGGCTTGACCTACAACTAATCGTAAACCAGCCGTTAAGAGACGCAAGATGTGCGAATCATCCTGTCCACAGAAACCAGATATTGAATCATCGTTAAGGTTAAGATGAATTCGAGTGGCGAGTGGCGAGTGGCGAGTGGCGGGGCAGGGCGCCGCGTTCGCCCCTTCTTCCTTGTCTCGCGCCACTAACCCGCGGCCACTCCCTTGCGAACCGGGGGCGTAAAGCGCATCTGGCGGCCCATGACCGAGACGACGCCTGATCTGATCTCCACCCGTCCCGCCGGATTGCCGCAGCCGCGCCGCTATCCGGGGATCAACTGGATCGGGGTGCAGACCCTGTACCTGCGCGAGGTGCGCCGCTTCTGGAAGGTGGGCGCCCAGACGGTGGCGGCTCCGGTCGTGACGACGCTGCTCTATATGCTGGTGTTTGTGGTGGCGCTTCAGAACGCGCGGCCGCCGCTGCACGGCACGCCCTTCGCCCTGTTTGTCGCGCCCGGCCTGATCATGATGGCCATGCTGAACAACGCCTTCGCCAACGCCTCGTCCAGCCTGATCCAGGCCAAGATCATGGGCACGGCGACGGACTTCCTGACCCCGCCGCTCAGCCCGCTGGAGCTGACGCTGGGCTTTACGCTGGGCGCCGCCACGCGCGGTCTGGCGGTCGGTCTGGTCACGGCCCTGTGTGTCCTGCCGTTCGCGCCTCTGGGCATTGCAAACATCTTCGCCGTCATCTGGTTCGCTCTGGCCGCCAGCTTCATCATGGGCATGACCGGCGTTCTGGCGGGTCTGTGGAGCGAGAAGTTCGATCACCTCGCGGCGGTTCAGAACTTCATCGTCATGCCGATGACCTTCCTGTCCGGCACCTTCTATCTGGTCGATAATCTGCCCGAGCCGTTCCGCTCGATCAGCCACTACAACCCCTTCTTCTATCTGATCGACGGCTTCCGCTACGGCTTCATCGGCCATGCCGAGAGCAATCTGGCGGTCGGGGTGATCGGATCGGCGGCGTTGATGGCGGCGATGGGCACGGTCTGCTGGCTGGTGTTCCGTTCAGGCTGGCGTCTGAAGAGCTAGATCGCTACCACTGGCGGATCGCCTTTCCGGAAAGATCCGCCATGCTGTTCCGTTCGCTTGTCGCCGCCACGGTGCTGTTCGCCGCTGCGCCTGCATGGGCTCAGGAGGGCGTCAGCGACCGCGCCGACATCGTCGCCGGCGCGCGGCAGTTCATCAAGCCGACCAACGCCGAGCGCACCCAGGTTCTGGTCGGGTTTCTGACCACACTGGGCTTCACGCCCGAGGTTCAGGTCTTCCAGGGCGGCAATCGTGCGACCGGCCCGATGGAGGGCGCCAACGTCATTGTTACGGCAGGCGAAGGCGACCAGGACATCGTCCTGACCGCCCACTATGATGCGGTGAAGCTGAAGGACGGCAGCCTGTCTCAGGGCATCGTCGACAATGTCGGTTCGGTCATGGCCATGATGGAGGCCGCCAAGATTCTGGACATGGGTCTGGAAGGCCAGCCGGTCGGCCACCGCTTCGTCTTCGTCTTCACCGACCAGGAAGAACTGGGCCTGCTCGGCGCCAAGGCCTTCCTGGAGCATCACGACAAGGACCGCATCGTCGCCGTGGTCAACGCCGACGTCGCCGCCTATGGCGAGACGATCATGTACGGCGAGAACAACGGCGATCAGTCGGATTTCGTGCTGGAGACGCTGCGCAACCTGTGCGCCGAGCGCGGCTTCGACTGTGAAGGTTTCCCGATCTATCCGCCCAGCGACGACCGGGTCTTCTCGGAGGCGGGCTTGCCGGTGGTGTCGCTGGGAACTCAGGATGCGGTCGGCGCGCGCCAGATGTGGCTGGCCTTCAACGGCGGTCAGGACAATGGCTTGCGTGAAGGCTTCGTCCCCACGGTGTTCCAGCGCATCCATACCCCTGAGGACAAGCTGTCCTGGCTGAAGGGCGCCGGCGTGGCCCGTTTCGGCCTGTTCATCGCCGATCTGGCGCTGAACCTGGACAAGAAGCTGGTCTCGATGCGTCCGCCTGCGCCCTTGGTGGAGCCGGAGGAGGCTGAGCCTGAAGAGACGGACGAGCCCGCTGTCGCGCCGGAAGCCGAAGCGGATGCGCCTGCGTCCGAGTAACGCCTGGCTTGGGCGTCTCGTGCCCGGTCCGGGTGACCTTCTTGTCGCTGGTGTTGACTAAGCCTGTCACTAATCCGACAACGCCTGTCCCTATGAAATCGGCTCCGTCGTTTACGGCGGGGCCGTCTCGCTTTTGGAGGTCTTAGTCCCGTGTCAACGAACCATCTGATGGGTGTCTACAATCGCGCGCCGCTGGAAGTGGAACGCGGCCGAGGCGCACGCCTGTGGTCGACAGACGGGACCGAGTATCTCGATTGCGTCGCCGGCATCTCGACCAACGGCCTGGGTCACGCCCACCCCGAACTGGTCCAGGCGGTCAAGGATCAGGCCGAGAAGCTGTGGCACGTGTCCAACATCTTCCGCATTCCCGGTCAGGAGGCTCTGGCCGACGCCCTGTGCGAGTCGAGCTTCGCCGACGTGGTCTTCTTCACCAACTCGGGCACCGAGGCGGTGGAGTGCGCGCTGAAGACGGCGCGCAAATATCACTCGGCCAATGGTCAGCCAGAGCGGATCGACATCTACGGTTTTGACGGTTCGTTCCACGGTCGGACCTATGGCGCGATCAACGCCGCCGCCAACCCCAGCTACACCGAGGGCTTTGGTCCGCCGATGCAGGGCTTTCACCAGCTGAAGTGGGGCGACAAGGACGCGCTGAAGGCCGCCTTTGAAAACCCGACCACGGCTGCGGTCATCCTTGAGCCTGTCCAGGGCGAGGGCGGCTGCCGCGAGACGCCGGTCGAGGACCTGCGCTGGATGCGCGAGATGGCCGACGCCAACGGCGTGTTGATCATCTTTGACGAGGTTCAGTGCGGCATGGGGCGGACTGGCAAGCTGTGGGCCTATGAATGGGCGAACATGGCGCCGGACATCATGGCGGTGGCCAAGGCTCTGGGCGGCGGCTTCCCCATCGGCGCCTGCCTGGCGACGAGCAAGGCGGCGTCGGGCATGACGGCGGGCGTCCACGGCTCGACCTTCGGCGGCAACCCGCTGGCCATGGCGGTCGGCCAGAAGGCTCTGTCGCTGATCAACTCGGCTGAGACCCTGACCAATGTCGCCGAGATCGCGGGCTATCTGAAACAGCAGTTGGCGGGCCTTCAGGAACGCTTCCCCGACGTGATCGTCGACGTGCGCGGCAAGGGGCTTCTGATCGGGGTCAAGCTGGTCCCGAACAATCGCGAGTTCATGGCCCTGGCGCGTGACAGCCAGCAGCTTCTGGTCGCGGGCGGCGGCGACAACTGCATCCGCCTTCTGCCGCCGCTGAACCTGACGCTGGACGAAGCGCGCGAGGCCATCACCCGCCTCGAAGGCGCCTGCCTGGCCGCTCGCGAAAAGCTGGTGGCCTGATTTCAAGGACAAAGGGACCGGCGTCAGACCGGTCCCGATCTTTCCTCAGCCTTCCACCGCTGTCGGCGGTGGCCCCTCCCTCTCCCGTCGGGAGAGGGTCTGGAGATCGAGATGGTTCGGCACTTCCTGGACATTCACCGGCTCGAAGCCGCTGAGCTTCGCGCCATTCTGGACGACGCCCATGCTCGCAAGGCCGCGCGAAAAGGCTGGCCGCAGGGCCGCCCCGACGCCGATGCGCCGGGCAAGGAACGCGTCCTGGCCATGGTGTTCGAGAAGAACTCGACCCGCACCCGCTTCAGCTTCGACGCCGCCATCCGTCAGTTGGGCGGCGCCTCGATCATCGCCACGGCGTCCGACATGCAACTGGGTCGAGGAGAGCCGGTCGAGGACACCGCGCGCGTCCTGTCGCGCATGGTCGATGCGGTGATGATCCGCGCCAACAACCACGAAGACGTCGAGCGTTTCGCCCGCGTCTCGACCGTGCCGGTGGTCAATGGCCTGACGGACCGTTCGCACCCCTGCCAGATTCTGGCGGACCTGCAGACGATCGAGGAGCATCTCGGCCCGGTCGCAGGCAAGACCATCGCCTGGGTCGGCGACGGCAACAATGTCTGCCACAGCTTCATGCATGCGGCGCCCAAGTTCGGCTTCCATCTGAACGTCGCCTGCCCGGCGGAATACCACCCCGATCTGCGCGATCTGGAAAAGGGCGGCGCCTCCGTCACCCTGACCAGCGACCCGCGTGAGGCTGTGCGCGGCGCCGATGTCGTCGTCACCGACACCTGGGTGTCGATGGGCGATCAGGATTATGAAGCCCGTCTGGCCGCGTTCGAGGCTTACAGCGTCGACGAAGCTCTGATGGCCCTGGCCAATCCCGAGGCGGTCTTCCTGCATTGTCTGCCCGCCCACCGCGGCGAAGAAGTCACCGACGCGGTCATCGACGGGCCGAAGTCGCTGGTCTGGGACGAGGCCGAAAACCGCATCCACGCCCAGAAGGCCGTGCTGGCCTGGTGTTTCGGGGGGTGACGGCGGACGACTGGAAGGCGATGTCGATTGCATCGCGTTGCTGGTTCGTTTTGATAATGGCCCTGGCCGTCATGGTCGGGGCGAACGCCTTGTTTTCAGTGGCGGCGCCGACGCTCGATCCAGGTAAGTTCTCCTACGAGACATCAAGCTTGGAAGGGCATGTAAGCATCTCGTCCTACAAGGGGCTGCCGGTGATCGTGATCACCGATGCCGGGGGACGCAATCATGCGTCGCGGTGTAATCCTTATGCGCGAGAACAAAGCTGCATCGCCTTGGCGCTTTCAAGGGGGTTGCAGCCGGGGCAGCTGGTGGAGGTGGGGCTTATCAAGGCGAGGCTTTGGCCGTTCGCGGACGACGTGATTGTTCGATTGGCGACAAAGGATCACGTCCTGCTGGGTTGTGTTGAGAGGCTGCAAGCCTTGGGAATTAACCGTCAGCGTATATCCGGGGCAGAGCGCATCTCTGGATGCTGACGACTAAAGGCCGAGGATTGCTCGCCGGCCTTCCAGATCGGCGCAGTTTGTATTTACAGTTCGACATCCGCTACGCCGCCGGCGTCTGGCGTCGTCTTGGTCAGGTTGGCCTTCAGCACTTCATAGCCGAAGCCCAGCAGGCCCTTGTTCGACACCCAGACCTGGCCGTGTTCGGCGTCGAAGCGCACCAGGGTCAGGTGGGGGTCGCCCTTGCCTTCTGGATACCAGGCGGCGACGACGGGGTTCCAGTATTTGTCGATGCGGGCGCGGTCCGCATCAATGGACAGGACGCCGTGGAAACAGGCCTGAACCTTCTGGTCCTTGGCCTGATAGCAGAACATGCCCATCACTCCGCCGCCCTGGCCGCCCGCGGCTACGTCCTGCGCGAAATCCGTGTCCGAACGGGTGAAGAACCAGATGGCGCCGACCTCCGGCTCGCCAAATCCGGTCATCGGCTGGTGGTGATAGCCAGGCTTGTCCAGTCCCAGCATTCCGGTGTTGGATTCTTTCAGGCTTTTCCAGAATTCCGTCTCCGCCTCGGCGGGGGTCAGCGTCTCGGCCATGATCGTCTCCTGCTTTTGGGGTGCAGGACCAACTGTTCGCGGCGCTAGGGGTTCCTCAGACCCAAGGCGCGCGGGCTGCGCCGAACAGGGTCGCCAGATGGATCAGCAGCAGCATGGCCACCGCCGCCGCCCCGATCATCAGAAAACGCCACGGGATCATGCGCGGTCCCTTGAAGGGATCGGGCGCACGGGCGCCGCGCCAGCCGCAGAAAACCATGACGGCGACGGCGGCGCTCAGAAGAATGAGGGTGGTTGTCAGGGTCATCGTGCGCAGGTGGCGAAAGGTCGTCGTCTTGGCAAGTCAAACCCTTGCTGAATGGTTAAGCTTCATAATGCGTTAACCATACTGGAGCCAGAAGCATCAGGCGCCTGTCGTGCTGTCCACAGGATTGAGCGACCGTTGCTAGATATTGCGGTTAACCATGAGTTTACACCCCTGATATGGAGAGTATAGCCTCCGAACATGGGCCGGGAGTCGAATCAGTGAGCGCAGCAGCGCCTTGGAGCGTTAAGGGCATCGACCCCAAGGCGCGGGAGGTCGCAAAAGACCTTGCGCGGCGTTCCGGGATGACCCTGGGCGAGTGGCTGAACTCCATGATCATGGAAGATGAAGACGACGGCGTGGTGCCGTTGGCGCGTCGTCCGCACATGGCCGAAACCTATGAACGCCGGGGACGCTCACGTCGCCTCGACGACGCCTATGACACAGGCAATGAAGACAGCCTGCACCGCATCAGCGCCTCCATCGACGTCATCGCCGCCCGTCTGGAGGCGGCCGAGCGCCGTTCCACGCTGGCCATCCAGGGCGTCGATCAGGCTGTATCGGGTCTGGTGCGCCGTCTCGACGGACAGGACGAAGAAGGCAAGACCTACACCCGTCGCCTGGACGACATGGCCGAGGAACTGCGCGAGGGGCATCGCCGCCTGCGCGCGTTCGAACGTGACACCGGACCGGGCACGCAGGAAAATTTCAACAAGGTCGAAGCCGCGCTCGGGTCTCTGACCGGACGCCTCTACGACATCGAAGAACGCCAGCGCGCCAGCGCGGTCGATCTGCGTCAGCGGATGGAGGCGGTCGAGAAGGCCGCTGGTCCCGGCGTCGGCACGGACATGCTGGCCCAGGTCGGCGCGCGTCTGGATCAGGCGCAGAGCCGCACGACCGAAGCCCTGAAGACGCTGGAGCGCTCGTTCGCCGAGCTGGACCAGCGCATGCGCGCCGCCGAAGGGCGGATCGAACCTGAAGGCGCGCGCGACGCCGCCCGCTTTGAGAAACTGGCTGAAAGCCTGTCGCGCCAGATCGACGCCAACCGCTCTGAAATGATGCAGCGGCTGGACGTCGCCGAGACCGGCGCGCGGATCGACCGGATCGAGCGCACGGTTCAAACCTTCGGCGACCAGTTGAAGCTGTCGGAGGAAAAGGGCGCGCATGGCATCGAGGCCATGGGCCGCGAGGTTCTGCGCATCGCCCAGAACCTGAACGCCCGCGTGCAGGGCGTAGAGGTCGGAGAGGCTGCGCGCGCCGACGCCGTGACCCGCGCGGTGACGGCCCGTGTCGAAGAGAATTTCGCCCGCCACGTCGAACGCGTCGACCAGCGCCTGACGGCGGCGGACGACCGCAACGCCCTGGCGCTGGAGAAACTGGGCGGCGAGATCACCCGGATTTCAGATCGTCTCAGCGACCGGATCGCCCAGTCCGAGCGCCGCTCGCAGCAGGCGCTGGAAGACATCGGCCGCCGCCTGGTCGAAAGCTCGGAGAAGATCGAGCAACGCTACGACCGCGCCTCGGGCGAACTGGCCGAGCGCATGCGTCAGAGCGAGGAGCGCACGGCGCGCCTCCTGGCGGAAGCGCGCGACACCATCGAGGCCCGCGCCGCCGTCCCCGCGCCCGAACGGACCATGGACAGCCTGGATTCGCTGTTCGTCGCCGAGACGCCGCGCGTGGTTGCGGAACGCATGGCGCCTGAACCTGTGCGGTCAGTGTCACCCGCCGCCGACTGGCGCGCCGCCGCCTTCCCTGAAGACTCCTTTGAAGCGGACGACTGGTCGGCCGATCCGGTGACGCCGGAGGCTGCGGTTGCGGAACCCTTCCCCGGCGCCGCTTCCGACATTGTCACGCCTCGGTTCGAGGCGTCGCGCGATCTTGAAGACGAGCTCGAACTGCAGGTCCGCGGCCCGGCGTCTGCCCCGGCCTTTGATCCCGAGCGCGTCATCCAGCCGTTCGGCGGTTTCGGCGGCGCCGATGTCGATGATGTGCTGGAGGCGATTTCCAGCCCGGCGGAGGCGCCTCGCGCCTCGCGGCCAACCCGTGACGACTTCGACGGGTTCGATGCCGGCGATGTTGATTTTGACGGCGAAACCGACTTCGTCGATCAGCGCCAGCTTCAGGCCAGCATGAGCGCGGCGGCGGCTGCTGGGCGCGGCGCCAGCACGCGCGGCGCCATCGACGCGGCGCGCGCCGCCATGGCCGCCTCAGCCGACGAACCGGCTGCGCGCCAGGGCTTCGGCCTCAAGCCGCGCGGTGGAAAATCCAAGCTGCAGGAACGTCTGGACAAACAGGCGGCCCGCGAAGGCTCGACCGTCCGCAAGACCCTGCTGGCGTCGGTCACCGCTGTCGCTCTGACGGGCGGCGGCATGTTTGGCTACAGCGCCCTGACCGGAGGCGCAGGCCTGCCTGATTTCGCCATGCCGGACTTCGGCGCCAAGGCTGACAGCGATGCGGTTGCGCCCATCGCCGCCCTGGCCATGACGCCCGGCGACGCGCGTCTGACGGCTGCTGCGAATACGGGCGCCGACGACTACGCCAAGGCCGTTCAGCAACTGAATGCGGGCGACGCGGCAGGCGTTGATATGATGAAGCGTGCGGCCAACCAGAACTATGGTCCGGCCCAGGCGCATCTGGCGGCGCTTTATCAGTCCGGCGAAAACGGTGTCGGCGTCAATCTGGCCGAGAGCCGCCAATGGGCGCGTCGCGCGGCTGAAGGCGGCGACGCCAAGGGCATGCATTTTTACGCCATGCAGCTTTATGACGGCGTCGGCGGGGTGAAGAACCGCCCGGAAGCCCTGATCTGGCTGCAGCGCGCGGCGGAACACGGACTGGTCGACAGCCAGTTCAACGTCGCCCGCCTGTACGAGAACGGCGCTGACGGTATCGCCCGCAACACGACCGAAGCCTTGAAATGGTACACGATCGCGGGACGCGCAGGCGACGCGGGCGCTCAGGAAGCCCTGACGCGTCTGACGCCCACGGCCAGCGCCACGGCCCAGCGC
>NZ_JABAZW010000146.1 GCF_018608325.1 Brevundimonas sp. | reverse complement strand
TTCCAGGAGTGGACAGTGACGCAGGGCACCGTCGCAGCCGCCACAAAGTACGACGTGAACTCCGTGGGGTCCTCGGAATGGCGCCCGGCGCCCGCCTTTTCCCCCGACGGCAAGCACACCACCTGCGTGTTTGGCGCCAGGCACGGCCTTGACATGCACGTCGCCTACCCCGAGTCCTTCATCACCGGCGGCGAGGACGACCCGGGCTTCCCAGAGGGCTACTACCCAGGCAACACGGCTGTGGGCTCCCCCACCTACCGGCTCTACATGTCGCCCGCGTCCCTGAAGAAGCGCGCCAACATGCTCTACACGCCCAGTGCCGGCGACGAGCACGACAACGAGCCCAACTTTGGGTGGGAGCGCGTCGCCCGGGACGTCACGCCCGCCTCCAAGTGGAGCGTCACCTTCCTGGAGCGCGTCCCAGCGGGCGTCACGCTCTTCGTGGACACCATGACGTGGACCATGCCCACGGGCATGGCCATGCCCCTCGTGAAGCCCCAGAGGCACCCCTCCGACCCGCAGCAGCCCCACGTGGAGACCTTCCCCGCCGTCGCCGCCATCGTGCAGCGCAAGCTGGGCGCGGGCGTCGGCATCGCCTTTGACGTTCAGGCGGTCTGCTCAGGCTTTGTCTATGCGCTCAGCGTTGCTGACGGTTTCGTCGCGCGCGGCCTGTCGAAATGCGCCCTGGTCATCGGGGCCGAAGAAATGACCCGTCTGATGGACTGGGAAGACCGCACCACCTGCGTGCTGTTCGGCGACGGCGCGGGCGCCGTGGTGCTGGAGCCGCGCGAAGGGCAGGGGACGGCGGACGATCAGGGCATGCTCGGCTTCGCCCTGCGCGCTGACGGGACCAAGACGGACCTGCTGTACGTCGACGGCGGCCCCGGCTCGACCGGCACGGTCGGTCATCTGCGGATGGCAGGCAACCAAGTCTTCCGTCACGCCGTAGTCAATATCTCTGAAGCCATCACCGCGGCCTGCGCTGCGTCCGACATCCAGGTGTCGGATGTGGACTGGTTCGTGCCCCACCAGGCCAACCAGCGCATCATCAAGGGCGTCGGCGACCGTCTGGGTCTGGACGAGGAAAAGGTGATCTCCACGGTCGCCATGCACGCCAACACCTCGGCTGCCTCGATCCCGCTCGCTCTGGATGCGGCCATACAGGATGGGCGTATCAAGAAGGGCGATCTGGTGCTCTTGGAGGCCATGGGCGGCGGTCTGACCTGGGGCGCCTGCGCTCTTCGACTGTAAGTCGTCCGAGGGCCATTGATTTCCAGCGATTTTGCCTAACATATGTGGCCCTTAGAAAGACTGGGAGCCGAGTATGACAGGCCAGGAAACGCTGACCCGCGCGGATTTGTGCGAAGCGGTTCATGATGAGGTGGGACTTTCGCGCCAGGAATGCTCGCAGCTTGTCGAGCGAACTCTGGAGCTGATCGTCGAATCTTTGGAACACGGCGATACGGTGAAGCTTTCGGGTTTTGGCGTCTTTCAGGTTCGCGAAAAGCGCGCCCGCATGGGACGTAACCCCAAGACCGGCGAACCTGCGGCCATCAGCCCGCGCCGCGTCATCAGCTTCCGCGCTTCACAGATCATGAAGAGCCGGGTCCACGACGCCGTCGTCGAGGACTAGAGTGGCCAAAAGCGCCGACGCCTTTCGGACCATCTCCGAGGCGGCCGATGAGGTCGGAACGCCGCAGCACGTGCTGCGCTTCTGGGAAACCAAGTTCACATTCGTCGTCCCGCTGAAACGCGCGGGCGGCCGGCGATTCTATCGTTCGCAGGACATTGCAGTGCTGAAGGCGGTCAAACGCCTGCTGCATGACGAGGGTCTGACGATTCGCGGCGTGCAGCGTTTGCACAAAGATCAGGGGCTTCAAAAGCTTCTGGGCGCCGATGCAGCCGATCTGATCGACGAAACGCCGTCGGATGCCGCCACAGAACGAAACTATTTCAAACCGCTTGAAACGCCGCGCCTTCAAGCTGTGCTTGAAGATTTGGAGCATGCCAAACGTCGATTGGACGCCGTTCTTTCAACCTAGGTGGAAAACCTGCTTTTAGGGTTTGCGGCTGACGAAACCCTTGTCTATAGGGAGCGCCTTCGGAGCGTGGCGCAGCCTGGTAGCGCACTTGACTGGGGGTCAAGGGGTCGCAGGTTCGAATCCTGTCGCTCCGACCATTCTTGAAAAATAGAATGATGATGGTGGGGTCGTCCTAACGGACGGCCCCATCGCCGTATCTGGGTTTAGGTCAGCCCCGCTCGGCCCATTTCAGCAGCGGGATCAGAGGCAGGCCCCAGGCGGTGCCGCCGATGCCGAAGAATAGGAAATCGATCCATTGCGACGGGGGCAGCATCCCGCGCAGGGCGATCAGCCCCCACACCCAGAACGCCAGAAAAGCCAGCACCCCGATGGCGGCGACGAATCGACGCGCGCGCGGCGGCATCAGCGCTTGCTCCGGAACAGGAAGAAGGCGACCAGGCAGAAGGCTGCGCCGAACAGCGAGCAGGGCACCCAGACCCAGCTTTCCATCGTGCTGATTGCAAAGACGCGAACCGCCAGGAACCAGCCGCAGACCAGTCCCACGCCAGACACCAGCACGGTGGCGCCCAGGCCGCGGCGGCCAGTCGCCAGATCCGCGATCCAGGCCAGCGCTAATCCGCCCAGAAGGGCGGCGACGATTTCGGCGTATTGCACCCTGATCTCCTTATCGCCGCCGTGTCCGAACGACGCCGTTTGTCTATTCCGACTCGCGCTCTGCGGCCGGGGCGGGCATACCGCCACGGTCGCGATTTGGTCACGGTCAAGCGCGACAGCATATCCGGGTCAGTGTCGGGCGTCGAATGAACCGTTTCGGAAATACAGATCGTAATCAGGCCATCGCTATCTGGCTGTTTGCGAGTGCGGCCATCGTCTTTCTGATGGTGGTCATCGGCGGCATCACCCGGCTGACCGGCTCTGGCCTGTCGATCACGGAGTGGAAGCCCATCATGGGCGCGATCCCGCCGATCACCGACGCCCAGTGGGCCGACGCCTTCGAGAAATACAAACAGATCCCCCAGTACGCCCAGATCAATGCGGGCATGAGCCTGGGCGAGTTTCAGGGCATCTTCTGGTGGGAGTGGCTGCACCGACTGATCGGGCGCCTTATCGGCGTCGTCTTCGCCCTGCCGCTAGCCTTCTTCCTGCTGTGCCGCCTGTTCCCGCAGCGGTCCGTGTTTCGCCGCTGGGCCATGCCGGATCGCCTGATCTGGCGCTGCGTCCTTCTGTTGGGACTCGGCGGACTGCAGGGTCTGATCGGCTGGTGGATGGTGTCCAGCGGCCTGTCGGAACGGGTCAGCGTCGCGCCGGAACGTCTGGCGACGCACCTGGGTCTGGCCTTTGTCCTGTTCGCCGCACTGATCTGGACCGGTCTTGAGGCCTGGAACGGCGAGGATCACGGTCGTCCGCCCGCCGGATGGGCGAGGGGGGCTGCGATCCTTCTGGGTCTGGTCTTCGTGCAATGCCTGCTGGGCGCCTTGGTCGCGGGTGGGCATGCCGGTCTGGTCTATACGGACTGGCCGCTGATGAATGGCGCGGTCCTGCCGCCTGCAGACTGGAACATGGGCGCGGGCGCCTTCCTGCATGATCAGGCGCTGACCCAGTTCAATCACCGCATTGTGGCCTATGTCCTGCTGATCGTGGCGACCATCTACGCCTTCCAGGCCTGGCGCTGGCGCGTCGCCGAGGGGATGGGGCTGGCGGCGTTTACGCTGGCGGGCGTGATCTGGCTGCAGGCCGTACTGGGCATCGCCACACTGATGAACGCGGTGCCGGTCTGGCTGGGCGTGCTGCATCAGGGCGGCGCCGCTGTGGTGCTTGGCGTGGCGACGGCAAACCTGTGGCTGGTGCTGCGCGCACAGGCCCGCATCTTCATGTCCGGGCCGCGCCTTTAAGCGTCTGAACGTTCGATTAGGCGCGCAAATGCCGGGTATTTTAATACCGCATTGAAAATATCGTACATTTTCAATGGTGTAGATCGAAGTTGGCGTTCAAGTCGGCGTTGACGCGCTGGAACACCTCCTGTATCAGCGCGCCTTCATTCGGTTCCTTCGGGGGCCGGACCCGATTTTCGTCTCCAGGAACCCCCTCATGCTGAAGAGCACTACGGCTTCGTTGAAGCCGGCCGAGGTCGAGAAGAAATGGATCCATATCGATGCCGAAGGCGTCGTGGTGGGCCGTCTCGCGACCTTCATCGCCAACCGTCTGCGCGGCAAGCACCGCGGCGACTACACCCCGCACGTTGACTGCGGCGACTACGTCGTCGTCACCAACGTCGACAAGGTGGTGTTCACCGGCAAGAAGAACACCGACAAGGTCTACTATCGTCACACCGGTCACCCGGGCGGCGTCAAGTCGACGACCCCTGAGAAGGTCCTGAACGGCCGCTTCCCTGAGCGCGTGCTCGAGAAGGCTGTTGAGCGCATGCTGCCCAAGGAAAGCCCGCTGGCCCGCAAGCAACTGACGCACCTGCGTCTGTTCGCCGGCGCCGCCCACGAGCATGAAGCCCAGCAACCGGAAACGATCGACTTTGCGTCGGCGTCCGCCAAGAACACCCGGAGCGCCTGAGCATGACTGACGCGACGCAAGACACCGCCACCGGCTTCGACGCCCTGAAGGGCCTGAGCTCTTCGGTTGAGAACGACGCCCCCGTTTACGTCCAGAAGCTGGACGCACAGGGCCGCGCCTATTCGACCGGCAAGCGTAAGAACGCCATCGCCCGCGTCTGGGTTAAGCCCGGCACCGGCAAGATCACCGTCAACGGCAAGGACCAGGAGCAATATTTCGCTCGTCCCGTGCTGCGCATGATGATCGCTCAACCGCTGACCGTTTCGGACCGCGCCACGCAATACGACGTGATCTGCACCGTTGAAGGTTCGGGCCTGTCGGGCCAGGCAGGCGCTATCCGCCACGGCCTGTCGCACGCCCTGACGCACTTCGAACCGGAACTGCGCAAGGTTCTGAAGCCCCACGGCTTCCTGACCCGCGACAGCCGCGTCGTCGAGCGTAAGAAGTACGGCCGCGCCAAGGCACGCCGCAGCTTCCAGTTCTCGAAGCGCTAATCGCGTTCACGCGGTTTGGATTTGGGGCGCTTCGGGGAGACCCGGAGCGCCCTTTTTCTTGCTCACTTCCGGCCTATGACAGGCGGCGAGGAGTTTCTGATGACCCATACCATCTTCATCGACGGCGAAGCCGGAACGACAGGCCTGGAAATCCGCGAGCGGCTGGAAGCTCGCCCGGATCTGGAACTGCTGTTGCTGGGCGACCGACGCCGTGATGTGGATGCGCGGCGTGAGGCCTTGAACAACGCCGACGCGGTGATCCTGTGCCTGCCGGACGATGCGGCGCGCGAGGCTGTGGCTATGGTCGAAAACCCGTCGGTCAAGGTGATCGACGCCTCGACCGCCTATCGGGTCGCGCCGGGCTGGGCCTATGGCTTCCCCGAAATGGACGCGGGCCAGCGTGAGCTGATTGCGCGCTCGCAGTTCGTATCGAACCCCGGCTGCTATCCGACCGGCTTCATCGGCCTGGTGCGTCCGCTGGTGAAGGCGGGGCTGCTGCCTGCTAATTATCCGGTCACGGTCAATGCGGTGTCGGGCTATTCCGGCGGCGGCAAGGCCATGATCGCCGAGTTCGAGGCCCCTGGCGCGGCGACGCCCTATCGCGCCTATGGCTTGTCGCTGAAGCACAAGCACGTGCCGGAGATGACCAAACACACCGGCCTGAGCCATGATGTGCTGTTTGCGCCTGCAGTCGGCAACTATCGTCAGGGCATGCTCGTCGAGGTTCCGCTGCATCTGGGCGCCCTGCCCGAAACCCCGTCGGTCGAACGCATCCACGGCGCCCTTGTCGAAGCCTATGAGGGCCAGCAGTTCGTCGAGGTCGTTGATCTGGACGAGACGGAAGCCCTGACCGGGATCGAACCGGAAGGCCTGAACGGCACCAACCGCCTGAGGCTGCACGTCTTTGGCGCACGTGACGGTGAGCAGGCGCGGCTGGTGGCCTTGCTGGATAATCTGGGCAAGGGGGCGTCGGGCGCTGCGGTGCAGAACCTGAATATCATGCTGGGGCTGGATGAGGCGACCGGCCTGATCTGATCATGTGATCGGGCGGCCTGAAACCAATTCATGGCTTCCGCCGTATGGAAGCCATGACCCAGTCCCTGTTTCCGCATCGCCGGGGCTTACTGATGGGCGCCGGCGCGCTCGCCCTTGCATCCTGCGCTCCCGAAAACTCGGAGGCGGGGCAGGGGGATTACGCGACCTCTCCCTATCGTCGCGTGTCGGATGCGGATTGGCGACGGCGGTTGGGCGACGCCTCGTGGCGGGTGATGCGGCATCAGGGAACGGAGACGCCCTTCACCAGTTCGCTGAATGACGAGCATCGGGCCGGGACATTCGTCTGCAAGGGCTGCGATCTGCCGTTGTTCCGCTCGGTGTGGAAGTTCGATTCCCACACCGGCTGGCCCAGCTTCTATGACGTGATCGCCGCCAACATAGGGCGGCAGGGCGATCTGGCCATCGGCATTCCGCGCACCGAATATCACTGCGCACGCTGTCTGGGCCATCAGGGGCACGTCTTTGATGACGGCCCCCGACCGACAGGCCTGCGCTACTGCAACAACGGCGTGGCGCTGAAGTTCGTGGCTGCCTAGCTGCGGCGGTTGGCGCGGATGGCGGAATCGACCGTCACGGCAAACCAGATCGAGGCGAACAGGATCAGCAGGCCGTAGTCGTGACCGGAGAAGAAGACCGGGATCGCAGCGGCGATGATGACCAGCAGCGGAAACAGGCTGGCCCAGGCCGCCGTCGACGGTGCGTCCGCCAGGATCATCGGCTGCGGGACAGGGCGTTTCATCAGCTTGGCCATCCAGCCGTTCAGAGACACGAACAGAACCGAACAGATCACGGCAATGATGACGTATTTCAGCGCGGCGCCCGGCACGCCGAAGACGCTGGCGGTCATGATCAGAAGGGCGAGGGCGACGGCAGTGCTGATCGCCAGCAGGGTGTTCGGTTCGAGACGGTTCAAGACTTCACTTTCACATAGCTCCCCGGCGCCGCCTCGATGGGCTTCAGCGGTCCCTTGGCGGGATCGCGAGCCGGGATCTGCGGACCAGAGCGTTCATGCAGCCAATCGGCCCAGTGTTCCCACCAACTGCCCGGATGCTCTACGGCGCCCGCCTGCCATTCCGCCAGAGTTTCCGGCAGTTGGTCGTTGATCCAGTGTTGGTATTTCCTGGCCACAGGGGCGTTGATGACGCCCGCGATATGGCCCGATCCCGCTAGGGTGAAGGTCACGTCCTTGCCGCCGAACAGCCGGGCCGAGCGATAGACCGAGTTCATCGGCGCGATATGGTCTTCGCGGCTGGCCTGGAAATAGAGCGGGATCGACACCTGCGACAGGTCCGCCGTCAGCCCGCCGATCTGGAAGGCGCCTTGGGCCAAGGCGTTGGCCCCGTACATTTGGCGCAGATAGGCCATGTGCAGCGCCTTTGGCATTCGCGTTTGGTCCGCGTTCCAGAACAGCAGGTCGAACGCGGGCGGATCCTTGCCCAGCAGATAGTTGCTGATGAAGAAGGACCAGATCAGGTCGTTGGACCGCAGGGCGTTGAAGGTCTCGGCCATGACGGCGCCGGGCAGGACGCCGCCTGCCGCGTCCATCTGGCGCTCGATCTCGTTCAGCCAGTGCTCGTCGGTGAACAGCAGCAGATCGCCCGCCTCCTTAAAGTCATGCTGGGCGGCGAAGAAGGTGGCGGCGGCGACGCGCTTGTCGCCCTTGGCCGCCATATGCGCCAGCGCCGCGCCCAACAGGGTGCCGCCGATGCAGTAGCCGACGGCGTTCAACTGTTCCGTACCTGCCTGCTCCAGCGTCTTTTCGACGGCGCGGTAGATGCCTTTTTGCAGATAGTCGTCAAAGCCGAACCCGGCCTTGTCCAGATCAGGGTTGACCCACGAACAGACGAAGACCGTGAAGCCCTGCGCCGACAGCCAGCGGATCAGCGAGTTACCCGGCTGCAGGTCCATGATGTAGAATTTGTTGATCCACGGCGGGAAGATCAGCAGCGGGATCGTGTGCTGGGTTTCGCCCTCAGGCGCATATTGAATCAACTCAAACAGCTCATCGCGCCAGACGACCTGGCCCGGCGCCGTGGCGACATTCTCGCCCACGACAAACTTGCCATAGTCCGCCTGACTGATCCGTAGCGAGCCGCCACCGCGTTCAAGATCGGCGGCGAAGTTCTGCATTCCCTTCACCAGGGATTCGCCGCTGGTTTCCGCCAGCGCCTTCAGCGCGACGGGGTTGGAGGCCAGGAAGTTGGATGGAGAAAAGGCGTCGGTCAGCAGTCTGGTGAAGAACTGGGCGCGGCGCTTCAGCGTAGGGTCAATGTCCTCCACGCCCGCGATCAGGCTGTTCATCCAGTCGGAGGTCAGCAGATACGACCGGCGCATCATGTCGAACATCGGGTTCTCGGACCATGCGGGGTCCTTGAAGCGTTTGTCGGCAGGGGCTGGCGTCGGCGCTTCGCCGCCCGCCTGACGCGCGGTGGAGGCCCACAGTTCCATATATCGACCGAACAGATCAGCCTGGGCGTGGAACAGTTTTTCGGGCCGGGCCGCCAGACTGGTCATGACGGAACTCATGGCCGGGGCGACGTTGAAGGGATCAGCAGACAGGGCAGCGGGGCGGTCGGCCTGACTGAGCGCGGCCTCGGCGATGGCGCTCTGGGCCATCATCGCCGCCTTGGCCAGATTCATCGACAGGGTTTCAATCAGCTGCGCCTGTTCCGCGCCGGGGAAGGCGGCGACGGTCTGCTCGGGGGCTGGCTCTGGCTCTGACGCAGCGGCGACCGGTTCTTCGACCGGCGCGGGCTTTGGCGCTTTGGGCGGGCGGGGCTTGGCCGATGTGGGCCGTCCCGCCTTTCTGGGGGCACGTGCCGCGGGTTCAGTCGGCGTCTGCGGGGACTTGGCCATGGATGCCCTTCGCGTTTCCTGTCAGCGGTTCAAGGTCGTCGCCCTTCCGCCCAAGGCGATGATGGCATAAGACCCGTCCTGACATGAACGCGCTGTTTTGCAAAAAGACCAAGCTTCACCTTGTCGTCCTGACCGTTTTGGGCGGCGGGCTGACCTTGAGCGGCTGTGGCGCGGCCTTCAGCGCGAAAACGGACCCGAACGGCCCTCTGGCGCCGCGCATTGCGGCGCTGGTGGACGCCAACCGGCACTATCCGCGCTGGACCGACTTCCCGAATGCGCCTCAGGATCTGCCGCCACCGACGCAAATCGCAGCCAATGTGCGCGCTATGGAAGGCAAGGGATCGGCCCTTGGCGGCGAAGTGTCGCGGATCGATTGGACGCTGGACGACGCCGAAGCCCTGGCCGCCTGTACGCGCGCCCAGGTCGGAGCCGTGCCGACCTCGCCTGATTCGGCCCAGACCGCTGAAGACATCGAGGCCCTGGCCCAATCCCTGCGCGACCGGGCCAAGGCGCCGCCGCCCATCGACCGCCGTCCGAACCCTTAAAATATCGCCGGGGGCGTAGAATCCCGCGATGATATGCTGATGGCGGACGATACCGGCTCTCAAACCCTGAATGCATTTCTGGGCGTCTCGCGCTCCCTGTCGGGCCGCGCCTGGCGACAGAGACCGGCCGACGCCGCGACGACCCGCGCCCACATGCAGGGCCTGGGGCTGGAAGAACCGCTGGCCCGCGCCCTGGCCTCACGTGGGGTACGCACTGATCAGGGCGCAGATTTCCTGAACCCGACCTTGCGGGCACTGTTTCCCGATCCGTCCAGCTTCATGGACATGGACGCCGCCGCCGACGCCATTCTTGATGCGCTGCAGGCC
>NZ_JABAZW010000082.1 GCF_018608325.1 Brevundimonas sp. | reverse complement strand
GACAGGATCATCAGGTTCTAGAGACGTTGCCGATGGTCGAGCATATTTGTCATGCCTCATGTCGGCATACGGGCCGGTGGCCGAGCGGTGCAATCCGATTTGAGCTGCAGCCGTGGACGCCGATCAACAGTCTGCTGAGCCTCTGTGTGTAGTATCTTTCTGATGGTCATCAGAACAGATTGTATCAGTCCTGAGTTTCAGAGCTGCCCTTGGTTCGCATCCCAACCAAGGGCAGGTTGGAAGAGTTCAGGCCTGTACTGCTTTTCGGCCGCCGAACGTCAGGAAGCTGAGCAACGACAGCCCCCCATGCTGAGGCGGCGCCGTAAAGCGTGACCTAGGCGACGCCGTGTTTCAGTGCGTCGCGGGCTGTGGTGGCGGACAAGCCACTTGTTTCAGCGACGGCGAGATTGCCTGCCGAAACGGTGTCAGCCAATGTCTTGAGTGTGTTCGCCGTCGAAGCTGGCGGCGGGGCCTGGCTGAGGTGGGTATGAACGCCGCTCAAGAGGATCAGGCCCATCAAGGCGATGTTCACGGACAGGGAGATGAACCGTGCGCTCATGTCCATGCCTGAAGCCATGCCGGCTCGTTCCGGCGGAACCGCTGCAGTCGTGGTGTTCGTGACGGTGGTGTTGGTCCGTCCTAGACCGGCTCCCGCGATGATGCAGCCAGGGAGCAGGGTCATCCAGTTCGCCTGACCACTGGCGATGGCGAGGTGCAGAACGGCGAAACCTGCGCCAATGGTGAATAGGCCAAGCGGAATGACTAGGCCCGGGCCGCGACCCAGCAGCAACCGTTCCGCCATCGGAGGGGCCACGATGGTCGGCACTGTATAGGCCAGTACAGCCAGCCCTGTTGCTATAGCGTCATAGCCGAGGCCGGCGTGCAGATAGAGCGGCAAGGTAGACTACGAAGGGCCGGAAGCTGAAGTTCATCCCGCTGGATCCCAGCAGGGCGCCGGACAGCTTGCGGATGCGCAAGGCGCTGAAATCAAACATCGGCCGCTTTGCGTGCGTCTCCACGATGATGAACAGGATCAGGGTCAATGTGCTGACTGCCAGAATCGTCAGGGCGGCTGGGCTGGTCAGGCCCAGCTCTTGCCCCTGGGACAGCAGATACACGCTGCCGATCACTGTGATGGATAGTGTGATCATGCCCGCAAGATCGATCTTCGTGGCGTGGGGACCTGAGGATTCCTCGACGCCTTTCTGGGCTAGGATCAACGTGGCCGCCGCGAGCACCACGTGTATCAGAAACACCCAGTTCCAACTGGCCAGGGTGATGATCGCCCCGCCGACGATCGGACCGAAGCCTAGACCGATACCGAAGATGACGCCCCACCAGCTGAAGGCTCTGCCGAGCTCCGCGCCATCACGAAATTGGTGCGACAGGATAGCCACCTGACATGCGAGCATGGCGGCAGCGCTAAGTCCCTGAAGGAAGCTTGCGGCAATCAGAAGCGGCGCGCTGGGTCGCCAGGCCGCAGATCAGTGTGGCGATGCCGAAGACTGCGACGCCGGACATGAAGGCGCGCTTGCGGTCCGATCCCCCAGAGCGCCCATCGCCGTCAGCACAGCGTAGCGCACATGGCGATGGTGTAGGCGTTCATGATCCATTGCAGTTGCCTAAAATCGGCTGGCGGAACGCTTTCCAGCGTCGGCTGGATGGATGGGATGCTGATGATCTCAAGCCCGAGCATAAGAGACGACAGACATATGGGGGGCTGAGGTTCCGACCCTTCTAGCGAAGCTGAGAAGCTTGGATCCCTGTCTGACGATCGAGGTGCTGGTCGATATCTCCCGCGCCTTGTTGGACGCCTATGAAGAGGGGGGCTGGACGCGGTCATTGTGCGCAGCGACGACGACCGACGAGACGGAGAGGTTCTCGGGCCTGAGCATTTCGGCTGGTTCGCATCGGCGGATTTCGAGCACCGTGTCGGTGAGTCGCTGCGCCTGGCCAGCCATCCGCCGTGCTGTAATGTGCGAGAGGTGGCGATGCGGCTGCTGGATGGTGTGCAAATCCCGTGGACAGAGGTGTGCGTTGGCACCACCCCCGCAGTGACGGCGGCTCTATTCGCAGGCCTAGCGGCGGCCGCTTTTCCGCGACGATTGGCAACCCCTGACATGGTTGAGGTGAGTCACAAGTTCGGGTTGCCTGAAATCCCGTCCTTATCGATTATCCTGCACTCATCCCTGACCGACGCCAGAACGCGTGAGACCCTGCGCGCCATCACGGCGGCCTTCAGCGAACACCGAAGGCTATCATGAAATTTGGGCAGCGCTTTTTTTAGAGCGGAATAGCCGGGGCGATAGAGGGGCGGGTCGTGGGGGAGCAGCATGGAGGGCAACATCAGGTCGGCGCCCCTGTGATCGCTGATTTGACCCTTTGTACATCAGCATGACCAAGGTCTTACCTCGCTCGTCTCAGGCAGTGTGCATCGTGGAGTTCGGCCGATCTTGCTGTGCCGACACCACCGATCATTCATGTGATTTAATGGGTGTTGAACCTCGCAGCGGTCTGAGGAGGCAGAGTGAAATGACGACGACAGGTCCGCCATGTTTTCGGAACTGAGTGCGCCGACTTAGCCCTCATTGTCATTTGTAATCCTGGACCTCCGGCGATCCAGTGCGCGAACCATGCGGCCATGCTGGCGATGGTCGATGCCGTAGAAGGCAATGGCGGCGGCGGCGGCCAGGCTGAGAACCGCCGGACTCGCGATCATGACAATCCGCATAGCTGCAAGCGTCTCCGGCGTCTGGGTGAGATTGGGCTGATAGCCAATCAGGGTCAGAAGCTCTCCAAGACCAGCGGCGGCCAGCCCCAATCCGCCCTTCTGCAGCAGTGACACCAGGCCGAAGATTGCGCCCTCGGCTCGTACGCCAGAGCGCCATTCGCCATACTCGACCGTGTCCGGCATCATGGACCAGAAGCCGAGGTAACCAGCGCCAGCCCCGACGCCGAGCAGAGGCAGGACCGAAAGCACCGGCAGCGGCTCGGCCGGTGCAAACCACAGCAGGCCGAAGCCGAGCGTGCTGATCCCCGCTCCGGTGATCCACATGATCCGTTTGGACGTGCGTTTCATCAGCCAGGTCCACAGCGGAATGGACAGCATCACGCATCCTGCGAGCAGGCCGAGTGCTGGCCCGATCAGGTCTTCACGGTGAAGTTGGTATTTGAAGAAATACGGCACCGTCTTCTGGAAAAAGGTGCTTCCAACCGCGCTGAGCAGCATGGCGGCGCTGACCACCCAGAAGGCGTAGTTGCCACGCAGCATCCGCACCATGTCTCTAAGCGAGACCTTCTGTTCGACCGGCCCTGCAATCTGTTCGCGGGTGGAGGCGAAGACCAGCATAAGCACGGCCGCGGCCAAGGCCCCATAGACCAGCGCCATGCCGAAGAAGCCGACCTGGCCGCCGCCGAACGCCTTGACCAGCGTCAGGGTCAGCAGGGCGGACAACAGTCCGCAGCTGGCGCCCGCGACCATGCGCACAGCCGCGATCACGCCCCGCTCCTTGCTATCCTGCGTCAGGACTGCGGACAGGGCCAGATAGGGCATGCCGACAATGGCGTAAAAGGTTCGGAACAGGATGTGCGTTCCCGCTGCGAACAGGATCAGGGCAGGGCCTGTCAGACCCGTCGGCAGGAACATCAAGGCCCAGGCCGCCGCCAGCGGTATGGCGCCGAACAGCAGATAGGGGCGATATCGCCCCCATCGCGACCGGGTGCGGTTGGCGAGATAGCCCATCAAGGGATCAAACACTGCATCCCAGATGAGGGCGCCGGCAAAGACCCAGCCCGCCGTTGACGGCGAAAGGCCCAGCACATCCGTATAATAGAACAGCAGGAAAAGACCGGCTGTCGTGAAGAAGAGATTCAGGCCGAAATCACCGACGCCGTATCCGACGCTTCGGCCAAAACCCAGCTGTGCTTTTGATGCGGTTGGGGCGGATCGCATTTCCGCTCCGGGGGCTGAGCCGGTCACTGTGCGATCACGCGGATGGTCTGACGACCGGCTTTTTCGGCCGTTATGCGCAGGATCTGCGCCTCAAGCACACCGGTTCCGGCATCGCCCTCGACACGCGGCGTGTCCGAGAAGCGCCGTTGGGGGAGATAGATTTCGGTCGGGGCGTGGAGGGCGGGATCCATGTCGATCTCGGCTTCGAACACGCCGGTTTCGCGACAGAAAGCTTGCCGCAACAGCACCCCTTGCGCCGCGCGTACATAGGGGCGGCAAAAGCCGTCGATGGCGCGACCGCCTGCGTCGGGACCTTCTGCGCCATCGAGCTGATCCGAGGACCAGATCGACAGGTCTTCCTGGTTCCACCCGTCGCCGACCATGGGATCATTGCGGTTGCTGACGGTGTAGTTCCACTGAGTCGATGACAGCAGCAGGCGGTCGATGGCGTTGTACATCCGGCCAAGCGCTTCGGCCTGTGCGGCCCAGATGTCGGCTCCACGCTCCCCCTGCGACAACCGGCGATAGGCTTCGGCGTCATTCATGTCGAACTGGACGCCGCATTCGCCGAGCAGGGTCGGCGCACCACCGTCCAGGGTTTTCCCGGCGGCGATCAGCATCGACATTTCCTCGACATAACCGTCTTCAATAGCCTTGCCGCCCTGACGGACCTGTCCGGTCAGGACGTGGGTCATCTGGTCGGGCGTGAAGCGTTTCGTCACCAGGGCGGTCAGGTCGTACCAGTGACTGGCGTTGACCATCCGCTCGGGCGCGCCCTCGGGGAAGCCATGGCCCATCACGGCCTCGAACGGATCAACTTCGCCGAAGATCAGCCAAGCCGGGCGAACCTCCCGAACAGTCGCGGCCATGCGCCTGAAGAAGGGGGCCATGTAGTCACGCCCCAACTCGACCGTTCGCCCGCCGATCGATTGGAAATAGTCCTCCTTGAGCACGACAGGGGCGCCGTCCTGCAAGTCCCATACGCCTGCGGCCCTGAAAGGATCTTCATGCCCCTCAAGCCAGATGGACACGCCTTCCGTATTCAGGGTCTGGCTGCCGACAACGCCCTGGCCGGGAGAGACAACTGGCAAGCGGCGTTCAACGCCGGACGCCAGAGCGAGGCCGTCCAGCGCCGTCCAGATCGGTCCCTTGTAGCGAATGATCGGCGCCGTCAGGGCCTTGCCGATATAGCCGGTTCCCGGCTCATTCAGGGTGTCGAAGCCGATGACATTGTCGAGGTGGGCTATCCGCTCGGCGACTGCTCTTACGGCTCCGAAATAGTGATCCTGCAGATAGGTCTGGATGTTCCGGCCGTCCACGATCATGTCCGGGGCGAAGTCCGCGCCCGCGAAGAAGAGCGTCCACATCACGCCATTGGCGGGGCGTGAGTAATTGCCGCTCCAGCTCATCACCGGATAGGCGTCCTGACGCCCGCCCCTGGCCGCGTCGTATTGGTGCTGCATCAGGTGGGCGGCGCCGGAAGAGGAGAATTTCGAGAAATCCATGCCGATGGCTTCCCAGGTCCAGCCTGGCGCGCCGTCGCCGCCTGACATGCGGCTCCAGGCATCCTGGTGGAAATCCACAAAGACGTGCAGGCCGTGCGCGCCAGCCCGGCGGCAGACTTCGGCGTAATAGTCGAGGAAGCCCTCATCATACTGGCCGGGGCCAGCATGTTCGACAGCTTCCCATGTCAGAAGCAGACGCAGGCAGTTGAAACCCCAGTGCTGCAGTCGCGCCAGATGTTCATCCAGTTCCGTCAGGTCCGCTGGTCGGCCGACGAAGCTCACCGTGCGATGATCGTCAAAGGTGCTGGGCCGATAGGTATGGCCGTCAGGACTGGTCGGCATCTTGGAGTCGCCGCCGAAATTCACCCCCCTGAGGGTCACATGCCGTCCATGCACGTCCGTGAAGGTCGTGCCTTTGATATCGATCTTTCCGGCCAACGGCTTGATCCTAAACTGCTGAATGAAATGAAAGGAGTTGGCGCGCAGACATGCGTCCGCGGCGCCCGGTCAGGGGCGTGGGCGTTCGCTGCACAGCGTGCGGAGCGCGGTGTCGTGTTGTGAGGAGTTCTGCGCCCAGCCGCTGGACGCAGCCGTCAATCAGGCTTTCGGCGCAGGGCTCGAAGACGCTTTGACCGTCAGAACCAGGCCGGACTCGACGGCGGCTTCCACGATACGGCGGAAGAAGAGAACCGACGATTCGATTGAACGCGGCTCGGGCGCCAGAACCTGCGCAATGGACAGGCCGCGCACAGCCCAGACGAACAGACGCATCGCGGACAGGCTCTCGGCTTCGTCGACGTTCGGAAACCGTTCCAGCATTCCCGCTGTCGCGATCTCCTCGATACGGCTCTGCGCCGGGGCGACCAGAGTGGCGAGTTCCTGATCGCTGCGGGCCGCCTGCAGGATTTCCAGAACCGCTACGCCCGAAGGTTTGCGCAAGACCTGCCACAGCATTTCCGGCCAGTCCCACAGACGCATTCCATCGTAGCCTTGCGCCTCCAGCAACTGATAGTCCCGATGCTCCTGAGCATAGACCTCGGTGATCACGTCCGCCATTAGCTGCGCGCGCGTGCCGAACTGGTGCAGGATGGCGCCGCGGCTGACGCCTGCCTCTTCTGCGATCACCGCCGTGCTCGCCCCGCCATAGCCGTCGCGATAGATCACGTGGATGGCCGCCTCGATCAGCGCGCTGCGTGTCTCCGCTGTACGGTCGACCTGCCTGCGGCGAGTTTTCGGGGGTGTGACTGCAGTCAAGTGATGCTCTGCTTTCTGGTTCGAGGAAGGCGCCGTATCGGGCGTTCCGCCCCGTCAGACTAGGGCGATCAGTCGAACCGTGGAAGCCGACTTTCAACTTCACCCGTGCCTCCCCAAAGCAATAACTTTCGTTCTTGACTGAATGTTAGTTTGCCGGAAGGGTGCCTGGCAAGAGCGACAGGGCGAACAAGCCCCGCCATGGGAGGGAAACCAAATGCGTCATTGGACGACTTGCACAAGCACGAGCGTCATCGCGCTCATCATTGCCGGTGCGGCTAACGCCCAGACCGTCTCACCGGACAGCGCGACACAGGCCTCAACGGTCGACGAAGTGGTCGTGACCGCCCAGCGTCGCAGCGAAAACCTCAGGGATGTGCCGATCGCCATTACGGTCGTCAGCGGCGAATCCCTGCGTGAAACCGGCGCTTCCAGCCTGTCTGACATCACTCAACGCGCGCCCAGCGTTCAGTTCACACCTGTGCCGCAGACACCGTCTTTTTCGGTTCGCGGCGTGGCCAGCAACAGCTTCGATTACTCCGTGGAGTCTGCGGTCGGTCTGGCGGTCGATGACGTCAACCTGACCTTGCCGCGCTACACCCCGTTGAACAGTCTGGCGGACGTTGAACGGGTGGAGGTGCTGCGCGGTCCGCAGGGGCTGCTCTTCGGGAAGAACACCACCGCAGGCCTGATCTCGGTCACCACGCGCCGTCCGAAACTGGGCGAGTACAGCACCGAAGGTCGTGTGCAATACGGCCAGCGCGACCAGCTTCAGGGTCATGCCATCGTCAACCTGCCCGTAGGCGAGAGCGCGGCGCTGCGTCTGCGCGCCGGGTACCAGTCCAGCGACACGCCGCTACAGGTTCGTGGTCCTGGCTCGATAGAAGATCAGCGAAGCTACAACTTCAACGCCAAGCTGCTGTGGAACGTGACGGACCGCCTGTCGGTCTATGCCATCGCAGATTATCAGGACACGCAGGGCGATCCCGGCGTCTGGACGATCCGGTCATTCGGCGCCGGGGCGAACGCGCCTGCGGCTGGAAACAGGTTTGTGCGTGATCAGTTGACGGCGTTGGGCATAAGCCCCGGCCCTGACAACCGTGCAACCGGCATCGGCGCTCACAACTACAGCCGGACAGACAGTTTCGGCGGTCAGGTCACTGTCGACTATGAACTGGCCGGCGCGACGATCACCTCTGTGACCGCCTATCGCGACGTGCGTCAGAACAGCAATCTGGAAGTCGACAGCACGCCTCTGCGTGTCTACGACAACAACCTCGCCACCCTCGATGCGCATCAGTTCACGCAGGAACTACGCATCGCATCTAACGGCGGAGGCAGGTTCGATTATGTTGCGGGCCTCTATTATTATCAGCAGGAAATCAGCGCAGGGAACGCCCAGTACGGAACCCTGGGGTATCTGCCCAACGCCTCGCCCATCCTGATCGGCACGGTTGGCGGTCTGGTCACCTATGAGGTGAACAGCAAGAGCATCGCCGCCTTCGCACAGGGCACGGTGCACCTCACCGACCGCTTAGACCTGATCGTCGGCGGACGATATACCCGTGACGAAATTGACAATACGGCCAGCGTATCCGCGATTCCGGGCGTCTGTAATGTAAGCTACGCCCTGACCGGCGGGCGTGTCTGCCAGCCCCGCCCGCTGCCTTACTCCGAAGGCGCTTCACGCTCAGAAGAGGGATGGTCCGGACGCGCGGTGCTCCAGCACCGGCTTACGGATCGCGCCAATGTCTATGTCTCCGCCTCGCGCGGCTACAAGGGACCCGCGATCAGCGCAATCAACGCCAATGTCTTCCCGGTCGATCCAGAGACAGTCGAAGCCTACGAGGCAGGCGTGAAAGGCGACTTCCTGGGCCGCCGCCTCAGCGTCAACGCGGCTTTCTTCTATAACGACTTCACCAACTTCCAGGCTCAGGTCTTCGATCCGACGATTCCGCCCATCGGCGCCTTCCGCACCGGCAACGCCGGAGGACTGCGCACCCAGGGCGTGGAGCTTGAGGGCGTCATTCGTCCGACAAGCGGATGGAACATATCGGCTGGCGCCACCTACCTCGACGCCGAATACACGAACTATTTCCCGTCCTGCTACGCAGGCCAGACAGCCGCGCAGGGCTGCACCTTCCCTGGGCCGACCTTTGACGCCAAAGGCCATCGCCTGATCGCTGCGCCCGAATGGTCGACCAGTCTCGCAACTTCCTACGAGCGCTCATTGTCTGGCGCGCGCCTGTTCGTGAACGCCGACTGGTCATATCGGTCCAGCGTTTATTATGGCGTTGGCAATCCAGACACGCTGCAGAAGGGCTATTCCCTCGTGAACGGAACCGTCGGGATCAGCGACCCTGACGACCGGATTCGCCTCAGCCTGTTTGTCCGGAACCTGTTTGATCAGCGCTTCGCCGCCGTCATCTTCCCCAGCTACTTCGACACGGGCGGCACATCCCAAATCCTACCCGACACCGCCTTCCGCCGTGTCGGCGCCGCCGTGGAATGGCGGTTCTAAGAAGTCGCCTTCAGCGAGTAGCGAGGTCCTGACGCAAAGGGGCCTCGCAATGTATCTGCAGGGGGCAGGCGGCTTGTACTCCAAGATCGCCCACCATCCCCTCCAGCAGGCAACCTCTGGTCTCGTCGGAGAATGGCATAGTTGAGAGTCTGCCGCTGACCTTGCGAAAGTCACCAATCACTGCGTGATAAAAAACTCCACAGGCGTCACCAGTTCGATGGGGTCGCCCGGCACTTCGTCGGGTGGTGCGGGCAGGGGCTGGGCGCGGCGGGGGATGGAGAGGGCTTCCTGATCCAGCGCGGGGATGCCTGAACTGCGTTCCAGTCGGGCGTTCAGGACGCGGCCCTGACGGTCCATGGTGATGCGGATGTAGGGCACGCCCTGCTGGCGGCGGATCTGGGCGGCGGCGGGGTAGCGTTTGGCCTGATCCAGCCGTGCCAGAACCTGACCGCGCCAGTCGGTCGTGCCGTTTGATGCGCTGGGCGCCAGCGGGCTGGGCCGCGAGGGCGGGGCCGTGGTCTGGGCCGCAGGCGCGGCGGAAGGGGCTGGGCGCTGCGGCGGTTCGGGCTGGCGGTCCGGCAGGGCGACGTCGGGCTGGACAGCGGCCGGGACTGGCAATGGCGTCTGGCGCACAACGGGGCGAGGGGCCTCAGTCTTCTGCAGGTGCGGGCCAGGCGGCTGTTCCGAGGGCGGCGTCGGCGGTGCGGCGG
>NZ_JABAZW010000044.1:18350-53354 GCF_018608325.1 Brevundimonas sp. | reverse complement strand
CCACCCGCCCCGCACCCCTGCCGCCCGTCCCCGCAGGCGGCGTCGCCAACGGCGTTCAGACCATACCCTATGTCCCGCTGGTCGTACGCGAGCAGATCGTGGCCCAGGTGCGTGAGGAGTTGAGCGGTCAGGCCCAGTCTGAAGGTTGGGCGCGCCCCGGCGAAACGCCGGAATGGACCCGCCGCCTGCAGATTTACGGCGATGTGCGCGTGCGCGGAGAGGGGCGTTTCTACGATGCGAGCAACGCCGACATCTTTACGGACTATGGTGCAGTCAACAACGGCGCGCCGCAGAACACCAATATGAAAACGCCGGATTGGGTGGCGCCGCCCTTTCTCAATACGCTGGAGAACCGGCAACGAGCGCAACTACGGGCGCGTTTGGGCGTGAAGGCCCAGATCACGGACTGGATCAGCGCCGATGTTCGGATCGCGACCGGCAGCGACAACTCGCCCGTCTCGACGAACCAGACCCTGGGCGGCAATGGCGAGTTCGGCAAATACGCCCTGTGGCTGGACCGCGCGGCCATCCGCCTGACGCCGAATGAAGCCGTCGCACTGGATTATGGCCGCTTCGCCAATCCGTTCCAGACCAGCGAGCTTCTGTTTGACGCCGACCTGAACTTCGACGGCGCCGCCGTCACGGTGGGACATGCGTTCGACGAGCGTCTTTCGGTGTTCAGCACGCTGGGCGGCTTCACCATCTTCAACACCGCCCTGAACTTCGGCGCGCGCAATGCGCCGGACAACAGCCCCTCCAACGGTCCGTACAAGAGCCAGGACAAGTACCTGCTGGCGGCGCAAGGCGGAGCGAAGTTCCAGGCGACGCAGACGTTGAGCATCGAAGCGGCGGTCGGCTATTTCCACTATGAGAACATTGCGGGCGCGGTTTCGGCGCCTTGCGCCTTCGACGAACTCGTCTGCTCGACGGACGCCACCCGTCCGGCTTTCCAGCAGCACGGCAACACCTTGTTCCCGATCCGCAATGTGATCGCCGATCCGAAAAATCCGAGCGGCAGCCCTGAGTACCAGTACTTCGGACTGGCCTCCGAGTTCGGCATTCTGAACCTGAGACTGGCGGGTGAATACCGCCCGTCAGAACGTTTCGGCCTGCGGATCGAAGGCGATTACGTGAAGAATCTGGCTTGGGATGGCGCTGCGATTTCCGCTCTGGCGGTCAATAATCTGGGACCGGACATCCGGGTTCCCGATCCGGCCAAGCCCGGTGAAACCATGCGTGCGAACGGCCCCTACGAAGGGGGTGACACAGGTTGGCAGGTGCGGCTGCTCCTGGGCTCTGATCTGAACTTGAACGGCGCCGGTCGCGGCAACTGGCGCGGCGATAAGGGGGACTGGAATGCCTATGCCGGTTATCGCCACCTGGAATCCGATGCTGTGGTCGATGCCTTCGCGGACAGTGATCTGCACATCGGGGGAACCAACAACAAGGGCTGGATGATCGGCGGCGCCTATGTGTTTGCGCCCAATACCCTGATCGGCGCACGCTGGATGTCAGCCGATGAGATCGCAGGCGCGCCCTTCTCGGTGGACCGCCTGTTCATCGACCTGTCCACGCGCTTCTGATCATGAGAGCCCGTCCGCTGCTGGCCGCCGACTGGTTCAGGCCCGTCCATCACAGGGATGAGGCTGACGCTTGGCGCGTGGCCGCAGCCGAGGGGCTTAAGCGTGTTTCGACGCAGACTGGTTCTCGCCGGTTCCAGGTCTGTGTCGAGATGAGGGATCTGCCTGGCCTGTCCCCGGTCAGGCAGATCCCTCTTGCGGCTCGTCTGGGCGCCGTCATCGTCATGGCGGGGGCGACCCTGTTTCCGGGGCAGGGGTGGAGCCAGTCTGAACCGGTTAGCCCGCCTTCCGCCCGCATCACAGCCTCAACGCCCGAGGTTTGCGTTCAGGTCGATGTCGCAGGCTATCGCGCCGGTCACCTGGATTGCGCCGTGCAGGCGTTGCAGCAGGCGGCGCGCATGGCGCAGATGCGGGCCAGAGCAGGCATGGAGACATCCGTGCCGCAGGCCGGGGCGCCGGACCCGGCTGTCGGCGTCGCGAGCCTGACGGGCGCACGATTGCGCATGGGCGATGCTCTGGGCGCTTCGGTTCATCCGCAGCGTCCTGATCGCTCATTTTCAACGTCCCGTCCGACCTCTCCCGCAGGCCGCCCATGACGCCTGCCGCTTCTTCTTCACTGTCAGTCATGTCTCGTCCCTCTGAGGACGCCACGAGCGCTGTCGGTTTTTCCTTTGAATTGTTCGCGGCCGCGCTGTCGGCCCCCGTCCTAGCGGAGTCCGTCCGATGATCGCCAAGACCCCCTGCCTGCGCTCCAAGCTTTTGATCGGCGTCTCCATCGGGGCCATGCTGCTGACTGGCGTTGCGGAGGCGCAGTCAGGCCGTGGACGCGGCGCGACTTCTGAGGGGGCGGACGCCGCCGTGCGCGCCGCCCAGGCCCAGGCCAGTCAGCAGGCAGCGCAGGCTTCATCGGCCAGCCAGCGCGCTATCGCCGCCTTCCGTCGGGCTGCGGACGGCCGCGCGGCGATGCAGACGGCGCAAGCTGCTGCGCGTGCGGCGGCCCAGGCCGCCCAGTCCAATATTCCGAACGGTCTGGGACGTGGCGGCCTGCAAGTCGCCGACGGCGTGGCTCTGGACCCGAACCTGTGGATCGGCGCCCACGGACCGACCCAGAGCGTCGGCGCCGACGGCCGCGCCCAGGTCGTCGTCGAACAGACCCAGTCCAAGGCCATCCTGACGTGGGACAGCTTCAACGTCGGGCGTGAAACCGATCTGAACTTCAACCAACAGGGCGCAGACTGGGTGGCGCTGAACCGCGTGACCGACGTTAGTCTGGATCCCAGCAAAATCCTGGGTTCGATCAAGGCGCAGGGCTCGGTCTATATCATTAACCGAAACGGCGTGATCTTCGGCGGGGCGTCTCAGGTCAACGTCCGCAATCTGATCGCCTCTTCGGCCAACATCTCGAACGACCAGTTCCTGAACCAGGGCATCTACTCGAACCTGGCCGCTGCCAACTACGTCTCCAGTTTCACTGGTGCGGGCGGCAAGGTGACGGTTGAGGCAGGCGCGCGCATCACCACCCATACGCCCCAGAGCGTGACTTCCGGCGGCGGCTTCGTGCTGTTGATGGGGACCGAGGTGCTGAACGCCGGGACCATCACCACGCCGCGCGGCCAGACGGCGCTGGTTGCTGGTGACGATTTCATCCTGCGTCGCGGCTATGGCACCGAAGAAAACAAATATTCGACGACGCGCGGCAATGAAGTGCGCGGGCTGATCCATGCGGGTTCGCTCAGCGGGACAGTGACTAACACCGGCCTCATGGAGGCGATCCAGGGCGATCTGACACTGGCCGGGCGCACCATCCGCCAGGACGGGGTGATGGTGGCCACCTCTTCGGTCAACCAGCGCGGCACGATCCATCTGCTGAACTCAGCATCCGACGCCAAGGGCTCGGTCACTCTGGGGCAGAACAGTCTGACGCTGATCCTGCCGGAGCTGGACAGCAAGGAGACGGCGCTGAACGGACAGCGAGACGCCCTGATCAAAGAGTCTGAGACGGCCAACGCCAGCCGTGGCGTCACGACCAACGGCGGTTTTGACGACCGTTCGCTGTTGGCGGATCGGTTGGACCAGGGGCGTGTCGAGATCGTCACTGGTGGCGACGTGACCTTCGAGGGCGGCTCCAACGTCATGGTCAACGGCGGCCAGGTGGCGGTCCAGGCCAACAGCGGTCGGATCACCGTCAATGACGGCGCCGTCATTGACGTGTCCGGCACAATGGGCGTTTCGCTGGACGTCGGCTCCAACACCATCAAGGTCAATATTCAGGGCAATGAACTGCGCGACAGCCCAGGCAACCGCGATTCCGACGGACTGAAGAGCCGCGATGTCTGGGTCGACGTGCGCGATTTGATCCTGCTGCCGTCGGGTACGGGGGGGTATGAGGGCGACCGCTGGTACACGCCGGGCGGCTTGCTGGAAGTCGGCGGCTATCTGGCCAACACCGCCCACGGCATCGGTGAATGGACGGCGGTCGGCGGAACCATCACCCTGTCGAGCAAGGAGGTGGTCGCCAAGACGGGGGCCGTGTTCGACCTGTCGGGCGGCTCCATCGACTACAAGTCAGGCTATGTCATCTCGACGCGTCTGCTGGGGTCGGATGGACGCATGTATGACGTGCGCAACGCCCCTGCAGGCATGACCTTCATCAGCGTCGGCAACGCCTTTGTGCGCAGCCACGACCGATGGGGCACTCAATATGCGGAGGTCTACGCCAACCCTCTGTTCAGCCGCGCCAACTCCAGCCGTTGGGAGGAGGGCTACACGGTCGGGCGCGACGCCGGGCGCCTGATCCTGTCGACGCCCACGGCCATCATGGAGGCGCAGATCCTGGCTGGGGTCATCAACGGTGAGCGCCAGACCCAGGCCCGTCCGCAGGACGTCAGGGACGGCTATTCGCTGGGCGCGAACACGGTCGCCAAGGCGGGCACGCTGGCCATAGGCGGATACACGGCGCTCGGCGCCACCAATCCGCAGAATGTCGATATTCGCATCGGTGAAGTCGAAAACGTGGCCAACGATGCAGCAGCGGGGCAGGCTCTGCCTGCCGATCGTATCGGCACGGCCTGGCTGGATACGGACTATCTGAACGCCCAGGGCCTGGGCGGGCTGGAGTTGTTGACGGCCCGCACAATCGCCGTCGAAGGCGATCTGGTGCTGGCCAATGGCGGATCCGTCGCCCTGATAGCGCCTAAGGTCGACATCACGGGATCGGTCACGGCCCATGGTGGATCGTTCGTCGCCAGCAATGTCCTGCGCTCCACAATCTCGATGATTCCGCCCCGCCGATTGACCCTGAACGGTCAGGCCGGGTTCAGCCTGGCTGATGGGGCGCAGATCGATGTGTCAGGCGAATGGGTCAACGCCAACAGGACATCGAGCGCGCCCAACCTTGGCTTCATCAACGGCGGCGACGTGCGGGTCGATTTCACCCACGACGTCAATATCGAGGCCGGAAGCCGGATCGACGTATCATCCGGCGGCGCCGTCCTCAATGACGCGCATACGCGCGGCGGCCGTGGCGGCAACCTGACCTTGCGCGCCAATACGCTGGTGGATGCAATCGAGACAGGCGGCGTGCTGCGCCTCGATGGAACGCTTGCCGGTTATGGCGTCGACGGCGGCGGAAGCCTGTCACTTGAAACCGGCGGCAAGGTGCTGATCGGCGGCGACAGACCTGAGTCTCATAGCGGCCTGTTCCTGTCCAAAGACCGCTTCTCCAGCGGTTTCTCCAGCTATGACGTCAATGGCCACGGCGGCGTGCGGGTCGCCGACGGCGCCGTCATCGATGTGACCATGCCGGTCTATCGCTTCATCGGCGACAGCCTGGATGCCCCGAGCGGAACCAAGCCAGCGGACGCGCTGGAACTATGGACTGCACCACTGCATCAGGATGACCCGCGCGCCAGTGTCCTGACCCAACGGGGCGGCGCCAGCCTGTCCTTGCGCTCCGTGCGAAATCTTTCGGGCGGCGCCATCGAGATTGGCGAGGGCGCTGTGGTCAGCGTCGATCCGGGGCAGGCGATCCGCTTGCTTGGACGCGGACAATTGACCGTCAATGGCCGCCTGAACGCCTGGGGCGGTTTGATCTCGATCGACCAGGTCCGCTTCGCTGACACACTCAACGCGCCTGCACATAACCGATCCATCTGGATCGGCGACAACGCGGTTCTGGATGTCGCCGGGCGTGCCTTTACGGCGACTGACGCCAACGGACGGCGCTATGGTCTGGTGCAGGACGGCGGACGGATCGAACTGGGCGGGAAACTGAACTGGGAGATCGAGGGCGAGATCGACATGCGCCCCGCCGATCTGCATCTGGTCATCCGCAAGGGGGCGCTGCTGGACGCGTCAGGCGCCAACGCCGTGCTGGATCTGCCCGGCCTGGACAAGAATGCGACGTGGCGTCCGGTGACGGTGGGCGGCGCAGGCGGAACGATTGTGCTGTCCTCGTCCGTCGGCATGCACCTGGACGGTGAAATGCGAGCGGCAGCTGGTGCGCCCGGGGCGGCAGGCGGCAAGCTGGGCGTCTTCTTCGGCGGCGCAATCTATGCCCCTGCAGGTGTGACGCCCGAGGCCCTGATCCCGCGTTATATGACCTTGACGCAGAACCGCACCGACAGCGTGCTGAGCGACGGACTTCAGGCGGGTCAGGCGGACGCTGGTCTGACCTACGGTCACGGCGCCCTCAGTGTTGAACAGATCCACGACGGAGGCTTCGGCAGCCTGTCCGTACAGGCTGGGGTTCACCTGACGGGCGACCTGAACCTGGAAATGAGCGAAAGCCTTCGCCTGTCCACTCCGCCTGTGGCGGCTCCGGGTGCGCCTGACCCTTTAAACGTTCGGCTGGCGGCGCCGCACGTCCATCTGGGCGCCATCATCTCCACGCCTTTGCCCGGTGAAAACTATGTTTATCCGGGCTCTATTCAGCCGGATGACAATCGGGACGACCGCATCACGATCGAAGGCGATCTAATCGATGTGCGCAACATGGTGCAGTTCCTCGGCTACGGCGACGTCGACCTGATCAGCCGCGGCGACATCCGCCTGCTGAGGCCGACCTATATGACTTACGCCAATAGGGAACTGACCCTGTTGTTGGCCTCCAAGCAGATACAGCTGACTGCGGCCCAGATTTATCCGGTTACCGGCGCAGCAGGCGCGATCGGCGTTGGCGTGCCTCTGCCCGGTGATTTCAAACAGCCACTGGATGGCCGCCTGATCATCAAATCCAACGGCGGACCGACCCCGGCCCAGCCCTATTCGGCCTATGGATCGCTTGACCTCTGGGCGTCGAATATCGAGCAAGGTGGGATTCTGCGGGCGCCGTTCGGCAGCATCACCTTCGGCCACGAGATCGGCTCCTATCCGGTCCATACGGTCCTGATGCCTGGCAGCATCACCTCGGTCAGCGGCGCAGGCCTGCTGATGCCCTATGGCGGCACTGTGGACGGTGTCCGATATATCTATGACGGCAAGGTCATCGAACTGAACCCGCAGGGCTGGACCAGCAACGGTGCGCCCACCATCACCATGAATGTGGCCAGTCTGGACACCCGCGAGGGTTCGGTCATGGACCTGTCTGGCGGCGGCGAGCTGACCGGCGCCGGTTTCATCAGCGGACGCGGCGGTTCAGTTGACGTGCTGCGCGTTCCGTTTGCGGACGCCAACCCCGGCTTCGGTTTCAGCCAGTCGGGCAATCAGGTCTATGCACTGGTGCCGGGCTATGTGGGCTATGCGCCCAGCGCCGAGAATGCAGGTGCCGGTGCGCCTGGTCTGGGACGTCAGGTGACGATTCCAGAGGGCGTGCCCGGGCTTGCGGCTGGGACCTACACCCTGATGCCGTCAACCTATGCCCTGCTGCCGGGCGCCTTCCGGGTCGAGATCGGGCAAGGCGTTACGCCCGACCTTTCAGGTGTGACCTCGACTGGCGCGGGGTCTTTCATCGCCGCTGGTTATCTGGGCACGCTCAACACTGGCCAGCGTGACGTTCAGGCCAGCGCTCTGCTCATCACGCCCGCCGACATGGTCCGCAAGCACACCGGCTATAACGAGACCAGTCTGAACGCATTTGTCCTGGCCGACGCCGCGCGGCGCAATCTGCCGCGTTCACGTCTGACGGACGACGCCGGCCATCTGGCGCTGAACTTCACCGCCGGGGCCGGTCTGGGCGACACCCGGGCCATGACCATCAAGGGTGTCACGCGGTTGAGCGCCGCCGCTGACAGCAAAGGCTATGGCGGTTCCCTGGGCGTCGGGGGGCGGGTGCAGAGCATTGAAATCCTTGCCGCAGGCGACCGCGCCGAAGTGGTGGGCGCATCGGGCATCGCCCTGTTCGCCGATGATCTGAACGCTTTGACGCCCAGCCGCATGAGCATCGGCGGAAACTTCATGACCGATACGGTCGTGCTTCGCAGCGGCGCGACCCTGTCTGCGCCTGAGGTGTCTCTGACCGCAGTCTCCGGCGGGCGCGGCATCGTCGTGGAGCAGGGGGCGACGATCTCGACCATCGGTCGGGGCGCGGCGGATTTCGACAGCACCAACGGCTATTTCTACACGCCCAACTACTCGACGCTGGTGGTGTCGAACGGCTGGGTCAATCTGCTGCCCCCGGCCCTGGTTCAGAACGGACAGGCGACGGTTGATCTGGGCGGCTGTCTGACCGTTTGCTCGGGCGAGACGCGCATCGTGTCCGAAGGCACGATCGGCGTGGCCACCTTCGGGGCCTTCACCTTAGGCGACGCCGTCAGCTATGGCGCGCGTCATCTGGTTCTGGGCGTGTCGGCGGTGAACCTGGGCGCCGCGGAAACCCTGGCGAACGCTGCGGCGGCGGGCCAACTGCCGCCGGGCATGGCGCTGAACCAGGACGTGCTGAAGCGCCTTTTGGCGGGCAACACCGCCATCGGCGCCCCTGCGCTAGAGACTTTGTCTCTGAACGCTCGTGAATCCATCAACCTGTACGGCACGGTTGATCTGGACACCTATGACAGCACGGGCAAGTCCGTGCTGGAGCGTTTGGTCTTCGGCGCCCCCGCCATGTACGGCTATGGCGCCGCAAGCGACACTGTGACCATCCGTACAGGAGAGTTCATCTGGGCGGGCACGACCGGCGCCAATGCAGGCGGGCTGAACACCAATAATCCGTCCGACAACACGGGCTTGCCGCCCGGCGCTGCTGTCCTTGATCGACTGGGCGATAGCGTCCTGAACATTATTGCGGACACCATCCGCTTCGACTACGCGCCCAACACCCTTCCTGTGCGACTGGTCTCCGCTGATCGTCTGGCCCTAGGCTTCAGCACGGTGAACCTGACAGCCAGCAAGGGCGTCTTCGCCGACGCCAAGGGTTCGCTGAACATCTATCACAAGCAGAACGGCTATGTGGCCGGGCAGGGGTGGCAGTACAGCGGCGGCAACCTGAACATCACCGCGCCCCTGCTTACCGCAGGCGCCGGGGCTGTGCTGTCCGTCAACGCGGGCGGCGCCGTCGACATCCGTGGCGGCGGCGCGGCCTTTGATCCGATCAAGGCCCTGGGCGGCGAACTGCGTATCGCGGGCCAGTCGATCCGCCTGGACACCGCCGTCGTCCTGCCGTCGGGCCGCCTGGTGCTGAACGCGGTTGATGATGTGACGCTGGGCGATCAGGCCCGGATAGACCTCGCAGGGCGCGAGATCGAGATGTTCGACGTCAAGAAATACAGCTGGGGCGGCGACCTTGTCCTGTCCAGCCGTGATGGTGACATTCTGGCCCATGCCGGATCAGCCATCGACCTTTCGGCCCAGTACAATCGCGGCGGCTCACTGACGGCGACAGCGCTGGGCGAACAGGCCGGGCGGGTTGATCTGTTGGGCGCCATCAAGGGCAAGGCCAGCGGGGTCTATGATGCGGGCGGCACGCTGGTTCCCTATGATGCCGCCGAACTGACGGTGCGCGCACGCGTGCTTGAGGACTTCGCCGGGCTCAACGGGCGTTTGAACGAGGGCGAGGTGTTCGGCGCACGCCGCTTCCAGATCAAACAGGGCGACCTGGTTGTCGGTGACGAGGTCAAGGCGCGTGAGGTTCAGATCGTTCTGGATGGCGGTGACCTGACCATCAACGGCCGCATCGATGCGTCGGGTTATCAGGTCGGCGCCATCCGTCTGTCGGCCTCCGGCGACCTGAAGGTCAACGGCGCGTTGGACGCGCACGGGACCGGCCTGCGCCGCGACAGCTATGGCAAGATTATCGAAAGCCCGAACCGGGCCTTGGTCGAACTGACTGCGCGTGACGGCCGTCTGGTGCTGGGCGCGAACACGGTCATCGACCTGCGTGCAGGCACAGACTCGCCCTTCGCCGACGGTCAGGCCCGAGGCACTCTGGATCTGATGGCCCCGCGCATCGGCGCAAACGACGTGGCGATCGATGTTCTGGGCGCCGTGGACATTCGTGGTGCACGGACGACCGCCGTCTATGGCTTCCGCACCTACGACGATGCGCCGCTGTCCAGCCTGCCTGACGTGTCGGGTCATCGTCCGCAACTGATCACCCAGGCCTATATGGACGCCCTGGACATAGACAGCCGCGCCTTCATGAACGCCGCCCTGGTCAACACCGGACTATCGGCGCGTCTGAGCGGTCTGGGCGATTATCACCTGCGTCCGGGCGTCGAGATCGTCAGCAACGCCACGACCAATCCGGGCGGTCATCTGACGGTTCTGGGCGACATCGACCTGTCCAACCATCGTTACGGCCCGAACGCCAATCGCGCCGACCCCGCTCTGCGCGGTTTCGGCGAGCCGGGCATGCTGGTCATCCGCGCAGCGGGAGACGTGAATGTCCACGGCAGCATCAATGACGGCTTTGCCCCTCCACCGCTGACGCCGGACGACAACGGCTGGCTGCTGGAAGAGACGCGTGACAACACGGGCGGCGGCCTGACGCCTTTCGCCGGGGATATCATCGTGCCGATCGATGGCGTTCAGTTGGACACTGGGACGGTCTTCAAGGTCGGGACGCGCCTGAACTATGATATTCCGGTTCGTAACGTCACCCTGCCTGCCGGAACGACGGCGCCGGTCCCTGTCACGCTGAATGGTCCGCTGACCCTGCCTGCAGGTCTGGTGCTGAGCGCCGAGGTTCGGACGGCGAATGGCGTGGTCTATAGGGCGGGTACTGTTCTGCCCGAGGCCCTGACACTGACCAAGGGTGCGACCCTGGGCGCCGGGTTCCAGTTGCGCGCCGACGCGCCGGTGCAGGCCTTCACCTGGCCCAAGGGCGTGGCGCTGCCCGCCGATCTGACGACCAGCGAACGTATCACTCTGGCGCGTGGGTCCCTGATCCCGTCGATGACCAAGGTCGAACTGCCGGGCGGCCAGCCGGTCAATCTGCGGCCGGTCGGGCCTGACGGAACCCAGGGCCGAAACTGGGCTCTTGCGCCCATGTTGCGCGAAGGGTCGACCTCTTGGGACCTGACGCTGGTTGCAGGCGCAGACATGGGTTCGTCCGACCGGACAGCCCGAAACGCCTTCGGCACGGGGGACATCATTCTGGCTGATGCGCACAACGCGAGCATCGGCAAGGTGACGATCCGCTATGAGGGTGGCGGCGGTGGCAAGCTGGTCTTTACGAAAGAAGCGGCCATGACCTGGTTTGCGGACGCCAGTTTCGGCGGCCTGACGGGAGATGAGCTGGACGCCAAGCTGATGGCGGAGTGGGGGCTGACCTTCGTTGACTATTTCGGGGAGCCGTTCAGCGACTACTGCACCAACAATCCGGCCGATTGCCAGCAGGTCGCCGACGACGGACTGGAGTGGTTCTTCTCAGCAGCAGGCGCTGATGACTTCTTCGGTGAACCGTCTCTGGCCGGAAAGACCCAGGCCGAAATCAACCAGTGGCTGATCGACAACTGGGGCCTGGATTGGGACTATCTGCTCAATGGCGCGCCCTTGGCCAAGGTTTGTGCCGATAATCCAGGCAGTTGCTACAGCAGCTTCACAGATCCCGTTCTGACGGTCGATGGTGCGACCGGCTGGATCGGCGACGAGAAATACGCCGGCCTGGGCTCCGCCGCCCTCGAAGCTGCATTGCAGGCTGACTATGGCATGAGCGTCGCTGACTTCTTCGGTGCATCGCTAAAGGACTTCTGCAACGCGAACGCCAGCCTGTGCGCCGTTCAGGGTTCGACACCGCCTGTCGAAGTCCGCGAATATGCTGTCGGGCCGGGTGGATCGAACTTCAGTGTGATCCGCACGGGCGCGGGGGACATGACGCTGATCGCCGGGCGCGATGTCCGAATGAGCTCGATGTTCGGGGTCTATACCGCGGGTGTCCAGACCACGTTGACGGGGGTGGACAACGCCCAGTTCAATCTGCCGCGCAACGCCGAGTATCAGATTGGAAAGACCTTCGGGACGGACAGTCCCTATCTGCCGGCGTGGAATGCCTGGAACGCCTGGTATCCCGACCTGGGGGGCAATCTGACCATCGCCGCAGGCCGCGATGTGACAGGCGACACCTGGGGCGCTAACGCTCAGAACTCTGTCCGGTACCCTGAGCAACAGCAGGCGCAGTATGCGTCGAGCAGCCTGGGCAACTGGCTGTGGCGTCAGGGCACTGGCAACACGCTTGGCGTTGATCCGGTCGCCACCAGCTGGTGGATCAACTTCGGAGCCTACGCCAACGACCAGCCTTCACTGGCCTATTACAGCGCCCGGATTGTCGGTTTCACGGGCTTTGGCGCCCTGGGCGGCGGCAATGTGTCGATCAACGCGGATCGCCACGCCGGGATCGTCGATCCACGCGGCGGCGGTCTGGTGACGACCACCGGGCCTGGCGACCGCACTCAAGGCCTGGTCGTGGCCATCGGTTCGACGGGGCGGGTGGTCGGCGATGATCTATACCTGACTGGCGGCGGCGATCTGAACCTGCGCACCGGAGGGCTGTTGAACCCCAACGCGCGGGCGACCCAGGTGCGGCCGGGCTCCGGCTCGACCCGCGCAACCGGGGACGTCGCCGATCTGAATGGCGTTCTGACCAATCTGCGCGGCAACCTGACCCTGACCACCAGCGGCATGGGCGCCTATGGGCTGCTCTATGGCGGCGACGGCGGCGGTCTGAGACCGGACAATCCGTTTGCCGCAGGTTCGGTCAACGGCATGGGCGGGCCGTTGGTGATGCTGGGCGATGCGGTCGCCTGGGTGAACACCCGCGGTGATCTGGTGCTGGGCGGGGCAGGGGATCCTGGCCGCGTGAAGCAGGCGACCACTCAGGCCTGGTCCGCCGGGGCGGAAAGCGCAGCGGGGGGCGGCCTCAGTTGGCTGTCGCTCTGGACGCCCAATACGGCGGTCAACCTGTTCTCGGCTGGCGGCGACCTGATGCCCATGTCGATGACCGGCAGCGTGACGATAAGCACCAACATGCCGGTTGAGGTCATGCCGGACCGCACTGTCGTCTACCCATCGATCCTGCGGGCGGTGGCGACCAGCGGCAACATCTACATGGCCCCATTCAACAATCTGAACGGCGAGAGCCAGCTGTATCCCGTCACGCTGCTGCTGGCGCCCTCAGCCAAGGGGCAGCTTGAGCTCTTGGCGGGTGGTTCAATCCGAGGCGGAGCAACGCGCAGCGCCATTGTTCAATCCGGTTCCGACGTCGCCCTGCCGTCACCGTTCAATCCCGCATTTGGCGTAATCAGCTGGCCCAATCTGAAGTACGGCAACCTGTCGATCGACGGACTTCAGGCCAGTTTGGATATGCCGACCCTGTTCGCATTCGGACCAAACACGCTGACCAGGGGCTCACTGCATATCGGGGATCCGACACCGGCCCGGTTCTATGCTGTTAACGGCGACATTGTGGGTCTGACCATCGGTCGAATTTCGACGTGGAATGACTACGTCTATAACCAACCCCGGACGATCTCGACCTGGTATCAGGGCGCAACGGCCGTTCAACTGCGCGCGGGCCAGGACGTCCTTGGCGTCAATGTCCTGGCGGTGAACAACAATGCCCGGGACATTTCGATGGTCCAGGCTGGTCGCGACATCGTCCATGCAGACATCACCGTCGCCGGTCCCGGCGCGTTGGAGGTCTATGCGGGCCGCAACCTGCTTCAGGAAGACGTCGCCGGCATCCGTTCGATCGGCAGCATCGTGCAGGGTGACACCCGTCCCGGGGCTGCCGTGTCGCTGTCGGCGGGCATGTCGAACGTCGACTGGAATAAGGTTCGCGATCTGTATCTGAACCCCGACAATCTTCTGGCGGCCAATCCCGACGGCCAGACACCGCCGCTGGAAGGCTCAGGCAAGGTCGCAAAAGTCTATAACCGTGAGCTGACGGACTGGCTGGGCGAACGTCACGGCTTCACCGGCACGCAGGAACAGGCCTTAGCCCTGTTCGACACTTTGGCGCCGGAGGAGCAGCGCATCTTCCTGCGCCAAATCTATTACGCCGAACTGCGTGAAGGCGGCCGTGAGTACAACGACGTTGCAGGGCCTCGCTTCGGCTCCTATCTGCGCGGCCGTCAGATGATCGCCGCCTTGTTCCCGGACAAGGATGCTCATGGCTCGGACCTTCACCGGGCGGGCGACATTCTCATGTACGGCGGCGCAGGCGTGCGCACCGATTTCGGCGGCAACATCGAGATGATGGCGCCAGGCGGCCAGATCGTTGTCGGCGTCCAGGGCGTCGTTCCGCCCGGGACAGCAGGCATTGTCAGTCAGGGACAGGGCGACATCCGCCTGTTCAGCGAGAAATCCCTATTGTTGGGTCTGTCGCGGATCATGACCACCTTCGGCGGAGACATCTTCGCCTGGTCGGAGGAGGGCGACATCAACGCCGGTCGCGGCGCCAAGTCGACCATCGTCTATACGCCCGCGCGTCGCATCTATGACGCCTATGGCAATGTCCGGTTGGCGCCGCAGGTGCCGTCATCGGGCGCCGGCATTGCCACCCTGAACCCGATCCCCGAGGTTGCCGCGGGCGACGTCGACCTGATTGCGCCGCTGGGCACCATCGACGCTGGCGAGGCGGGCATTCGGGTGTCGGGCAACGTCAACCTGGCCGCCCTGCGTGTTCTGAACGCCGCCAACATCCAGGTGCAGGGCGAGTCGAAGGGGATCCCCCTGCCGCCCGTGGTCAACACCAGCGCCCTGACGGCGGCCTCGGTCATCGCAGAGGCCGCACGGGTCGCCGAACGTGCGCGCCCCGTCCGCACAGAGGTTCCGACCATCCTCAGCGTCCGCTTCCTCGGCTTCGGCGAGTGAGCCTGAACCGGGGGCGGCCACACCGCCTCCGGTCCTTCTTTTGTGGAGTTTCCCATGTCATCCGAAGTCCAGGCCGTCGGCCTGCCGCTGTTCTACAGCCAGCCCCAACCGCTGAGCCCCGCGCTGCATGCGGACTGGCGCTTGAAAGACGGCGACGCCGCTTTCGCGGCCCAGACGCCTTTCGTGCCTGTGGTGGTCGGTGAGTTGGCGGCGGCGGCCCGCACCTATCCGGTAGTGTTCGCAGGCGGCGACGCCCAGCCGCTGGCCGTACTGGGGCTGGAGCAGCGCAATCTCTTTGTCGACGCCGGGCAGTGGGCCAAAGACGCCTATGTCCCCGCCTATGTTCGCCGCTATCCGTTCGGCTTCATCGCCACGACCAATCCCGAAGGCTTTGCATTGGCCATAGACGCCGGTACTGATCGGGTGGATCAGACGGGCGGGGAGGGGGCGCCTCTGTTCGATGAGGGCCAGCCCACAGACCTGACGCGTCAGGCGCTGGCCTTCTGTGACGCCTTTCAGGGGGAGGCCGCCGCGACCAACGCTTTCGCCAAGGCCCTGACCACAGAGGGCCTGCTGATCGAACGCCGCGCCGACGCCACCTTGCCGGATGGCCGCAAACTGGCCGTGGGCGGTTTCCAAATCGTAGACGCCGACAGGTTCGCCGCCTTGCCGGACGCGACGGTTGTGGACTGGCATCGCAAGGGCTGGCTGGCTCTCGTGCATTTCCACCTGGCTTCGCTCGAACGATTTTCAGTGTTGCTGGATCGTCAGCAGGCTGTCGTCGGCGTGTCGCAACAAAATGGTTCGGAGGACCGTGTTGCGGTCGAGACCGGCCGCAAACCCAAGTCCAGGAAAGCCTGACGTCATGTCGATCCGCACCGTTTCTTTCATCGCCGCTCTGTCGGCTGTCTCCGTGACGGTGCTGGCCCTGCCTGCCGCCGCCCAGACCATCGGCGGCGCGCGCGGCGCCCAGCAGCAGGCGCAGCCTGCAGCCCAGGCGCAGGGCTTGGGCGGTCCGCTGATCCCCGGCGTCTGCCTGCTGTCGCGTGAAGCGGTGTTCGCCAACGCTGCTGCGGGCCGCGCCGCCTCTGAACGTCTGGCGCAACTGACCCAGGCGGCCCAGGCCGAGATTGACGCCCAGCGCACGCCTCTGGAAGCCGATGCTCAAGCCTTCGAGCTGGAATCCGCCCGTCTGCCGGAAGCCCAGCGCACCCAGCGCCAGCAAGCTCTGGTCCAGCGTCTTCAGGTTCTGCAGCAGAAGGCGAACCATAACAGCCAGGAGATCGAGGCGACCCGCGCCAAGGTTCTGGAGCGTATCGCCAACGAAGCCCAGCCCGTGATCGCCCAGGTCTATGCCGCCAAGTCCTGCGGCCTGCTTTTTGATCGCGCCACGACCCTTGGCGGGAATTTCGGCAATGACCTGACAGCGGAAGTGGTCGCGGGTCTTGACGCCCGGATGCCGTCGATCAGCTTTGAGCTGGAGCGTCTGCCGCAACAAGCTGCTGGCGCGCAATGAACCGCAAGTCGCTGGCGTCACGGCTGATCGCCGCCCTGGGACTGGCCAGCGGCGCCTCGGCGATGGCTGCCCCCTCGACCGCTCAGGTCGAGGGAATGGTCGCGCCGTCCCAGGCTCCCGCAGCCTGGGTCGCCTATGCCGAAACCGTCGCAGAAACGGTCTCGACATGGCTAGAGACGGATGATCAGCCTGCCACTGCCGCACGCGCCTACATCGGTGCGCGAGAGGCGTCGCCGGACGAACCCCTGATCGTGAAAATCTGGATCAACCCCGAAGGCCGCCTATCGCGCCTAGACATCTCATCGCAAAAGGATGCCGCAGCCACGCCCCTCATGCGTGAAGCCCTAATCGGACGCATCCTCACGAACGCGCCGCCACCCGAGATGCGCCAGCCGCTGCATATCTCACTCGATTGAAGGCGGCGGTTACGAATCGGGATGCATCATCAATAATTCAACGTCCACACGCGTTATACGTGGCCAGTATGGCAGTCGCGGCGGCGACCAGGGCCTCAGCACGTTCTTTCTACAGTAGACCGAGGTCCGTTTCGCGGCGGGCTATATGCCGGACAAATGCCTTGGACACGCACCAGACGCTCACCAACCAGAAACACATCTGATCTAATCGAAACTCTAGTCAGGACATGGGATTGGCGGGTGTAGCAGGATCAGGCGGCAGGGGAATGAACTCCTGATCGTCCATGTCTGGCAGCTTCATCCGTCCAGCGCGCCAATCGGCCTTGGCCTGTTCGATGCGTTCCTTGGATGAGGACACAAAGTTCCAGTCAATGAAGCGTTCGCCCACCGGTTCGCCACCCAGCACCATCACGGTCGAGGCTTGAAGAGCACGGATATTCGAGGTGGTTTTCCTTTCCAGAACGGCCATCTGGCCGTGACCGACGGGGCGGCCATCGTCCATCTCGATCAGGCCCGAGACGACATAGACGGCGCTCTCGGAATGGTCGGTCGGGGTCTGAAATTGGGCGCCCGGCTCCAGTTCCAGATGCAGATAGTGCAGGGGCGAGAAGGTGTTGATCCCCACCTTCATGCCCATTGTTTCACCCGCCGCCAGACGCCCCTTGACGCCACCTTCCTGCCAGGTCGGCAACTCGGCAGTGGTGACATGCTGGAACGAGGGATCGATTTCTTCCTGGCCGTTGGGCAGGGCGACCCAGGCCTGAATACCCTCCAGATGGGCGCCCTCACGCCGGGCGTGTTCAAAGCGTTCCGAGTGGGTCACGCCGCTGCCCGCCGTCATCCAGTTGACCTCGGCCGGTCGGATGTCCTGCTGCACACCCAGACTGTCGCGGTGGGTGATCTCGCCCGAGAACAGATAGCTCAGGGTCGAGATGCCGATGTGCGGGTGCGGGCGCACATCCACGGTCTTTGGGATGCCTGCGGGCAGGTCGACCGGCCCCATATGGTCAAAGAAGGCGAACGGACCAACCATGCGGCGTCGGGCATGGGGCAGGACACGACCCACTTCGAATCCGCCGAGGTCCTTGCGGCGCTGGTCGATCATCATTTCAATCATCTGGAAGCCTTTGAGTTAGGGATGAAACGAGAGACCGCCTCCCGGCCAGACAGCCGAGAGGCGGAGAGTGGCTACTCGCGGTCGTAGGAGAACTGAATGCCGGCAGTGCCGCCCGTCTCGATGAACAGGTTCATAAAGGCAGGCGCAGTCTCCGCGCGGCTCCAGTCGCGCTGCAACTCGCAGAAGAGTTGCGGCACGGAGATCATCTTTCCACCAGCCTGTTCAATGCGACGCAGACCCATCTCGTGGGCGACGCTCGATGTGCCGCCGACGGCGTCAGCGACGACATAAACCTCATAACCGTCGCGCAAGGCGTCCAGTGCAGGGAAGGTCAGGCAGGCCTCGGTCCACAGGGCTGTCATGATCAGCTTTTTACGGCCGGTGGCCTCGACAGCCTTGCGGAATTCCACATCTTCCCACGAGTTGATCGTGGTTCGGTCATAGGTCGGATAATCGGCCAAAACCTTGCGCAGTTGCGGGATCGGCGGCTTGTTAAGCCCGGTCTTCACATTGACTGTCGAGTGGACGATCGGCAGGCCATAAGTGACAGCGGCCTTGGCCGTGCCAACGATGTTGTTGACCAGCAATTGACGGTCCATCGAGGCAATCGAATTCACCTGCACCGGTTGATAATCAATGATGATGAAGGCCGCATTCTCGGGTGTCAGTAGGTGATCCGACTTCGGATCGCGGATCGGTTCGCTAGTCATGAGGCGTTCCTTTCAGACAGAGGGCCGCGCTCGGACAAATGTCCGTTCGGGGCGGGGGTTGCGGCCCGGTCCGAAGACCGGGCCTTATGGTGTCGTGGGATCAGGCGGCGGGTATGTTGCCGAAGCGGCCGGTGTTGAAGTCCGTCACAGCCTGACGGATTTCGTCCTCGCTGTTCATCACGAACGGGCCATAGCCGACGATGGGCTCGTCGATCGGCTCGCCGGTCAGGACCAGCAGCACGGCATCCGCATCGGCATGCAGAGTGACGCTGTCACCCTGGCGGTCCAGCAACAGAGCCTCGGCAGCGCCAGCAGGCTGGTCGCCATTCACCGTGACGTGTCCCGACAGGACGACCACGATGGACGTGTGGCCTTCCGGCAGGTTCAGCGTCGTCTCTGTGTCCCGGTTCAGCCGCACGTCCCATACGTTGATGGGCGTGAATGTGCTGGCCGGTCCGTTCGAGGCATCCATTGCACCGGCAATGATCCGCGCCGTGCCCGTATTGCCGGGCAGGGGAACGGTCGGAATGTCGGCGTTCAGGATCGACTGATAGCCCGGACGGGTCATCTTGTCCTTGGCCGGAAGATTGACCCACAGTTGCACCATGCGGAAGGGGCCGCCCGTCCGCGCAAAGGCGGGCGAATGGAACTCTTCATGCAGTATGCCGCCGCCCGCCGTCATCCACTGTACGTCGCCGGGGCCGATGATGCCGCCCTGACCGGTAGAGTCGCGATGCTCGACCTCGCCGTCATAGACGATGGTGACCGTCTCGAAGCCGCGATGGGGATGTTGACCCACGCCGCGCCGTTTGTCGGTCGGCTCGAAATTGTGGGGACCGGCATAGTCGAGCAGCAGGAAGGGGCTGACTTGCTTGCCAACACTGTCATAGGAAAACAGCGACCGCACAGGGAAGCCGTCGCCGACCTAGTGGCCGCGAGCATTGCCGTAACGTCCCAGAATCTTCTTCATGACTTGTCTCCTTCGGAGGCGGTCGGACCCTGCCGACCGCGTTGACACCCATATGATCCGGGAACGCCGATAGGGGGAGATTGCGAAATCACGCCGCTGCGTTCTATCAATAGAACGATGCGAGACCTTAATGACCTCTATTACTTCGTGCAGGTGGTGGACCACGACGGGTTTGCGCCCGCCGCCCGTGCGCTGGGAATGCAGAAATCCAAGCTCAGTCGACGCATCGCCGGGCTCGAGGACCAGTTGGGCGCACGGCTGATCCATCGCTCGTCGCGCAGGTTCTCCGTCACCGAGATCGGTCAGGCCTATTACCAGCATTGTCTGGCCATGCTGGTCGAGGCCGAGGCGGCCCAAGCTGTGATCGACAATGTCACGGCCCAGCCACGCGGCGTCATCCGGGTGGCCTGCACGCCGGGTCTTCTGACCTATCAGATGGGCGGACTGATCGCCCGTTTCATGGCGCTGTACCCCGAGGTCGAGGTGCACCTGCACAGCGCCAGCCGTCGGGTTGACGTGATAGGCGAGGGCTTCGATCTGGCCATCCGCGTGCGCGAACCACCACTGGAGGAAACCGATCTGGTCATGCGCAAACTGGACGAGAGCGTGCACCGTCTGGTCGCCGCGCCCGATCTGATGGCGCGGTTTGCGACACCCTCCGGTCCTGCGGATCTGGCCGACTGGCCCAGTCTGGACTTCGGCCCCGCACGTGCAGATCACGTCTGGGCACTGCATCACCGCGACGGAATGACCGCCTCGGTTCGGCATCGGCCGCGCCTTGTGACGGATGATCTCTATATGCTGCACGAAGGCGCGATTCGAGGGCTGGGCGTGGTCCTGCTGCCGACTGTGGCGGTTGCTGCCGATCTGGAGGAGGGGCGTTTGATCGACCTTTTGCCCGATTGGCGACCCAAGCTCTGGATCGTCCACGCGGTCTTTCCCTCACGCCGGGGGCTGCTTCCATCTGTGCGCCTGCTGCTCGATTACCTGGTCGAAGAGTGCGCCGAGCAACAGATTAACAACGAAGCGCCGCGCGCTTCGGACAATACGAAGAGGATGCATTGATGCGTCTGGTCGGACTATCGGGCAGCCTGCGGGCGGCCTCCTACAACACGGCTCTGCTGCGTGCCGCGCAGGGCTTGACGCCAGACGGGGTGGAACTGATTGAGGGCTCGATCCGGGGTATTCCGCTCTATGACGGCGATGTCGAGCGGGATCAGGGTCTGCCCAAGGCCGTGGTGGCGCTGAAGAATTTGATCGCTGACAGTGACGGCCTGCTGCTGTTCACGCCTGAGTATAACAACGGCATTCCCGGCGTGTTCAAGAACGCCATCGACTGGCTCAGCCGCCCAGCCTCAGACATCGAACGCGTCTTCGGCGGACGGCCCATCGCTGTGCTCGGCGCATCGCCCGGACCGTTTGGCACCCTGATGAGCCAAGCCGCCTGGCTCCCCGTCCTGCGCACTCTGGGCGCCGCGCCCTGGTTCGGCGCGCGACTGCAAATCCCGCACGCAGGGTCAGCCTTTGATGCTGAGGGGCAGTTGATCGACGAGAACGCACACCGTCGTCTGCGCCGGTTCATCACCGGATTTGCCGAGCACTGTCGCTCCACATCGCGGTGAAAGATCGAGAGTTGGGTCAAAAGCACGATGGTTGCGCGATGATCAGCAAGACTAGTAAAACTAGCAGCCGCCGACACTTGCCCTTCGGACAGCAATTATGAGCCGAGGGTGGAAATCAATCCTGAAACAATTATCGCCTAAGATATATTATGCGAAGATTGAGCCAGTTCGATAGTGTTGCAGAACTCCCCGGTACTGGAATTCCTAATACCGCTGCGCAGCTATCCATCAGCGATTTCCGCCATGCGTGGCGCGTTTCCCTTAGGTGGACACAGAGCCCCGATACGCCTCGTTCGCAGCGCTCCCAAAAAGCCAGCTAAGCTTTGAGTTATGTTTGCGGGCTACAGATGCGTGATCGGGAGAAGATAATGGCTGCTCGTTTCGCGATCTTTCCGGCGTTCCTGTTTCTGGTTTTCGGCTGCTCCGCAGTCTCAGCCCAAGGCCTGGCGGCGTCAGATACGTCGAAAACCGTTGCGAGCAACCCCGTCGTCGTCCACGCTCAACGGGTTGAACGTCGGGCTATGTACACCTCGTTTGAGGATCTCGAAGCCTTTGGGCGCGCCGCCGCCGAGCGCAATGATGCGGAAGGCCTCAGCCGTCTGCAGCACGTCACCTGGGTCCTGATCAATCAGGACGACTACGTCGCCGCCGAACGCTGGAACGCCGCACTGCACCGATCCGCAGACCGTCAGAAGAACACATCGTATCTGGCTGTTTCAAAAGCGAATTCCTTACATATAAAATATCTGCGCGATGATGCGGTGACGCTGGAGGAAATGCAGGCCTTCGCCGACGCTCAGACGGACTGGCTGGCCAAGGCTGTGGCCGAAAGCGTGGTCGCCCGCATGTTGATCGATGAACAACGCATCGCCGACGCCATGCGCCTGTTGGCCCGCGTTGCACCGATGATCCCTGCGGATCAGGCGGCGGTCGGCAGCATCGGCGCCTCCGTCTGGACCACGGTGTCCCTCGCCCACATGATGATTGACGATGTGCCCGGCTATCTGCGCGCCATCGATCAGGCTGAAACCTATATGGCGGCTTCGACCTATCCCAATCCCGGTTATGACAGTCTCTATAATCTGGCCCAGTCGCTGGGTTTTCTCGCCCGGCATGAGGATGCGCTGGTGCTGGTCGAGGCCTATGCGCGCCTGGCCAGAAAGACGAATACGCCTGAGGCTGCGGCCTATGCAGGGTCATTGTGCGGCTATGCGGCCGTCGCGCGCGAGGATTGGCCGGCGGCCCTGAAATGTCTGGCGCCGTTCGGGCCGGACCTGAATGCACCCAGATCGACGGTCGTCGTGATGTTGCCGATCCGCGCTACGGGATATGCGCGCACAGGTCAGGTCGCCCTGGCCAAACGCGACGTGGCCGAAATCAACCGACGCATCGCATTGGGTCAGATGACGCGCACGCCAGCCGTCAGGCGATCAGAGGCCGAACTGATGATTGCTGAAGGCGACTATGCGCGGGGTGTTCCGGCGCTGCGTCAATATCATCTGGACCGCTTTGCCAGGGCCACGAAATCCGCCGCTTCCGCGACTGAACAGATCGTCGTCGGCATCGATGAACAGCTTCAGGCCGCCACCACCCAGAACAAGCTCAAGCTTCAGGTGATCAACGCCCAGCGCTGGCTGGTCGCCATACTGGCCATTGTCGGCGTCGGCATAGCCGTCATGTTCTGGAAACAGACCCGGCTTTCCAGAAAGCTGGCCGCCGCCAACCGTCGTGAACGCAAGGCCCATGAAGCCCAGGCCGCCTTCTTCACCAATATGAGCCATGAAATCCGCACGCCCCTGAACGGCGTGGTCGCGATGGCCGATGCGCTCAGCAAGGCTGACCTGACTGACGAAGCGGCCCATATGGTCCGCATCATCGGCTCGTCGAGCACCACCCTGGAGCGCCTTTTGTCGGATATTCTTGACAGCGCCAAAATGGAGGCTGGTCAAATCGAAATCGAACCCCTGCCCTTCGATCTGGGCGAGACGGTAACGGACATCCAGGCCCTCTGGTCACAGAAGGCGGCGGCAAAGGGCGTCGCCATCGAGGCCCAGGCGGATGCAGACGTCTCGCGCTGGGCTATTGGCGATCAGGTCCGCCTCAGTCAGGTGCTGAACAATCTGGTCAGCAATGCGCTCAAATTCACGGATGAAGGCAAGGTCAGCCTGTCCGCCCAGGCGACCGGGGGCGATCGCGTCCTGTTCACCGTCACCGATACCGGCGTCGGTTTCGACGCAGAACATAAGGCGAAGATTTTCGAGCGTTTTCAACAAGCAGATGGTACAATCACGCGTCGTTTCGGCGGCACCGGCCTGGGCCTGTCCATCTGTCGCCAACTGGTCGAACTGATGGGCGGCGAACTGGATTGCGACAGCGCCCCCGGCGCAGGGTCGCGCTTCTGGTTCGAGATCGAGTTGCCGCGCGCCCTGCCCCCCGACACCGTCAATCCCGTCGCAGAACCGGAACTGGAACCCATGCAATCGCTCAAGATACTTGTTGTTGACGACAACGCGTCGAACCGCACCATTCTGGGCCTGCTGCTGGACGACGAGAATATGGAGCTGCACTACGCCGTCGACGGACGACAGGCTGTGAACGCCGTTCGCGAGACTGAGTTCGACGTGATCCTGATGGACATGCAGATGCCGGTTCTCAGCGGACTGGACGCGACACGCGCCATCCGCGCCTTTGAACATGAGACCGCCAGACAGGCCGCGACCATCATCATGCTGTCGGCCAACGCCGATATGGAATCCCAGAGACAGGGCGCGGACGCGGGCGCCAACGGCCACATCCCCAAGCCCGTCGTTCTGGAGCGGCTTCTGGAAGGCATCAATATCGCCATGCAGCGCAACAGCGACGCCCAGGCGGCGGGTGCGCTCCCTGCCCCCGCGCTCACTCTTCCTTAAGCGGGCGCGGCCAATGTTCGGACGTGCGCGCATCGCCTGATCAGATCGATGATTCGCCGCCGCTGTGGGAGCAGTGGGCGGCTGGCTTTGTCATCTTCATGATGACCGGCGCCCTGATCGCGCCGGTTCTGGCGCCCGATCAGGCGGAAACCCCGATCCTTCGGATGGTCTGGCTGCCCGTCTATGCGGTGACGGCGGGCCTGATCGCCTTTCGCTTCGAGAAGATCATCCGCGCCTGGCCGGCATGGCTGATCCTCTTTGGCCTGATCGCTCTGGCCTATGTGTCTAAATACTGGTCCATCGACCCTGAGGTGACCAGTCGACGCGTCATCGCCATGGCCATCAACAGCGCCTTCGCCGTCTATGTGGGCTGCGTCTTCAGGGGCGCCCCCCTGCCCCGCATGTTGATGAACACCTGTCTGGTTATGGCTGTCGGCAGCCTGATCATGGTCTTCGCCTTCCCGCGCATCGGCGTGCACCAGATGGACAACGCCGGCCTGTGGCGCGGCCTGTGGTACGAAAAGAACCAGATGGGTCTGGTCATGGTCGTCGGCGCCGTGTCGTCCGCCGCTGTCTTGGCCGCCGATCATCTGGCCCAGAATGGACGCAAACCCTGGGTTCCGTTGATGGCTTTCGGCCTGACGACGCTTCTGGTCATGGCGACCCAGTCCAAGACCTCTCTGCTCTGCTGGCTGCTGGGCGTCGGCATGATCGGTTTCTGGTGGCTGCTGAAACAGGGCGGCGCAGCCATAACCATCGTCGCGGTCTGGTTCGCCGTCCTCACCTCCAGTCTGGCGGCCTGGTTCTGGAATACAGATTCTGCCGCCATCCTTCAGGCGCTGGGCAAGGATCCGTCGCTGACCGGGCGCACCCTGATCTGGGAGGCCCTGATGCGCCGCGTCGCCGAACGGCCGATGACCGGCTACGGCTTCAGCGCCTTCTGGGGCGTGGACTCCATCCCGGCTCGTGAAATCCGGCTGGAGACGCAATGGCCTGTGCCGTCGGCGCACAATGGCTGGATTGACCTGCTAGTGCAGTTGGGCTGGCCGGGCGCCATTTTTGTCGGCGCCATAATGCTGGTGTCAGCCATTCTGGTGATCGTGCGGCTGAACGGCATGGGCGCACGCGAAGGCTATTGGAGCATCGCCTATCTGACGGTCTTCACCGCGCTGAGTCTGTCAGAGAGCGTTCTTTTGACCCACGCCAACCTGCCGTGGATCCTGATGCTGGCGATTATGTCCCGCGCAATGACCTATGATCCGATCCCGGTGCGCGCGCCGCTTGCTCGACCGGCTGCACGGGCCTACCAGAACCGGTCCCGAATCGCCTCAGACTATGTGAATGGCCGCCGACCTCTTCGCTTTTGACGACGAACCCGAAGCTCGCAAACCCGAGCCTCCCAAGCCCGCTGTGGCGACACCGCCTGCGGCAGCACCCGCTGCCGCCCCGACGTCGGCCCCTGCGCCGACGTCTGCGTCTGTGCAGGCCGCAACAAACGCGGCGAACGCCACCGGCTATTCCGCCTCGTCGATCGAAGTGCTGGAGGGGCTGGAGCCCGTCCGCAAACGCCCCGGCATGTATATCGGCGGCACCGACGAACGCGCCCTGCACCACCTGTTCGCCGAAGTTCTCGACAATGCGATGGACGAGGCCGTGGCCCGCCACGCCAAGCTGATCACCGTCGATCTGGATGCCGACGGCTATCTGTCGGTACGCGACGACGGACGCGGCATTCCGGTCGATCCACACCCGAAACACCCCGGCAAATCAGCGCTGGAGGTGGTCATGACCGTCCTCCACTCAGGTGGTAAGTTCTCAGGAAAAGCCTATGAAACTTCTGGTGGTTTGCACGGCGTCGGTGTCTCGGTCGTCAACGCCCTGTCGGAACATCTGGACGTTACTGTCTGGCGCGACGGCTTTGAATGGCGTCAGTCGTTCAGCCGTGGCCACGTCCTCGGCCCCATCCAGCAGGTCGGTCCTTCCAAGAAGAAGGGCACCCTGATCCGGTTCAAGCCGGATGATGAAATCTTCGGCATGGGCGCGGCCTTCAAGCCTGCGCGCCTGTTCCGCATGGCCCGGTCCAAGGCCTATCTGTTCCGTGGCGTAGAGATCAAATGGACCTGTGCGCCGGACCGGATCACCGACGCCACACCGGCCCAGGCCCTGCTGCACTTCCCCGGCGGTCTGGCCGACGCCCTGTCCGACCGCATTGGTCAGTTGGACACTGTCACACCCACCTTCGCCGGTCGCGCAGAGCGTCAGGGCGAGGCGGGCGCCTTCGAGTGGGCCGTCACCTGGTCGCCCATCGGCTTTGGCGAGTCCGACGGCTTCATCCAGTCCTATTGTAATACGGTCTCGACCCCTGACGGCGGCACGCACGAGGCGGGCTTCCGCGCCGCCCTGGTCAAGGGTCTGAAGGCCTATGGCGAACTGACCAACGAGAAGCGTGCGGGCATCATTACGGCGGAAGACGTCATCGCCAACGCCGGCGCCCTGATCAGCGTCTTCATCCGCAATCCTGAGTTCCAGGGTCAGACCAAGGACCGACTGTCATCCCCGGAAGGCGCTCGTCTGGTCGAACAGCTGTTGCGCGACCCGCTGGACCACTGGCTGACCGAAAGCCCCAAACAGGCCAACGCCCTGCTGGGCTTCGTCGTCGACCGGGCCGAGGACCGCCTGCGTCGCCGCAAAGACAAGGAAGTCCAGCGCGCCGCCGCCACACGCAAGCTGCGCCTGCCGGGCAAGCTGTCGGACTGCAGCCGTCAGGCCGCAGAAGGCACCGAACTGTTCATCGTCGAAGGCGATTCGGCTGGCGGCTCGGCCAAACAGGCGCGTGACCGCACGACCCAGGCCATCCTGCCCCTGCGCGGCAAAATTCTTAATGTGGCGTCGGCCACCGCCGACAAGCTGCGCCAGAACGTCGAACTATCCGATCTGGCCCTGGCCCTGGGCGTCCAGCCTGGCAACCGTTTCAACATCGACGACCTGCGCTACGAGCGTATTGTCATCATGACTGACGCTGACGTGGACGGGGCGCACATCGCGGCGCTGCTGATCACCTTCTTCTATCGCGTCATGCCCGAGACGATCCGTCAGGGCCGGGTCTTCATGGCCCTGCCGCCGCTCTATCGGATTTCCGCTGGCCCGCTCAGCGAATACGCCCGCGACGACGCCCACCGCGAAGAGCTGATGGCCACCGTCTTCAAGGGCAAGAAGACCGAGATCGGCCGGTTCAAGGGCTTGGGCGAAATGATGGCTTCCCAGTTGAAGGAAACCACCATGGATCCCAAGAAGCGGACCCTGGCGCGCATCACCGTACCCGACGCCGAATCCAGCGTCGAGGATCTGGTCGAACGCCTGATGGGCAAACGAGCCGAGGCGCGCTTCCAGTTCATTCAGGAAAACGCGCAGTTCGTAAAAGAAGAACTGGACGTCTGAGTTTCAGAGTTAGGCCGTACCAGCCAACTTGAGTACGGCCTAAAGCCGTCCGGCTTCCGCCAGCTTGTCCAGCATCCAGATACGCGCGGGCGGCAGGGGCTTGTTCTGGGGGTGGAAGACGAACTGTTCGAGGAAGTGGCCGGTCAGGTCGAAGCCGGCCTTCACGTCGCCCTCGATCAGTCCCGCCTGCGCGCCCAGCATGAAGGGCGGCAGGGTCAGCATCTTGTCGGCGTATGGCGCACCCGCCTCGCGGCTGACCGCCCGTCCCGTGCGGGGGCTGACATAGATCAGGTCGTCGGCTGTGCCGGTCGCCGCGCACCGGGACAGGTCTAGTCCAAAGGCTAGGTCTTCCAGCAGACCCGCCTCAAACCGCACGAAGATGGCGGGCCAGACGCTGGGCATGACGAAGGCGGCCATCAGGGCCTCGAACGCCAGAAACACGCCGGGATGCGGCTCACGCTCCGGCAGCGCGCCTTGCGCCACGCCCGCCGCTGCGGCCAGTCCGGTCAGGGCCAGGGCGTCGTCGAACAGGGCGCTTGGCCCCTCTCCCATCGGTTCCAGCCGCGCCGCGCCCAGATGATCGGATGTACGTGCGCGGTAATCCGCCACGACCCGCGCGCCGGGCTGCAGGAAGGGCCGCATCTTGCGTGAAGCCCCACCCGCCACATAGGCCGAGCGCCGCCCATTGGTCTCGGTCAGCAGATCCACGACCGCCCCCGTGTCGCCATGGGTGCGCGCTGACAGGACGAAGGCTTCTTCGTGAAAATCCATCAGTCGGCAGGCGCTGCGGCGATCAGGGCCACGACCGCCTTGGCCTTGTCGTTCGGCACCGGCAGGCTGAGGACATATTGTTCGATCTTCCAGCCCGCCTCGGTCAGGCGCACCACGCCCGATCCGCGCACCAGACCATAGGCGTCATTGTCCAGCAGTTCGTCGAACCAGACGATGCAGCGGCACTCGCCCGGCGCCAGCGTCGCCATCCGGTCATGAGGCCGATAGGTCCAGCCTTTGCCCTGTGAGAAATAGGGCGTCGCATAGGCGCGAAACTCCGACAGGGTCCAACGCTCCGTCGCATCCGTGCCGATGAACCGGGCGTCGGGCGTGAAGGTGTCGAAATAGGCCGGGCCGTCGGCGCGCGACGCCGCCTGATGCATCTGATCCACAACCAGACCCGCCGCAATCGTCGGATCAGCCGCCTGTTGCGGAGCGGCGGTCAGCAAGGCCAGTGCGGCAAGGGCGGAAATCATGATCGTGTTCTACTCCTGTTCTCAGGCATCAGGAAAGGCCTGCGGATAGAACAAGTTCGACCAAAGGCGTATGGATCACCCGGACCGTGCGACCTAAGCACGACCGCTTCCGAGGCCCTCCCCGGCCGCAGCCCAAAGCCTTCCATGTCATCGCGTATCCGCAGCCAGGCCCTGAAATCCAAGGTCATGTCCGCCCAGGACGCCGCCGCCCTGATTCCGGCCGGCTCCACGGTCGGCATGAGCGGTTTCACCGGATCGGGCTATCCCAAGGCGGTGCCGCCCGAACTGGCGACGCGAATCGAGGCGGCACACGACGCGGGCGACAGCTTCCGCCTGAACGTCTGGACCGGCGCCTCCACCGGGCCGGAACTGGACGGCGCACTGGCAAAGGCCGACGGCATCGAACTGCGCCTGCCCTACAACTCCGATCCCATCGCGCGTGAGAAGATCAACTCGGGCCAGATGGAATATCTGGACATGCACCTCAGCCAGCTGGCGCCCGCCGTCTGGCAGGGCGTGCTGGGCCCGCTGGATACAGCGGTGATCGAGGTCTCGGCCATCAACGCCGACGGCACGCTGGTTCCGTCTTCGTCCATCGGCAACAACAAGACTTGGCTGGACCGTGCCGAGCGCGTGATCCTGGAGGTCAACAGTTGGCAGAACGCGGCGCTGGAGGGGATGCACGACATCTATTACGGCACGGCCCTGCCGCCCGAACGCGTGCCGATCCCGCTGACCCGCGCCGACCAGTTGATTGGCCAGTCCACCTTCCGCTGCGATCCCGACAAGATCGTCGCCATCGTCGAGACAGAGGCCCCGGACCGCAACCTTCCCTTCGCCGCGCCCGACGCCACGGCCCTGGCCATCGCCGGACACCTGATCGAGTTCCTGAAGCACGAGGTGAAGGTCGGCCGCCTGCCCGCCGCCCTGCTGCCGCTGCAATCGGGCGTCGGCAATGTCGCCAATGCTGTGCTGGCGGGCCTGCTGGACAGCCCCTTTGAGCGGATGGCCGCCTATACCGAGGTCATTCAGGATGGGATGCTGGACCTGCTGGATGCGGGCAAGTTGACCGTCGCCTCGGCCACCGCCTTCTCGCTCAGTCCCGAGGCCGCCGCCGACCTGAACAGCCGGATGGAGCAGTTCCGTGGCAAGATTATCCTGCGCCCGCAGGAAATCTCGAACCATCCCGAGTTGATCCGTCGTCTGGGCTGCATCGCCATGAACGGCCTGATCGAGGCGGACATCTATGGCAACGTCAACTCGACCCAGGTGATGGGCTCCCGCATCCAGAACGGCATCGGCGGTTCCGGCGATTTCGCCCGCAACGCCTTCATCTCGTGCTTCGTCACGCCCTCGACGGCCAAGGGCGGCAAGATTTCTGCGATTGTGCCGATGGCCAGCCACGTCGACCACATCACCCAGGATGTGCAGGTCATTGTCACGGAACAGGGTCTGGCCGACCTGCGCGGCCTGTCACCGAAACAGCGGGCCAAGGTCATCATCGCCAACTGCGCCCATCCGGACTATCGCGACGCCTTGGCCGACTATTATGCCCGGGCGTTGAAGGGATCGTACGGACTGCAGTCGCCGCACCTGCTGGACGAGGCCCTGTCCTGGCATCAACGCTTCATCGAGACGGGCTCGATGAAGCCCTGATCAGCGCGCCAGGGTCGTGGGGAAGTCCCGGCCCAGCGCCTCTGCCATCGCCTGCTGCGTGATCAGGAACACCTGGTCACGCAGATGATAATTGTTCGACAGAACGATCACCGTCACGTCGGCATCCGGCTGATAGCTCATCAGATTTCGGAAACCGCCCCAGCTGCCGGTGTGATAGATTTGGCGGTCGTGGAAGGCAGGGCTGACCCGATCGCCCAGGCTGTTGGCGAAGATGCCATAACCCCAGTCGCGACGTACATGGCCGCGCTCGGTCGGCGCCATGTCGGCAGGCGCGTGGTCCGCCACCATCTGCTGATAGCTCTGCGACTTCAGAAGATGCCCGCGGTGCAGGGCGCGCTGCCAGACCAACAGGTCGTCCAGCGTCGAATAGACCGCGCCCGCCCCCGCCACGATGGATGTGTTGGCGTTCGGCTGGGCGGCCAGACCGCCCGGCAGGTTGGCGTAGCCCATGATGACGCCGTGATCGCCCCCATCCAGATCAAGCCCGGTGTCGCCCATGCCCAGCTTCTGGAAGAAGGCGTCGCGCATATAGTCGTCGAACGACTTGCCGCTGGCCTTTTCAACGATGGCGGCTGCCAGATTGAAGGCGGCGTTGTCGTAACGGACCTGGGTTCCCGGCTCGAACTGCAACGGGTATTTCTTGGAGTCCTCGGTCAGCTCCGCCATCGTCGCATGGGTCACCCGACGCAGGCCCCAGGCCGGGCGCGCCATCAGATCGGGAATGCCCGAGGTGTGGGCCAGCAATTGACCGATGCGGATGTCAGCCCAGGCCGCCGGACACGGATCGATCCATTTGCAGACAGGGTCCGACGTCTTCAGCCTGCCCTCGTCCTGAAGGCGCAGGATCGCCACCGCCGTGAACTGTTTGGAGATCGAGGCCAGACGGAAGCGGGAATCCAGCTTCATCGCCCGGCCCTGCTCGTAGTTGGCCTTGCCATAGACCTGTCGGAACAGGACCTGATCGCCCTTGGCCACCAGCACGGCGCCGGTGAAACGCCCCGCCGCCGCCTCAGCGTCCAGGCGCGCCGCCAGCTTGGGCAGCGTCTCCACCACGATCACCTCTGGACGCGGCGGCAGGGATGATGGACGCAAGGACGCCAGCAGGGCGTCCTGCGGCATCTTGGTCGCTGTCGCCACGCCGCCCCATATTGCGCTGCCCAGAAACAGCGCCGCCAGGACGCCTATGACAAGCCGGGGATGCCCCCCGGCGGTGCGCGGCACTTCAAACACGGGAACTCAGGAACTCAGACGTCGAAATCCAGACCGAACTGGGCGTACAGGGCGCGGCTGTCCTGCCATTTCGGATCAACCTTGACGGTCAGGAACAGGTGGACCTGGCGCCCCAGAATCTCATTCAGTTCCTCGCGCGCCTTCTGGCCGATCCATTTCAGGGTCTGGCCGCCCTTGCCCAGCACGATGGGCCGCTGGCTCTCGCGCTCGACATAGATGGTCTGTTCGATCCGAGCCGAACCGTCGGCGCGATCCTCGAAGCTGGTCGTCTCGACCGCCGCCGAATAGGGCAGTTCCTCGTGGACGCGCAGATAGACCTTCTCGCGGGTGATCTCGGCGGCCAGCACGCGCACCGGCACGTCGGCAGCCTGATCGTCGGGATAGAGCCACGGGCCCTTGGGCATCGAGCGCGCCAGACGCTGCTTCAGGTCTTCAACGCCGTCGCCGTTGGCGGCAGAGATCATATAGACCTCTTCATAGACGCCGCTCTCGAACAGCTTCTGCGACAGGGCCAGCAGGGTGTCGCGGCGCATGCCGTCGATCTTGTTCAGCGCCAGGATCACCTTGGTCCCGGTGGACTGCAGGTTGGTGATGATGGTTTCGGTGTCTTCGGCCGAGCGACGGTCCGCCGCCGTGCCTTCACGACCTTCGGCGTTGATGTGCGACTGGGCGTCGATCAGGTGAACCACCACATCAGCGTCCTGCGCGCCGCCCCAGGCCGAGGCGACCATGGCGCGGTCCAGACGACGGCGCGGGGTGAAGATGCCGGGCGTATCCACCAGCACGATCTGGGCGTCGCCTTCCATGGCGATGCCGCGCACGGGGAAGCGCGTCGTCTGCACCTTCTGGGTGACGATGGAGACCTTGGATCCGGTCAGCCGGTTGACCAGCGTGGACTTGCCGGCGTTCGGCGCGCCAATGATGGCGGCAAAGCCCGCCCGCTGGTTTTCGATATCGGTCAAATTACGCCTTCACGTTTTAAAAGAGCCGTTGCGGCCGCCTTTTCCGCCTCCTGACGTGAACGCCCCTGCGCGGTCAAGGGTTCGACACCCTGCACAGAGACCTCGACGGTGAAGGTCGGTGCGTGATCCGAGCCCGTTCGCTCGGCCACACGATAGGTCGGCAGGGGACGTCCCTGCCCTTGCGCCCATTCCTGAAGCGCGGATTTCGGATTGGTCACGGTGCGCGACGGCGGTGCGGCCAATTCGGCAGCCCAGGCGGCGTCGAAGAAACGACGCGCCGCATCCAGACCGCCGTCCAGATAGACAGCCGCCAGAATGGCCTCGACCGCATCGGCGATCACGCCTGCCTTGCGGCGACCTCCGGTCTTGGTCTCGCCCGGCGACAGGCGCATGGCCGGGCCGACGCCCAGAGCCTCGCCCACCCGCGCGCAGGCCGTCTTGTCGACCAGGGCGTGCAGGCTGGAAGAGAGCTGACCTTCGTCAGCGGTCGGAAACTCCCGCGACATTCGTTCGGCGACCAGCAGGCCCAGAACCCGGTCGCCCAGAAACTCCAGCCGTTCGTTGTCGCGCGGTCCGTGAATGCCCACGGGCGCGCCCTCTCCCACACTAGCGTGGGTCAGGGCGCGCTCCAGCAGCGCCTTGTCCTTGAATATATGACCGAGGCGCGTCTCAAGCACCGCGACCGCCTCGGCCCGTGTGTTGGTCATTAGTGAAGGACGTTGAAGAACCGGTCGAGACGGACCTTGAACCAGGTCGTCGGGTTCAGCAGCGATGCGCCCGGCTTCCACGAGAACAGGATGATCTGCGCCTTGCCGACCAGGTTTTCAGCGGGAACCATGCCCACGCCGCTGGACTGTTCGACGCGGCTGTCGATCGAGTTGTCGCGGTTGTCGCCCATCATGAAGTAGTGGCCGACCGGCACCTCATAGACCGGGGTGTCGTCCAGATCGTTTCCGGGACCAAAGTCCTGGGTCATGAAGCTCTTGCCGTTCGGCAGGGTTTCCCGCGCCTGGATCACCGGATGCGAACCGAAGATGTCCTGCACCTCCTGGGTGCTGACCACGACGTCCTGAACCGGCTTGTCGTTGATATACAGCTTGTTGGAGATCATCTGGATGCGGTCGCCCGGCAGGCCGATGACACGCTTGATAAAGTCGGTCTTGTTGTCACGCGGCAGCTTGAACACAACGATGTCGCCACGCTTCGGCGCCGAGCCCATGATCCGGCCATTGAACAGCGGCGGGCTGAACGGGATCGAATGTTTCGAAATGCCGTACGACCACTTCGACACGATGATGTAGTCGCCTTCATACAGGTTCGGCTCCATCGACGCCGACGGGATGGTGAAGGGCTGGAACAGGAAGATCCGCAGCACCATGGCGATCAGCAGGGCGAAGACGATCGTCTTGAAGATTTCGCCGGTCTCGCTGGCCGCCGACGGTTTTGGCTTGTCGCCAGGCGTGTCCGCATAGACGGTGCTGTTCGCGGTCGTCGCCTCTGCTTCTGCAGAAACAGAAGCGTCGTTGGGCTTTTGGTCTTCGCTCATGCGATTAAGGCATCCCTTGCCGCGTCTGCGCGGTCGTCTGCTGACGGGTATAACGCGATTAAGACAGCGGCAAGGCTTCGATCACCACGAAGGCGAGTGCGTAGGGGTGCTCGTCACTGAGGGTCAGGTGGATTTTCGCCTCATGACCGGGCGGGGTCAGTCGTTTCAGATGTTCGGCGGCATGGCCGGTCAGCGCCATGGTCGGCTGGCCGGAACGCAGGTTCACGACCCCCATGTCGCGCCAATAGACATCGGCCCGCATCCCTGTACCCAGCGCCTTGGCGCAGGCTTCCTTGGCGGCGAACCGCTTGGCGTAGCTCCACGAGGCGTCGGGTTTGCGGTCCGAGCGTTCGCGCTCCAGATCGGTGAAGCAGCGCTGCTTGAACCGTTCGCCAAACCGTTCCAGCGACGCCTGTATGCGCCGGATGTCAGACAGGTCCGCGCCGACGCCGACGATCATTTTGCCGCATCCATCGCCGCCCGCATCCGGCGGATCGCGCCGTCCAGACCGATGAAGATCGAATCGCCGATCAGGAAATGGCCGATGTTCAGCTCTCGGACTTCCGGGATCGCCAGCATGCGCGGCGCCGTGTCGTAGTCGAGGCCGTGCCCGGCATGGACCTCAAGGCCCAGAATGTCCGCCTGCGCCGCAGCCGCGGCCAGACGTTCGAACTCGATCTCACGCTCCGCTGGATCGGTCAGGTGGCAGTAGCGCCCGGTGTGGAACTCCACCACCTGCGCACCCACGGCAGCAGCGGCCTCGACCTGTTCTTCAGCGGGTTCGATGAACAGGGACACGCGGATGCCAGCGTCAGCCAG
>NZ_JABAZW010000044.1:12417-18340 GCF_018608325.1 Brevundimonas sp. | reverse complement strand
GCGTTCCGGCACCAGACAGGCGGCGTGCGGACGGTGGCGCAGGGCGATGGCCAGCATCTCATCCGTCACCGCCATCTCAAAGTTCAACGGCTTTCCGGCCCGTGCGCACAGGGCGCTCAGCACGTCGATGTCGGCGTCGGTGATGTGGCGGCGGTCTTCGCGCAGGTGGGCGGTGATGCCGTCCGCGCCTGCGGCCAGCGCCGCCTCCGCCGCACGGGCGGGATCGGGATGAATGCCGCCGCGCGCATTTCGCACGGTTGCGACGTGGTCGATGTTGACGCCCAGACGAACCCGCTCACGCTTCATCCCGATAGTCCCTTTCTACTTGGACAGCCGACGGCTGCCCGGATCTTCAACCGGAAGGGCCGCCAGTTCCGGCGGCAGAGCGTCGGCCGGATAGGCCGGTACTTCCAGCGACGCCAGGGCGATCAACGGCACGCCGACATCCACCTTGCCGCCCGAACGGTCGACGATACAGGCGGCGGCGACGACTTCACCGCCTGCGGCCTGAATGGCGGAGATGCATTCGCGCGACGACAGACCCGTGGTGACGATGTCCTCGACCATGACGATCTTCTCGCCCGGTTCGACCGAGAAACCACGACGCAGCTTGAACTCGCCGCCCTCGCGCTCGACGTACATCGAACGGACGTTCAGGTGTTTGGCGGTCTCATATCCGGGGATGATGCCCCCGACGGCGGGCGAAATGGCGGCGTCCACCGGCCCGACTGTGGCGACGATCTTGTCCGCCAGCGCCTTGCACAGACGCGCGCAGCGGGCGCCATCCATGAAGACCAGATTCTTCTGCAGGAAGACCGGGCTGTGCAGGCCGGAGGACAGGACGAAATGACCTTCGCGCAGGGCGCCAGCGTCGCGGAACTCGTTGAGTACGTCTTCAGTGTTCATGAGCGCCGTCCATACCCCCTGACGTCGTGCGAATGAACCCTCTAGCGACGGCCTACTCGATGTTTTCGTGTGGACGCAGGCCGCGTGACAGCAGTTCAGCCCAGATGCCTTCGGCGTCCTCGGCGAAACCGATCAGGTCCAAGTCCTTGCGCGCGATCATTCCGTGCTCGACCAGGGCCTCGAAACCGATGACCGAGGTCCAGTAGGCCTTGTCCACCAGCACGATCGGCACGGGCGGCGCCTTGCTGGTCTGGCGCAGGGTCAGGATTTCGAACAACTCATCGAAAGTGCCGAAGCCGCCCGGGAAGACCACCAGAGCATTGGCCCGCATCGCCAGATGCATCTTCCGCATCGCGAAATAGTGGAACAGGAAGGTCAGTTCCGGCGTCGAATAGGCGTTCGGCTCCTGCTCGTGCGGCAGGGTGACGTTGAAACCGACTGAGGGCGCACCGATGTCGGTCGCGCCGCGATTGGCGGCCTCCATAATGCCCGGTCCGCCGCCGGTGGCGATGACATTGTCGCGTGGTTCGCCAACATTGCCGCGCAGGGCGCCGCCGCGTTCGGACGCCAGACGCCCAAAGGCCCGCGCCGTCTGATACCATGGCTGGTCCTCGCGGATGCGCGCGCTGCCGAACACCACGATGGTCGAACGTACGCCCCAGGCCCGCAGGGCTTCCTCAGCCTTGGCGTATTCCATCAGGAAGCGCACGCCGCGCATGGAATCGCTCAGTACGAAATCCTGATCAACAGCGGCCATGCGATAGGATGGCGACGCCATCTGGGCGGTGTTCGGCGTCAAATCTTGCGTCATTAGCCCCGTGCGCGGTCTACTGAATCAACGGATGGATTGGCCCGCAGCGCCGCCATGATCATGGTGGCGTGCTTGGCGTCCTCGACCTCGACGTCCACGTCGACGTCGAAGAAGTCCTGCTGGCGGTGCGCCATCGACAGGTTGATGATGTTTCCGCCCGCTTCGCCGATCAGGGTCGTCACCTGCCCCAGCACGCCCGGCGCATTGCGGATGGTTGCGCGGATGCGGGCCGCAGCAACGGCGTCCGTCTCGGCCTGTGGCGTCCATTGCAGATCGTGCCAGACGGAATCATCATCGGCGAAGTCGGCCAGGGTCTGACAGTCGATGGTGTGAACCGTCAGCCCCTTCTCGGGCTCCAGAATGCCGACGATCCGGTCGCCAGGAACGGGGGTGCAGCACTGGCCGAAATGCACCGTTACGCCCGGTGTCAGTCCGCCGCCGCGCACGAACAGCCGCGCCGTTCCGCCTTCGATCCGCTGCTTCTCCGGCCCAGCCATCAACCGTCCCTTCAGCGAGGGGAACAGGGTCTCAGCCACCGAACTGGGCGACAGTCGCCCACGCCCCAGTTCTTCGAACAGATCATCTTCCGAAGCCAGCGCCTGGTTCTCCAGAACCGGCTTCAACGACACCTCGGCCAGTGTCTTCTCGACCCGGCTCAGCGTCTGTTGCAGGGCGACGCGGCCCAGTTTGACGAACTCGTCACGCTCAGAGGTTCGGATGTGACGGCGGATGGCCGAACGCGCACGGCCCGTGACGGTCAGGCTGCGCCAGTCGGCCGGCACTTCCCGCTTGGCGCCGCGAATGATCTCGACCACGTCGCCGTTCTGCAGCGAGGTGCGCATAGGCTTCAGTTCGCCGTTCACCTTGACGCCGACCGCCGTGTCCCCGACCTCGGTGTGAACCGCATAGGCGAAGTCCAGCGGCATCCCGCCGCGCGGCAGGGTCACCAGCTTGCCCTTGGGCGTGAAGACGAAGACCTGATCCAGGTACATCTCCAGCTTGGCGTGTTCGACCCAGTCTTCGCCGCCCTCGCCGTGCTCGATGACCTGAACCAGATGGCGCAGGTTCTGCAGCGGATCGCGTCCCCCGCCCTTCTCCATCGCTTCCCGGTCAAAGCCATAGGACTGGTTCTTGTAGCGCCAGTGGGCGGCAACCCCGTCCTCGGCGACCCGGTCCATCGACTCGGTGCGAATCTGCATTTCGATCCGAAGGCCGCGGGGGCCCACGACCGTGGTGTGCAGCGAGCGATAGTTGTTCGACTTCGGCGTCGAGATGAAGTCCTTGAACCGCTCCGGCACCATCGGCCATTCGCGGTGAATCACCCCCATGGCGCGGTAACAGTCGTCTTCAGCGTCAACGATGACCCGGAAGCCGTAGATGTCCGACAGGGACGAAAACCCGACCGACTTGCGCTGTAGTTTCCGCCAGATCGAATAGGGTGTCTTCTGGCGTCCGAACACCCGCGCCTTGACGCCTGCCTCCGACAGAACGCGTTCGACCTCGCCCGCCACGCCTTCGATGGCCTGGCCATGCTCCAGCTTCAGCGCCTCCAGCCGCCGCTCGATGGCGGTCTTGGCAGTGGGGTTAAGATGGGTGAAGGCCAGTTCTTCCAGCTCGGACGCAATCGAGTGGATGCCGATGGAGCGACCCAGCGGCGCATAGACTTCCAGCGTTTCTCGGCTGATCCGCTCGCGCTTCTCCGGCTTCACATACTGAAGCGTGCGCATGTTGTGCAGGCGGTCGGCCAGCTTGACCAGCAGCACCCGCACGTCGCGGCTGATGGCCAGGATGAATTTGCGCAGGTTCTCGGCCTGACGTGTGTGCTCGGCCTGAAGCTCCAGCCGCGACAGCTTGGTCACGCCTTCGACCAGCACGGCGATCTCTTCGCCGAACATCTCTGCGATGTCGTCGCGGGTGGCGGAGGTGTCCTCGACCACGTCATGCAGAAGCGCCGTGACGATGGTGGCGGTGTCGAGCTTGTAGTCGGTCAGTATGCCCGCGACCTGGATCGGGTGGGCGAAATACGGATCGCCCGAGGCCCGCAACTGCGAGCCATGCATCTTCATCGCATAGACATAGGCGCGGTTCAGCAGCGCTTCGTCAGCGGTGGGGTCATAGGCCTTTACGGCCTCAATCAACTCGAACTGGCGCAGGATCGGTGCGCGTTTGACCGCCGGGGTTTCCTCGCCAGCGGTCTTTGATTCGCTTTTGTTCGCACCTTGGTGCGCCGGCGGAACCGTCTCGGTCCGCGCCGGCAGGATAGTGACGCCTGAGGATGCCTCTTGCGTCAGTAGCGCTCCTCCTGACCGCCGTCGCGGTCGCTTTGCAGCGCGCGGATCAGTTCGGCCTCGGCCATGTTCATGTGCTGGGGTTCGGCCAGCAGGGCGACGACTTCGGCCTCGTCCTCGGCTTCCGTGCGCTCATCAACGCGTTGCAGCGTAGTGATGATGGTCTCGCGCAGTTCGGTCGGAACGACAGTGTCGTCTGCGATTTCGCGCAGGGCGACGACCGGGTTCTTGTCGTTGTCGCGGTCGATGGTCAGTGCGGCGCCATTGGCGATGCTGCGGGCGCGGTGACCGGCCAGCAGAACCAGACCAAAGCGGTTCGGAACCTTCTCGATGCAGTCTTCGACGGTGACGCGGGCCATGAAATTCCTCGAACGCGGGGGAGAACCGCGTCAAATACAGATAGGGGCTATGTTTTGCAACGCCAGAGGGGCGGAAGTTGGGCGCGACTTCAATCGACAGCTCTACGCTCATCACGAACGGGGCGCGCATCCCGCCCCACCGACGCAGTTTGCGCCAGATCAGCCGCCGCCTGTCCATTGACCGGATGCACCCAGCCGTGTGCGATCTCAGCAATCGGTCCCATGACGAACAGACGGTCCGCTGCGCGCGGATGCGGCAGGATCAGTCCCTCCAGATCGCCGCTCAACCGTCCATAGGCGATCAGGTCCAGATCCAGAGTCCGCGGCGCATTACGTGTTGACCGCTGCCGCCCGAAAGCATCTTCGATCCGCCCCAGCGTCGCCATAAGCGCATGAGGGTCGTGTGCCGTGCGGACAATCACCACGCCGTTCAGAAACGGCGGGTCGTGCGGATCAGGCCAGGCCTGCGACCGCCACCACGACGACCGCGCGACCACGTCAATGCCTTCGCTGCGGAATCTCGCCAGTGAAGCTTCCAGCACAGCTTCATTTGACGGCCAGACCCCCTTGTCATTGCAGCCCAGCGCCACGATGACTGCGTCATCCAGGTTCAGCGACTCATCGATTCCCACGTCGATCCGAGCGTCGGCGCGGACACCATTTTCTTCATTCCTATTGACGGCTTCGACCATGTTTCATTCCACCGACCGGCTGGCGATCTTCATCGACGGCTCGAACCTCTACTCCGCCGCCCGCGCCCTGCAGCACGATCTGGACTTCAAGCGGATGCTGGACTGGTTCCGCGCCAAGTCCATCCTGACGCGCGCCTATTACTACACCGCCATTGTCGAGGGCGAGGAATTCTCGCCGGTGAAGCCTCTGGTGGACTGGCTTGACTACAATGGCTTCTCGGTCGTGACCAAGCCGGTGAAACGCTTCACCGACGGTCAGGGCCACAGCCGCATCAAGGGCAATATGGACATCGAAATCGCGGTGGACATGATGGAACTGGCGCCTGCGCTGGATCATATCGTCCTGTTCTCGGGCGATGGTGATTTCCGTCGCGCCGTTCAGTCGATCCAGGCCAAGGGCGTGCGCGTCACGGTCATCTCGACGCAGAAGACCCAGCCGCCCCACATCGCTGACGAACTGCGTCGTCAGGCTGACGCCTTCCTGGACCTGAACGATCTGATGGGCGATTTCGGGCGGCCCAAGAGCGGCGGCGGGCAATGAGCCTGACGCCGGAGCCCGCGCGCGACTGCCCGCTGTGCCCGCGTCTGGTTGAATATCGCCATGAGAATGCGCGCAAGGATCCCGATTGGTGGAACGGCCCTGCCCCGTCATTCGGCGATCCAAACGCACGGCTGCTGATCGCAGGTCTGGCGCCGGGCCGCACCGGCGCCAACCGCACAGGCCGCCCCTTCACAGGCGATCACGCAGGCTGGCTGTTGTACGACACGCTGAAGAAGACCGGCTTCGCGCACGGGACCTATGACCCGGACGGTCATGACGACCTGACGCTGACGGACTGCATGATCACCAATGCGGTCCGCTGCGCC
>NZ_JABAZW010000044.1:0-12407 GCF_018608325.1 Brevundimonas sp. | reverse complement strand
CAACAAGCCACTGCCGATCGAAGAGACGACCTGCCGTCCCTTCCTGATCGACCGGCTGAAGCTGTTGCCCAACCTGAAGGTCATCGTGACCCTGGGCGACGTGTCCCGCCGCAACATCCTGAAGGCCTTCGGACGCCCCGGCACGGCCATGCCCGTTGGTCACGGCGCAGAGGGCGAGGCAGGCGGCTATGTGATCCTGAATTCCTATCACTGCTCGCGCCTGAACACGAACACAGGCCGCCTGACGCCCGAGATGTTCGAGGCCATCTTCGAACGCGCCAAGACGCTGATCGCCGCCTAAGTCACCGGCGGGGGCAAGGCCTCAGCCCTTGTCCCGCATCAGACGGGCCTTGTCGCGCTGCCAGTCGCGTTCGGCGGAGGCTTCGCGTTTGTCGTGCAGCTTCTTGCCCTTGGCCAGGGCGATCTCCAGCTTCGCCTTGCCTGCATCGTTCAGATAGAGCTTCAGCGGAATGATGGTCTGGCCGTCGCGCTGAACGGCGCCGATCAGGCGGTCGATCTGCTTTCTGTGCAGCAGCAACTTCCGCGGACGGCGCGGCTCGTGGTTGAAGCGATAGGCCTGTTTGTACGGCGGGATGTCAGCGTTGATCAGCACGATCTCACGCCCTTCCACCGCTGCATAGCTCTCGGCGATATTGGCCCGGCCGTCGCGCAGCGCCTTGATCTCGGTGCCGAGCAGTTGAATGCCGGCCTCGATGTTGTCCTCAAGGAAATAGTCGAACCGCGCGCGGCGGTTCTCGGCGATCAGCTTGGATTTGGATTGGGGTTGCGGCGCCATCAGGTCACGCCCGCTTCCACCATCGCACGGTCGATGATCGGCTTGACCGCATCCGATGTCGGCGACAACGGCAGGCGCGCCTCCTCGTTGCACAGGCCCAACTTGGCCAAGGCGTACTTGGTCGGCGCGGGGGAGTTATCGAGGAACAACGCCTTGCACAGGCCGATCAGGCGGTCCTGCCAGTTACGGGCCGTGGCGTAGTCGCCTGCCGCCGCCGCGTTGTGCAGCGCGACCATGGCCTCGGGCGCCACATTGGACGCCACCGAGATCAGCCCGACCCCGCCCGTGGCGTGATAGCCCAGATAGCTCAGATCATCGCCCGAGATCAGGTCGAACTGACCCTCGATGTTGGTGCGCATCCAGCTGACGCGGCTCATGTCGCCGGTCGCGTCCTTGATGCCGACGATGTTCGGATGCGCGGCCAACCGCGCCACGGTCTCGTTGGTCAGGTCAACGCCCGTCCGTCCGGGCACATTGTAGAGCACGATCGGCAATTGGACGGCGTCGGCGATGGCCTCGAAATGCGCCGCCATGCCCGCCTGCGACGGGCGGATATAATAGGGAGTGACCACCAGTGCTCCGTCCGCACCCACCGTCTTGGCGTGGCGGGTTAGGTCGATGGCTTCCTTGGTGTAGGGCGATCCCGTTCCAGCAATGACGCTGACGCGCCCTGCCGCAAGCCGCACGCACAGTTCGATGACGTGCTTGTGCTCGTCCAGATCCATGCTGGCGCCTTCGCCCGTCGTGCCCATCGGCACGACGCCGTGAACGCCTGCGGCGATCTGGCGCTCCAGAAGTTTGGCGAATGCAGCCTCGTCCACGTTTCCGTCACGAAGAGGTGTGATCAGGGCGGTGATCACGCCCTTGAACAAGGGGGCGTTCATGGAACTAAGCTAGCCTGCGTGCAGAGCGGCGAAGGACACATGTCCAAAGCCTTTTCAGAGCGCGGGAAGTTATGTCGCCAGCGGCTTCGCCGCAACCGGATTGAATGAGAACAGGACAGATCATGATTGCGACTAGTCTGGCGGCCGCCCTGGCAGTGCTCGCGCCCAACCCGCAGGACGTGTCTTCGGGTCCGGTCCCCTACTCGTCCGTGCAGCCTGTCAGCGTCCCTCAGTCGACCTATCATGGCCGCCGTGTCCTGAACGATCAGGATACAGCCTATTTCCGTCAGGGTCTGGCCGCCGCCCGCGCCCGCAATGTCGGCGCGACCCAGGCCGCCATGTCGCAGATCAGCGACGCCGCCGCGCGCAAGCTGGTGCAATGGGCGCTGATCGACACGACCGGCGAACAGCTCTCCTATTCCGAGTTGGCCCAAACCCAGACCACCATGGCGGGTTGGCCCCGCGCCGAATCACGCCGCATCGCTACGGAAAAGGCGCTGGACCGGTCCGGCGCCGGTCCTGACGCCGCCCTCGCCCTGTTCGCCGACAGCACCCCGACGACTGTTGAGGGCGCCATCGCATATGCCTCGGCGCTGGAGCAGCGCGGCCGCCAGAACCAGGCGCGCGATCTGATTCGCGACTGGTGGCGCACCCAGTCCTTCGACGACGCCCCGCAAAGCCGCATCCTGTCACGCTGGAGCGCATGGCTGACCCCGGCGGATCACGAGACGCGCCTGAACATGCTGCTGCTTGGCCCGCACGGTCCGGCCACGCGTTCGATGATCGCCCTGGTGTCGCCGGACCGCGCCTTCATCGCCAATACGGTCATGAACCTGCGCAGCGCCTACAGCCCCGACGCCGTGGTCGCGGGCCTGACGCCAGCCCAGGCGAACGATCCCGCCGTGGTGCTGGAGCGTGTCCGCATATTGCGTTCCCAGAACCGTCAGTCGGAAGCCTTCCCCCTGCTGGCCAATCTGCCGCCCGCGCCTGCCCACACGACCGGCGACAACACCCTGTGGACCGAGCGCCGCAACTATTTCCTCGACGCCCTGCAGCGGAACAACTGGCAGGCCGCCTATGACGCCATGAACGGCCACGGCTTCACCTCCGGCGACCGCATGGTGGACGCCGAGTTCTTCGCCGGTTGGGTCGCCCTGACCAAGCTGAACCGGCCAGAGGTGGCGGCCCGTCATTTCGAAGCCCTGCGCAGCGCCTCATCGACCCCCATTACTCAGGGCCGCGCCTTCTACTGGCTGGGCCGGGCCGCAGAGGCGCGCGGCGAACGTCAGGCCGCCCAGAACTATTACCGCAACGGCGCCCAGCACTGGCAGACCTTCTACGGCCAGTTAGCCGCTGAAAAGGCCGGTCTGACGACACTGCAACTGCCCGGCGAACCTGCCCCGACCCAGGGCGACATCGCCGCCTTCGAAGGCAATGAGGTCGTGCGCGCCGCCCGCATTCTGGGCGAAACGGGCGAGACCACCCTGCTGCGCGTCTTCGCCTACAAGCTGGACGACGACCTGCCGACCATCGAGGGTCTGGCGCAGTTGATGGACCTGTCGCGCAGCTATGGCGAGGACTTCACCGCCATGATGGTCGGCCGCGCCGCCAGCCAACGCGGCTTTGTCATGCCCGAACGCATGTATCCTGTGCGCATCCCGCCCCAGGTCGCAGGCGCCGCGCCGCTGGAGTTCACCCAGGCCATCACGCGTCAGGAATCCAGCTTCGACCCGCGCGCCCGGTCGCACGCCGATGCGCGCGGCATGATGCAGTTCCTGCCCGCGACGGCGGCGGGCGTCGCCCGTCGTCTGGGCATGAGCTATTCCGCCGACCGCCTGTGGGACCCGGACTACAACATGACCCTGGGCAGCTATCACCTGGGCGAGTTGATGGCGTCGAACAACGGCTCCATGCTGCTGGCGACCGTAGGCTACAACGCCGGTCCGGCCCGTCCCGGCCAGTGGATTGCGCGCTGCGGCGATCCGCGCGGCGACGTCAACGCCACCATCGACTTCATCGAATGCGCGCCCTTCACCGAGACGCGGAACTATATGATGCGGGTGATGGAGAATATGGCCGTCTACAAGGCGCGTCTGAACGGCGGATCTGCCCCTCTGACGCCGTCCGCTGACATCGCGCGTGGCACCGCCGCCGGTCCGCGCCCCTACGCAGGCAGCAACTAGGGCCTAAGCCCGGCGGGCCGCCAGCAGCGGCCCGTTCGGCGCCTCGATCCATCCGCCGTCCAGTCCGAACACGGAACGCAGGACGGCGGATGACAGGGCCTCTACCGGTGCGCCCTCCGCAACCACCCGCCCCTGATCCAGCACCACGACACGATCCGCAAAACCCGCCGCCAGCGTCAGGTCGTGCAGGCTGACCAGCACCCCCGATCCGGCATCGGCCCTTGCCCTCAGCCGTTCCAGCACCAGTCGTTGTGCGTCAGGGTCCAGACCCGCAATCGGCTCATCGGCCAGCAGCAACGGCGCCCCCACCACCAGCGCGCGCGCCAGCAGCACCCGCGCCCGCTCGCCGCCTGACATGTCCGCCACGCCGCGGTCGATTAGATGCCCCGCCCCGACCTCGGCCAGCGCGGCTTCGGCTCGCTTAACTGCATCGCCGCCCGACAGGAAGGGCGCGCCCAGCGCCGCCACCTCAACCGCAGGCAGGTTCCACGCGATCCGGCGTTCTTGCGGCAGATAGGCGACCCGCTCAGCCCGACGTCGCGGCGACAGGGTGTGCAGATCATCGCCGCCCAGCCGAACCGCGCCGCCCGTCAGCGGCAACAGACCAACCGCCGCGCGAATGGCGCTGCTCTTGCCCGCCCCATTGGGTCCGCACAGGGCCACGACCTCTCCGGCCCCGACGCTCAGGTCGACGCCGTTCAGCACCGCCTGCTTGCCCAGACGGGCGCTCAGCTTCTCCAGCGACAACAGGCTCACAGCCGCCACTCCCGCGCCGCGCGCCATGCGATCAGTGCAAACAGAGGCGCACCGATCAGGGCGGTGAAGACGCCCAACTTCAGTTCCTGATCCGTCGGCGTCAGGCGCGCCAGCAGGTCCGCGATCACCAGCATCAGCCCGCCCGCCAGGGCCGACGGCGCCAGTATCCGTCCCGCATCGCCTCGCACGGCCGCCCGAACCAAATGGGGCGCCGCCAGGCCGACAAACCCGATCACGCCCGCCACAGCCACCGCCGCCCCGGTCGCCAGCGCCGCCGCGATCAGCGCGAACGCCCGCAACCGCCCCATCGACAGGCCGGACGCCGCAGCCCCCTCTTCACCCAAGGCCAGCATCTTCAGGCCCGGCGAGGCCAGAACCGCGAACACCGCCGACACCAGAACCGCAGGCGTCACCCAGGCCACATCGACCCAGCTGCGGTTCTGCACCGACCCCAGCAGCCACGACATCACCTCGGCCTGCGCAATCGGCGACGGCGACAGGTTGAAGATCAGGGCCGTCAAAGCGCCTGCGAAACTGGACAAGGCCACCCCGAACAGGATCAGGGCCTCCGGCGCACGCATGGCGCTGGCGGCGGCAATCAGCATCGCCCCCGCAAGACCGGCGCCGACCAGGGCCGAGATCTCGACCAGCCCCGGCGCCGCCGCTGCGCCCATGACAATGGCCAGGGCCGCGCCCAGCGCCGCTGTCGCGGACACGCCCAGCACGCCGGGGTCCGCCAACGGATTGCGGAGCAAGCCCTGCATAACCGCGCCCGCCAGCCCCAGCGCCGCCCCGACCACAAGGGCGCACACCGCTCTCGGCGCCCGCACCTGCCACAGAACCTCCCAAGGGCCGGACGTCGGATCATCGAAGGCCGCCGCATATTGCGCGCCGTCGAAACGCGTCTCGCCAATCAGGATCGCCAACGCCAGGGCGGCGATCACGCACAGCCCCAACCCCAGACACAACCGCACCGTCCGGCTCATGGCCGCCCCTTCGCCATGATCGCCACACCGTCCGCCGCAAACCACGCCGGGCAGGTCAGAACCGCCGCAGGCAAATTGGCCGCTGTCTTGCCTTCAGCCGCGCGCCGCACGACCGGATGGCGACCCGGCCCGCGCCAGTCGGATCGCAGCATGTCAAAGAAGCCCAGCACGAACCGCATCGGCGGATGCATGGCGATCCGCTCTACGCTGTAGGCGCCGAAGCCCGGCTTCTCCGTCAGATTATCGAACCCCGCTGCGCGCATCATGGCGTCGACCAGAGTGCCAGCGCCCGCTGTGAAGCCGCCTGCCGTCAGATAGACCGCGCCCGGCCGCTTCGCCGCAGGTTCAGGACTCGCCGCCGACAGCTTGTCCCGCATCGCCTGCTCCAGACGGCGCCCGCGCTCGACCTGGCCCAGACCGGCGGCGATGTTGCGGATATCGGCGCTGATCCCGTCAAAGTCGGTGGCGTCCTCGATGTTCAGAACCTTGGTCCCGCGCTTTTCCAGCGCCGCCAGCAGACGCGGCTCGCCGCCCCAGTAGCGCACCACCACATCGGGCTGAAACCCGATGGCGGCCTCCAGCGTCGGACGCACCTGACGACGCCCCGCCGCCTCACGTCTCATCCAGGAATCGGGATCATCCGCCCGTGGCGACAGGGCAAGTTCGGCGTCGGGGGCCAAAGCCAGAACATATTGGTCCGCACACTGATCAAGCGCCATGATCCGCAATGGACGTGCGTCTGCATGACCCGCTGCGAGGACGAGTAAACCACCCGCCAAACCGGCGGCCAGCATCCGCCTCACGATTTCAGCAGCCCTGCGAACACAGCGTCCAGGGTCGTATCGACGACCAGTTGACGATCCGCCCACGGAAAATAGGTCTTGGTGATCATCAGGGACACCACGCCATGCGCAGCGGCCCAGATCGACTGGGCGATGGCGCGCGGTTCGCCGCTCATCCGGCCCGACGCCACCGTCTGGGCCACCACATCTTCAAAGGCGACGAAGACATTGTAACCCAGCTCCTGCGCCAGGGTCTGGGCGCCGTCTCGCGCCTCTACCGGGCGGGTCAGATAGATCAGGCGATAGGCATTGGGGTTGGCGAAACCAAAATCGACATAGGCGTCGATCATGCCGCGCAGACGCACCTCCGGCGGCCGGTCTTCCGACGCCAGATTTTCAGTCGAGGCGATCAGCTCCTCAAAGGCGACGCGGCAGATTTCCTGCAGAATCTCGCCCTTGTCGGCGAAATGCATATAGAGCGCGGTCGAGGACAGGCCGACTTCCTCCGCGATCTTGCGGATGGTCGCCCCCTCATAGCCGAACTCCACAAAGATGCGTTCGGCGGCCGCCAGTATCTCGCCACGGCGAGAATGGCCCTCCCCCTTGGGCTTTCGATTTGAGCGCGAAGAGGTCGACACGGCGGACAAACGAAGACTCCGGTTCAGCAACGTCCTGCATAGCGACAATCACGACGCGGCGCCAACAGCAGCGGCGCAACAGGTTGACGACTTCACGCTTTGGAGTTGTATGCGACCTGGAGGGCGATATGATGAACGCGACCAGCGAGGGGCGCCAATGCGCCGACAGGATCGGGCCGACCCGCGCCCAGTGGTCCAGCATCGCCTTGATTACAGCGGTCGTGGCAATTGGCCTCATCCTGCGCCCCGGCCTGACCCTGGTCGCGCTGGCTGGCGTCATCGCCTTCGGTTTTGTCGTGGCCGCGGCATGGCGTTTTGTTCTCGTCGCCGCCAGCCTTGCCCCGCCCCTCCAGGTTCCGACGCCGGATCGTTGGCCCCGTTATACGATTCTCGCAGCCCTGCATGATGAGGCGGCGGTGACGCCGCGTTTGATCTCTAACCTGTCGCGCATCGACTACCCCCACAACCGGCTGGAAGGTTTTCTGGTGCTGGAGGCCCATGATCAGGCGACAATCGACGTCGCCATGGCCGCACCGAAACCCACGTGGTTGAAGATCATCGTCGTTCCGCCCGGATCGCCCCAGACCAAGCCACGCGCACTGAACCATGCCCTGTCTCAGGCCAGGGGTGAATTGCTGACCATCTATGACGCCGAGGATGAACCTGATCCGCAGCAACTGCGTCAGGCGGCCGCCCGGTTCGTCGCCGACCCTAAACTGGGCTGCCTTCAGGCGCCCCTTCGCATCCGGCGCTTCGACAGAGGCCCCAGCCCCTCGCGCTTCCTCGACCGTCAGTTCGCCTTTGAATACGCCGCCCTGTTCGAGGTGACCCTGCCCGGCATGGCGCGGCTGGGCCTGCCCTTCCCGCTGGGCGGCACCAGTAATCATGTCCGCACCTCCGCCCTGCGCGGCGTCGGCGGTTGGGACGCGCATAATGTCACCGAGGACGCCGATCTCGGGTTCCGTCTCTGGTCGGCGGGTTGGGGCATGGGGGTGATCGACGCCCCGACATGGGAGACGCCGCCCGGCGCATTGGAACGCTGGCTGCCGCAACGCACCCGATGGCTGAAGGGCTATATGCAGACTTGGGGCGTCCACACCCGTTCGCCTTTGCAGTTGGGGCGACGCGGGCTGGTGTCCCTGCTGATGACCCTAGGCGCCGCCATTGTCTCGGCGGGGGCTCATGCTCCGACACTGGCCTGGTTGGCATCCGCTGTCCTGATCGGCCTTCATGCCGGAATCACGCCCGCCACGCCGATCACCGGCGTCACCGTGCTGAGCCTGGGCGTCATCGCCGCCTTGATGACCTGTGCGGTCGGTGCGCGACGTGCAGGCCTGCGGTACGAGCTGACGGACATGCTGTCGGCGCCCGCCTATTGGTCCCTGCTCAGCCTCGCGTTTTTCCACGCCTTCTGGCGACTGATTGTCGAGCCCTATGTCTGGGACAAGACGCAGCACGACGCCGAACAGGGCGCCTCTGATGCGATGGACGCTGGACGCGAGGCGGCCTGAGCGCCTATCAGCCCGACGATGGCTCCCGTCCTTTCCAAGACCCCCGAAACCCTCGTGACCCGCGGCTGGTCCGACTACGCCCTGCTGGACAGCGGCGACGGCAAGAAGCTGGAACGCTATGGCCGCTATACGGTCGTGCGGCCCGAGCCGCAGTGTTTCTGGTCGCCGCGCGATCCCGCCGCCTTCGAGGCCGCCACCGCCCTGTTCGATCCACAGCAGGAGGAAGAGGATTCCGGTCGCTGGAAGTTCGACAAGCACGGCCCCGTTGACGCCTTTCCGCTGAAATGGCGCGACGTGAAGTTCACGGGCCGCTTCACCCCCTTCCGTCACCTGGCCTTCTTCCCTGAACAGGCGGCCAACTGGGAATGGCTGGATGCGCGTGTGCGCAGCTTCTCGCAGTCAGCGGGCCGCGCCCCCAAGCTGCTGAACCTGTTCGGCTACACTGGCGTGGCCAGCCTCGCGGCGGCTGCGGCAGGCGCCGAGGTCACCCACGTCGACGCCTCCAAGAAGTCGGTCAACTACGCCCGCGAGAACGCCGAACAGTCCGGTCTGGCCCAACACCCGATCCGCTGGATCGTTGAGGACGCCCGCAAATATGTGGCGCGCGAGGTGCGTCGCGGCTCCAAATACGACGGCATCATTCTGGACCCGCCCAAATATGGTCGCGGCCCGACGGGCGAGGTCTGGCGCCTGTTCGAGGACATGCCCGCCCTGCTGAAGGACTGCGCCGCGCTTCTGGCCGACGATGCCGACTTCCTGCTGCTGAACGCCTACGCCGCCCGCGTGTCTGGCCTGTCGCTGGCGCACCTGATGGCCGAGGCGACCCATAATCGCGGCGGGCGCATCGACTGGGGCGAACTGGCCTTGTCAGAAGATGGCCCGGACGCCCGCGCCATCGGCCTGTCCTTCTTCGCGCGGTGGAGCAAATGAGCGTTCAGGACGAATACCGCGTCATCACCTCGCTGACGAACGACACCATCAAGGCCGTCCGCGCCCTGCACATGCGTAAGGAACGCGACCTGACCGGGACCTTCCTGGCCGAAGGTCTCAAGTTCATCGGCGAGGCGCTGGATCAAGGCCGCGCGCCGAAAATGCTGCTGGTCGGCGAAGACGCACGTTCGCACCCGCTGCTGGACCGCGCCAAGGCGGAAACGCGCAAGGCAGGCGGCGACATCATCATCGTCACCCACGCCATCCTCGAAAAGATCAGCCGTCGCGACAACCCGCAGACCGTGCTGGGCGTGTTCGAACAGGCCTATGCCCCGCTGGAAAGCCTGAACCCCGCCTCCGCCCCCTGCTGGGTCGCGCTGGAGCAGGTGCGCGATCCGGGCAATCTGGGCACCATCATCCGCACGGCGGACGCAGCAGGCTGCGGCGGCGTCATCCTGATCGGCGACTGTGTCGATCCCTATTCGGTCGAGGCCGTGCGCGCGACCATGGGCTCGGTCTTCGCTGTCTCGATCACCAAGACGACGCCGGAAGCCTTCGTGGCGTGGCGCCAATCCTGGCCCGGCAGCGTCGTTGGCACCCGTCTGGACGCCACCGTCAGCCATCGCTCGGCGGTGATGCAGCAGCCGTCGCTGATTCTGATGGGCAATGAACAGGCAGGCCTGACCGATCAGCTGGCCGCCGCCTGCGACGTCAACGTCAAGATCCCGATGCGCGGCCGGGCCGACAGCCTGAACCTGGCCATCGCCACCGGCATCATGGTCTATGCGGCGACAGACGAAGCCTAAAGCTGGCGAGGCCTAAAGCTCCGTCTCCGGCGCCACCCGGCCCAGCATCCACAGGGCCAGAATGCTGATCACCGCAGACCCGGCCAGATAGCCGCCGACCGCCACAGGTCCGAACGAGGTCGCCAGCTTCATGGCGATGAAGGGCGCCAGCGACGCCCCGATGATGCCCGCCAGATTGAAGGCCATCGACGCCCCCGTGTAGCGAACCGTCGTCGGGAAGGGCCGCGCCATCGCGGCGCCAATCGGCCCATAGGTGCAGCCCATCAGGCCAAAGCCAAGCGCAAAGAAGATCAGCAGGCCGGTCAGGCCCAGGCCGAACAGCGGCGCGAACAGCACCCCGAACAGGCCGATCCCGACCGAAGACCAGATCAACACCTTCACCTGTCCGTACTTGTCGGCCAGCAGCGCCGTCACCGGAATGAAGGCGGCGAAGAACAGCACCCCGATCAACTGGATCGGCAGCACGTCGGCCCGCGCCAGACCCATGCCCGTCGTCGCCCAGCCCAAGGCGAAGACCGTCATCAGATAGAAGAGCGTAAAGGTCGTCACGCCGCTGAACGTGCCCAACACCAGCGCCGCTTTATGGTTTGAGAACAGGGTCACGGCGGGCGCCTTCACCCGCTCATGACGGTCGACAACCTTCTGGAACTCGGGCGTTTCGGTGATCTTCAGACGCACCCACAGGCCCACGAACACCAGAAGCGCGCTGGCGATGAACGGAATTCGCCAGCCCCAGGTCTCGAACGCGCCCTCGCTCATGGTCGAGGTCAGGATGATGAAGGAGGCGGTCGACAGTATGAAACCGATGGGCGCGCCCAGCTGCGGGAACATGCCGAACCAGGCCTTCTTGCCCGGAGGCGCGTTCTCGGTCGCCAGCAGCACCGCACCGCCCCATTCGCCGCCCAGACCCAGCCCCTGACCGAACCGGCACAGGGCCAGCAGCAGCGGCGCGACGATGCCGACCGACTCGTGGGTCGGCAGAATGCCGATGGCGACCGTCGACAGACCCATGGTCATCAGGGCCGCGACCAGCGTGGCCTTGCGCCCCACCTTGTCGCCGAAATGGCCGAACGCCAGCGCCCCGATGGGCCGCGCGAAGAAGGCGATGGAGAAGGTTGCGAACGACGACAGCATGGCCGTGGTCGGATCGCCGCCGGGGAAGAACAGGCGCGGAAACACCAGCACCGCCGCCGTGGCGTAGATGTAGAAGTCGTAGAACTCGATCGTCGTGCCGATCAGGCTGGCGAAAAGAACGCGCCCATTACGGACGGTTGGCGAAACTTTCTTGGCGTCTGACACGGGCTTGTCCTGATTCAACGCAACGGCAATGCTGTGATCCCCGGTTCGCGTCAACCCGCCATCAGGTTCCGCGCGGCTTGGCCCGGTTGGTCGCCTGGGCCTCCGCCGGGTTTTCAGGCCACGGGTGGCGCGGATAGCGGCCCCTCATGTCCGCCCGCACGCCCGCCCATGATCCGGCCCAGAACCCGGGCAGATCCTTGGTCACCTGCACCGGCCGCCGCGCGGGCGACAGCAGCGACAGGGTCAGTGGAACCCGCCCGCCACCGACGCATGGGTGCGTCGTCACGCCGAACAGTTCCTGCACCCGGATCTCGACACGCGGCCCGCCCTCAGCGCCATAGTCGATGCCCGCCGATCCCAGCGGCGTCGTCAGCCGCGTCGGGGCCAGTTCGTCCAGCTTCCTCTGCAAATCCCACGGGATCAACCCGCGCAAAGCATCCGCCAGCCGCCCGTCGCCAATGGCCTCCAGCGACCTTACGCCCTCCAACAGGGGCCACAGCCAATCGTCCGCCGCCGTCAGCAGCGCCGCATCCGACACATCCGGCCAAGCGGGATCGAGTTCATGCAGAAAGGCCAGTCGCGCACGCAGCCCGCCCGCCTGTTCGCCCCATTTCAGAACCCCCAGCCCCGAGGCCTCGACCTCGGCGCGCAGGGCCCCGGCCATCGCCTTGGTGTCCGGCGCACCGACCACTTTTTCGTCCAGCACGATGGCGCCGATCTTACGTGCGCGGCGGATGACCATCCGGCCTGACGGCTCCTTGACCAGACGATCCTCGACCTCGATCAAGCGGCCAAGGTCCGCCTCGATCCGCGAACCGTCCAGCGCCGCCGCCAGC
>NZ_JABAZW010000123.1 GCF_018608325.1 Brevundimonas sp. | reverse complement strand
CCGCACGGGGTGGCCTGGGCAGGACAGTCAGGCGCGGGGGCGGCGCCGGGCGGGGACGGGTTCAGCGAAGTCGCGTTCATGCCGACAGGGCTTCACGCGCGGCCCTGGTCGCCTATGGGTCTGAAGGTCGAGACGGTCGGGGGCGGGTTTGATCTGCGCTGGACGGCGCGGACGCGGCTGTATGGTGACAGTTGGGATGGTGAACCGGCGTCGGCCGATCCTATGCGGTTCCGGGTTGTGGTGCGTGATGGATCGGTCGTGCGGCGGACGATGGAGGTCGAGGCAAGCCGCGTCGCCTATGACGCCGGGGATGTGGTGGCGGACTTCCCCGGCGGTGTGACGGATGCGGCGAAGGTCGCCGTGGCCCAGTGGGGCGAGGGGTTCGGATGGGGCGTCGAGGCGGAAATCGCCCTGGCCTGACGATTATGCCGGGTTCGGCCCTTTGCGCAGGCGGGGGCATGGCTTAACTGACAGCCACTCTTGGTTTTCAGTTGGAGCGACAACGGACGTGGCAGGCGACCCCTATAAGGAACTGGGCGTTTCGAAGGGCGCGAGCGCGGACGAGATCAAGAAGGCGTTCCGCAAGCTGGCCAAGGAACTGCACCCCGACAAGAACCCCGGCGACAAGATCACCGAGGACAAGTTCAAACGGGTGACCGCCGCCTTCGACATCCTGGGCGACAAGGACAAGCGCGCCAAATACGACGCAGGCCAGATCGACAACGACGGCAATGAACAGCATCGCGGCTTTGGCGGCGGGCGTCCGGGCGGCAATCCGTTCGGCCAAGGTGGCGGCTTTGGTGGAGGCCCTGGCGGAAGGGCTAACTTCGAAGGCGTCGATCTGGACGACCTGTTCGGCATGTTCGGCGGATCGGGGCGTCAGCGCGGTGCACGGGACTTCTCCTCGCGTGGGCAGGATGTGAAGGCGACGCTGGACATCAGTCTGGAAGACGCCATTGCAGGCGCGACGCGACGCATCCAGTTCTCGGACGGTCGCACGCTGGACGTGACCATTCCCAAGGGGGCGTCTGAAGGTCAGACCATCCGTCTGCGCGGGCAGGGCGCGCCGGGACGCGGGGCCGAGAACGGCGACGCCCTGATCGAACTGAAGATCGAGACCCACCCTATCTACAAGCGCGACGGCGCGGACCTGACGATGGACCTGCCGGTGTCGGTGCCCGACGCAGTGCTGGGCGCCAAGGTGCGTGTGCCGACGCCTGAGGGCGTGGTGCAGATGACGATTCCGGCAGGCTCCAACTCGGGCAAGGTGCTGCGCCTGAAGGGGCGCGGGGCATTCGCGCAAGGCAAACGCGGCGACCTGCTGGCCAAGCTGGCGGTGACCCTGCCCGATGAACCGGATACGGAATTGACCAAGTTCGCCGAGGACTGGCGCGTCAAGCGGCCCTATACGCCGGGTCGCTGAAGCCCATTACCGCCTCGGGGGAGACGAAGATGACGATTGCAAAGCCTGATGTGCGGCCGGCGCGGCCCTGGTTCTCGTCCGGGCCGACGGCGAAACGCCCCGGCTACAGCCTGGGCGGCCTGCCGCAGAACCTGCTGGGACGCGGCATCCGCGCGCCCGAGGTCGTCGAGCGGTTCGCCTACGGCCTGCGCCGCACACGTGAGGTTCTGCAGGTGCCGGACAGCCACGTGCTGCTCTATACGCCCGGGTCCGACACGGGCGCGGTCGAGGCGGCGCTGTGGGGGATGCTGGGGCAGCGGCCCGTGCAGGTGGTCGCGTTTGAGAACTTCGGTCTGACCTGGCTGGCGGACGTCAGGGAGCACCTGAAGCTGGAGCCGGAGGCGCTGACCGCGCCGTGGGGCGACCTGCCGGATCTGTCGAAGGCGGACTGGTCCAAGGACGTGGTCTTCCCATGGAACGGCACCACCTCGGGCGTGCGCGTGCCGAACGCTGACTGGATCGCCGACGACCGCGAGGGGCTGGCGATCTGCGACGCGACCTCGGCGGCGTTCGCCATGACCCTGCCTTACGACAAGCTGGATGTAGTGACCTTCAGCTTCCAGAAGGCGCTGGGCGGCGAGGCGGGCATCGGCGTGATGGTGCTGTCGCCGCGCGCCGTCGAGCGGCTGGATACCTATCGGCCCGACCGGCCAATCCCCAAGGTTCTACGGATTACGGACGGCAAGGGGTTCGACCGGGCGCTGGCCGACGGGGTGGCGATGAACACCTTCTCGATCCTGACCATCGAGGACTGGATCGACGCTCTGGACTGGGCGGACGACGTGGGCGGTCTGGATGAGTTGATCCGCCGCACGGACGCCAATTATGCGGCCCTGGGCGAATGGGTCGCACGCACGCCGTGGATCGACTTTCTGCCTGAACGTGCGGAAATCCGCTCGACCACTTCGGTCTGCCTGAAGTTCACCGACGCCCGCATTGATGTGCTGGACGACAAGGCCAGGAAGGCGTTCGTGACTCGGTTCAAGGCGCTGCTGGAAGGCGAAGGCGCGGTGTTCGACATGGAGCCGCACCGCAATGCGCCTCCGGGCCTGCGCCTGTGGTGCGGCTGTACGGTCGAGACGGCGGATGTGGTCGCGGCGACGCCATGGCTGGAATGGGCGTTCCAAACAGCAGTGAGCGAACTGGCCGCATAATTCCGCAAGGATGGGGCGACTTCTGATGATTCAGGAGTTATAGGCTCCCACCGCATTCTGAATTGCGGAGAAACGATCTTGGCGAACGTCGCGGTAGTCGGAGCCCAATGGGGCGACGAGGGCAAGGGCAAGATCGTGGACTGGCTGTCCAATCGCGCCGACATGGTGGTGCGGTTCCAGGGCGGCCACAACGCGGGCCATACGCTGGTCGTTGACGGCAAGGTCTATAAGCTGGCGCTGCTGCCTTCGGGCGTGGTGCAGGGCAAGCCCTCGATCATCGGCAATGGCGTGGTGGTCGATCCCTGGCATCTGGTCGGCGAAATCGAGAAGATTCAGGCGCAGGGCGTGGCGATCACGCCTGACATCCTGACCATCGCTGACAATGCCTGTTTGATCCTGCCGATCCACCCCGCGCTGGACGTGGCGCGCGAAGCCGCCGCAAGCGCGCCGGGCGCCAAGATCGGCACGACGGGGCGCGGCATCGGCCCGGCCTATGAGGACAAGGTGGGCCGTCGCGCCATCCGTGTCTGCGACCTGGCCAATGAAGACGACCTGAAGGTCAAGATCGACCGTCTGCGTTCGCACCATGATCCGCTACGCGCGGGTCTGGGACTTGAGCCGATAGACCCGGAAGCGCTGCTGGCGCAACTGCTGGAGATCGCGCCGAAGATTCTGCCTTACGTGAAACCCGCCTGGCGCGTGCTGGATCAGGCGCAGAAGGACGGCAAGCGCGTGCTGTTCGAGGGGGCGCAGGGCGCTTTCCTGGACGTGGATCACGGCACCTATCCTTACGTGACCAGCTCCAACACCGTGTCGGGACAAGCAGCTGCAGGTTCGGGCATTGGTCCGCGCGGCGTCGGCTATGTGCTGGGCATTGTGAAGGCCTATACGACCCGCGTCGGTGAAGGTCCGTTCGCCTGCGAACTGGACGACGAAGTCGGTGAGCATCTGGCGACTGTGGGGCGTGAAGTCGGTGTGAACACTGGCCGCGCACGCCGCTGCGGCTGGTTCGACGCCGTGCTGGTGCGTCAGTCGGTGGCGATCAACGGCATCGATGGCATCGCCCTGACCAAGCTGGACGTGCTGGACGGGCTGAAGACGCTGAAGATCTGCGTTGGCTATAAGGTCGATGGCGAGGTGCTGGACTACCTGCCCAGCAGCCTGAAGGCCCAGGCGGCGGCGGAGCCGGTGTTCGAGGAACTGGAAGGCTGGAGCGAAAGCACCGCCGGGGTTCGCAGCTTTAAGGACATCAACGCCCACGCCATCAAATATGTGCGCCGCATCGAAGAACTGATCGGCGCGCCGGTGGCCCTGCTGTCGACCAGCCCTGAGCGGGACGACACGATTCTGATGCGCGATCCCTTCCAGGGATAGGCTGTCGAAAACGTCGGGGGTGATTCAACGGCTCTTAACCGCCTGAGGTTAAGGTTACGGCGCAAAGGAGCCGAGCCGTGTTCACTTCCGACATCAAGACGCTGAATCGTATCGCGCCGGCTGTGCGTCGGGTGGTTCTTGTCGAGCCCAATCCTTCGGCGGCTCGTCTGATGACGGACATCATGAAGGGCCTTGGCTCACGCGAAGTCTATGTGGACGGCGACGAGGATCGGGCATTGGAACTGGTGCGCGACGCCGAGCCCGGCATCATCTTCATGGAGCGGGCAGGGCCCAGCCTGAACGGCGAGAGCCTGGCGCGACGCATCCGTCGCTCGCACATGGTCAGCCGCATGGCGCCGATCATCATGGTCACGGCCGAAGCCACTGCGGGGGCCATCAAGGGTGCGCGCGACGCGGGCGTGCACGAGTTTCTGCGGAAGCCCTTCACGACCGGCGACCTGTTCAAGCGGGTCGAGAACGTGGCCTTGAAGCCCCGTCCCTGGGTCGAGGCCGTGGGCTATGTCGGGCCGGATCGTCGGCGTTTCAACTCGGGCGAATACGCCGGAGCCAAGAAGCGCAAGGGCGACGCTTCGTCCGGTTCTGCGGTGGATATCCGGGATCAGGCCACGCGGATTCTGGTCGCGGCCATGAGCCAGTTTGACCAGGACCCGATGCAGGCGACGCGCGCCATCCGCCAGCAGGCCGAGACGCTGAAGGCGGTCGGCGCCAAGATCGGGGACGCCAAACTGGCGATCGCCGCTGCAGGGCTTGAGGGTTATCTGGCTTTGGGGCCGTCGACCAAGGCGGGATTGGCCCAGCCGGTCGGTGCTATTCTGGCGCTTGGACAGCCCACGCCGGTCGCGCGGGCGTCCTAGAAATATTATCGCGCTTCACACCGACAGGGCATGAAGCGCGACAGGCTCAGGCGTCGACCAGATTGCGTTCCTCAGCAGCCGAACGCATGGCTTTTTGCAGTTTCTCGAAGGCGCGGACCTCGATCTGACGCACGCGTTCGCGCGACACGCCATACTGGCCGGCGAGTTCTTCCAGAGTGACCGGGTCGTCCTTGAGGCGACGTTCCGTGAGGATGTGCTTCTCGCGTTCAGTCAGCTCCTCCATGGCCTCTTGAAGCAGGCTCATGCGGATGCCCTTTTCCTCGTCTTCGGCGAGTTGGGTTTCCTGCGAGACAGCCGTGTCATCGGCCAGCCAGTCCTGCCATTCGCTTTCACCGTCAGCGCGCAGAGGCGCGTTCAGCGAGGCGTCGCCGCCGAGACGGCGGTTCATGTTGGTGACTTCCTCTTCCGACACGCCCAGCTTGGTGGCGATGGCGGCGAGGTGTTCGGGGTGCAGGTCGCCTTCCTCGAAAGCCGAGATCTGGCTCTTGGCCTTACGCAGGTTGAAGAACAGCTTTTTCTGCGCCGCAGTGGTGCCCATCTTCACGAGCGACCACGAGCGCAGGATGTATTCCTGAATCGAGGCGCGGATCCACCACATGGCGTAGGTCGCCAGGCGGAAGCCCTTGTCCGGATCGAATTTCTTGACGGCCTGCATCAGACCGACGTTGCCCTCGGAAATCACTTCGCCGATCGGCAGGCCGTAGCCGCGATACCCCATGGCGATCTTGGCCACGAGACGAAGGTGCGAGGTTACAAGGCGGTGAGCGGCTTCGGGGTCCTGATGCTCAGACCAACGCTTGGCGAGCATGAACTCTTCGTCCTTGGTGAGCATCGGAAACTTGCGGATTTCCGTCAGATAACGCGACAGTCCCTGTTCAGGCGACATCACCGCGAGCGTACTATTAGCAGCCATATTTGGTCCCTCCGACCGTCTACACGAGCGGGCTCTGCGTCCTCGACCACAGTGTGTGCATCGAAGCCTCTCCCCTCAACCACTCAGATGGTGATGAGTTGCCCCGATGTTTAGAGGCGGGCGGTCACACGAAAGCGTGACCGTTGCCTGCACGCCACGCTGCGCCGATCAGCAGGCGATGTAGGAGTGGGTCCGTTTCTATTCAAGACCCACAAATGCTCTGTCGGGCGTTTTTTCTATCAGCCGGATCAGAGGCCCAGAATGGTGCGGTAGGTCGGGTGAACCGCATCCGCCAGTTCAGGATGCTTCTGGAAATAGGCGGCGAAGAAGGGGCAGACGGGTAGGATCAGAAGCTCACGCGCGCGGGCATCCTCGATGACATGTTTGGCCAGGCGGCTGGCGATGCCGCGGCCTTCCAGGCGCTGAGGCACCAGGGTTTCTGTGATCATCAGATTGGGCGGCGACAGATTGTAGGTGACGACGGCGATCTCGCCCTCGACCGGCAGCTCGTACTGATGACGGTCGGCGTTGTCGTGGATTTCAGGATCGGCCATCGGTCGGCGCCTTTCAAAGCGTGGTCAACAGGGTCTCAAGCAACTGCATATCAGCAGGGGGGGCGGTCTCGAAGCGGAGCTGTTCGCCAGTGACGGGATGGACGAAGCCCAGGACAGCGGCATGCAGGGCCTGACGCGCCAGTCCGGCCTCTGTGATGGCGGCGCGGACGGGAGCGGCGGGGCTGCCGGAGCCATAGACGGGATCGCCGAGCAGGGGCGAACCCTTGGACGCCATGTGGACGCGAATCTGGTGTGTGCGGCCGGTGTGCAGGGTGCAGGCCACGCGGGCGGCCATGGGGGCGCCACCAGCCTTGGCGGGTTCGCCGAAGATGGTCTGGACGACATAGTCGGTGATGGCTTCACGACCGCCGGATTTCAGCACAGCCATCTTCTTGCGGTCGCCGTTTGATCGGCCGATGCGGGTTTCGATCCGGCCCTTCGACGCCGAAGGCGCGCCGCGCGTCAGGGCGATGTAGGTCCGTTCGATGTCGTGGCTGGCGAACAGGGCGGACAGGCCCTGATGGGCGCGGTCGGTCTTGGCGGCGACCATGACACCGGATGTGTCCTTGTCCAGGCGGTGCACGATGCCGGGGCGGGCGACGCCGCCGATGCCGGACAGGCTGTCGCCGCAATGGGCCAGAAGGGCGTTGACCAGAGTGCCGGTCTCGCAGCCGGGCGCCGGATGGGCGGCCATGCCTGCGGGCTTGTCGATGACGATCAGGTCGGCGTCCTCGTAGAGGACCGTCAGGGGAATGGCTTCCGGCTGGGGCGTGGCGGGCGCGACAGGGGGAAGGGCCACAACATAGAGACCGGGCTGGGCCTTGGCCGATCCGCTGGTCAGTGCCACGCCATCGCGACTGACGGCGCCCTCTGCCAGCAGGGCCTGCAGCCGGGCGCGCGACAGGGTGGGAAAGGCCGTGGCCAGCGCCTTGTCCAGACGGACGCCGGACACCTCGATCCGGGCCTCCAGCACTTCAGCGGCTGCGGCGTCTTCGTCGTCGGGCAGATCGGGTTCGGGCAGGTGTTCGGGCAAGGCGGTCTCCAGTCGCCGATGTAGCACGTCGAACCGCTTGCGCGAGGGCGTGGCGTCGTTCGATAGTGAAGCTCGGGCCTAGGGGATTGAGATGCGACGGTTGTTGATCATCAGCGGCGTGGCGGCGGCCGGGGCGTTGCTGGCCAGTTGCGCCACCATGAGCAAGGACGAGTGCCTGGTCGGTGACTGGGGCGAAAAAGGCTATGCCGACGGGGCTGCGGGCTATCCGACGACGCGGCTGGAAGAACACGCCAAGGCTTGCGCTAAATATCAGGTCACGCCCAATCCCAGCGCCTATCAGTCTGCACGTGAGGACGGATTACGTGGCTACTGCACCTTCCAGCGCGGCTGGACCGAGGGCAGGGCGGGCAACACCTATTACGGCGTTTGTCGCCCACAGGAAGAGGCTGATTTCCTGCCTGCCTATCAGGACGGGCGGCGACTGCACGATGTCGTGGCGGCGGTCGAATCCGCCCAAAGCGCGCTGAACAGCGCCATTTCACGGATCGAGAACCGCGAGGACAAGCTGGAGGCCAAGCAGGCGGAACTGCACCAGAACGGGCTCTCGGACGAAGAACGCCAGAAAATCCGGGATCGTATTCAGGAAGTGCGCGGTGAAATCCGCGATGCGCGCCGCAGTGCGCGTGACGCCAGCGACGCTCTGGACATGGCGCGGCGGGAAGCAGACCGGGTGCGATACGAACTGTCGCGCCGCTACCCGGTCTGAGCCGTATCAGGCGGCCTTGACGGCGGCGCCGCGGAACGACGGATCAAGGTCGCCCGAGGTGTAGCGCTTGGCCATCTGGGCGGTGGAGAGCGGACGGATCTTCGCCGCCTGACCTTCGCAGCCGAACTGGAGGTAACGCTCCATGCACAGCTTCTTCATCGCCTCCTTGGCGGGCTTCAGATAGTAGCGGGGATCGAACTCGCCCGGCTTCTCGATCAGAGCCTTACGGATGGCGCCGGTGATGGCCATGCGGTTGTCGGTGTCGATGTTGACCTTGCGCACGCCGTGCTTGATGCCGCGCTGGATTTCCTCGACCGGCACGCCCCAGGTCTGGGGCATTTCACCGCCATAGGCGTTGATGATGTCCTGCAGGTCCTGCGGCACCGACGACGAGCCGTGCATCACCAGGTGGGTGTTGGGCAGGCGGCGGTGGATTTCTTCGATCACACTCATGGCCAGAACGTCGCCGTCCGGCTTGCGCGTGAACTTGTAGGCGCCGTGTGAGGTGCCCATGGCGATGGCCAGTGCGTCGACCTTGGTGGCGGCGACGAAGTCGACGGCCTGATCCGGGTCAGTCAGCAGTTGGGAGTGGTCCAGCACGCCCTCGAAGCCGTGGCCGTCTTCGGCCTCGCCCATGCCGGTTTCCAGCGAACCCAGAACGCCCAGCTCACCCTCGACCGAGACGCCGCAGGCGTGGGCCATTTCGGTGACGCGACGGGTCACATCGACGTTGTATTCGTAGCTGGCGGGGGTCTTGGCGTCCTCTTCCAGAGAGCCGTCCATCATGACGCTGGTGAAGCCGTACTGGATGGCGGTGGCGCAGGTCGCCGGGCCGTTGCCGTGGTCCTGGTGCATGCAGACCGGGATGTGCGGATACAGTTCCGCCAGAGCGTCGATCAGCTTGGCCAGAACAATGTCGTTGGCGTAGTTGCGGGCGCCGCGCGAGGCCTGAATGATGACAGGGGCGTTGACCTCGTGGGCCGCCTCCATGATCGCCAGACCCTGCTCCATGTTGTTGATATTATAGGCCGGCAGGCCGTAGTCGTTCTCTGCTGCATGATCGAGCAGCTGCCGCAGCGTGATGCGCGCCATTCTTGTAGTCTCCTGAGCCGATTAGTTTTTTTAATTGGGCAAGAGATTAGCTGTGGTGCGCTGCGAAGTCACGCCATGTAACGCCGCAATGGCGCCGTTGAGGGCGAAGAAGCGAGCGCGTGACGTGAATACATCGCGCGCCCGCTGATCGATCAGGCGCGCAGAGCCTCGACGCCCGGCAGAACCTTGCCCTCCATCCACTCCAGGAAGGCGCCGCCTGCGGTGGAGACGAAGGTCATGTCGTCGGATGTGCCTGCGTGGTTCAGTGCCGCGACCGTGTCGCCGCCGCCTGCGACAGCGACCAGAGCGCCGGATTTGGCGCGAACAGCTGCGTGTTTGGCGGCTGCGACCGTGGCGGCGTCGAAGGGCGGGACCTCGAATACGCCCAGCGGGCCGTTCCAGATCAGCGTCTTGGACACGTCGATGGCGGCGTTCAGGCGGGCGACGGTCTCGGGACCGGCGTCCAGAATCTTGTCGTCAGCGGACAGGGTTTCGCCGGTCTTGACCGTGCGGGCCTCGGCGCCGGGCTTGACCTCGACGGCGACCACGACATCGACGGGCAGCAGCAGTTCGCAGCCCTTGGCCTCGGCCTCGGTCATGATCTCACGGGCGGTGTCGGCCATATCCTTCTCGGCCAGCGAGCCGCCGATATCGACGCCCTGAGCGTAGAGGAAGGTGTTGGCCATGCCGCCGCCGATGGCCCGCTTGTCCCGCTTGCCGACCAGGTTCTTCAGCAGGTCCAGCTTGGTCGAGACCTTGGAGCCGCCGACGATGCCGATGACGGGCTTCTGCGGCTTGCCCAGAGCGGCGTCCAGGGCGTCCAGTTCGCGGCGCATGGATTCGCCTGCATAGGCGGGGATGTGGTGGGCGACGCCTTCGGTCGAGGCATGGGCGCGGTGCGCCGCCGAGAAGGCGTCGTTGACATAGAGGTCGCCGAGGTCGGCCAGTTTTTGCGCGAAGACCGGATCATTGGCCTCTTCCGCCGCATGGAAGCGCACGTTCTCCAGC